>DAMDPH010000019.1:0-34446 GCA_032082785.1 Sphingobium sp. | reverse complement strand
CGCAGCGCCGCGCGCAACTGGTCGCGCAGCAGGCCATCATCGTGGAACAGCTGGACAAGGCCCAGCCGTGCCTCGATCAGCGCCGCGTCCATCAGCGGCGCCGACAGATCCTGTGCCAGCAGCCGCGCGCCCGCGCCGGATACCGTGCGATCCACCGCGCCCAGCAGGCTGCCCGCGCGGCTGCCGCTGCCGGTGGCGACGATCTCCAGACTCTCGCGCGTCGCCGCATCGATGGCGACATGGCCGCCGCTGGTCTTGCGCAGCGGCGGCGCGAGGAAGGGCAGCGTGCCCTTGCCGGCATGATCGAGATAGCCGATCAACCCGCCCATCGCCGCCAGCTCGGCGCGGCTGAACTGGCCGAACCCGTCCAGCGTCGCGACCCCGAACAGGCGCTTGAGCGCGTCTTCGGCGCGGCTGCTGGAAAAGGCCGCCCGATCAAAAGGATGGGAGTCGATGCCGCTGACGCTCGCACCCTCCGCCAAGATGGTTTCGCTGGGGCGCAGGCGGGCGAGTTCGGCCGGCAGGTCGGACAGTGCCACCGTCATCGTTTCGAATCGGCCGGTGGAAATGTCGGCGGCGGCAAGACCGATGTCGCTCGCCCCTTCCCCGCCCAGCTGCGCCAGCGCGACCAGCATATTGTCGCGCCGGGAATCGAGCAGCGTCTCTTCGGTCAGCGTTCCGGCCGTCACATAGCGGACGATGGCTCGCGCGACGAGCGCCTTGCCGCCGCGCGCCTTGGCCTGCGCGGGGGTTTCGGTCTGTTCGGCAATCGCCACGCGATGCCCCGCCTTGATGAGGCGGGCGAGGTAATTTTCCGCGCTGTGCACGGGCACGCCGCACATCGGGATGGGCGCGCCCTCATGCTCGCCCCGGCTGGTGAGCGCGATGTCGAGCGTTGCCGCCGCCAGCTTGGCATCATCAAAGAACAGCTCGAAAAAATCGCCCATACGGTAGAAGAGCAGGCAGTCCTGCGCCTCGGCTTTTAGCGCCAGATATTGCGCCATCATCGGGGTCGGCTGTGCGGTGGTCTGGGTGCTGCTGGCCATGCGGCAAGCCGATAGCGGCATCGCTGCGCGCAGGCCAGTGGCGCTTGGGCCGCCCGGCCCGAAAATCCGCTTCTCGCACTTGCCCACAAGATGGGCTTGCCGCTAGGGCAAGGCATCGAAATTCAGGAGGGGCGCCGCGCTATGAACGACAAGTCGCATGTCGAATTTTCGGAGCGCGAGGCGCTATATTTCCACGCATCGGGCCGGCCCGGCAAGATCGAGATCGTCGCGTCCAAGCCCATGGCGACACAGCGCGACCTCAGCCTCGCTTATTCGCCCGGCGTCGCGGTGCCGGTCCGCGCGATCGCCGATGATCCCGCAACCGCCTATGACTATACCGCCAAGGGCAATCTGGTCGCGGTGATCTCCAACGGCACGGCGATTCTGGGCCTCGGCAATCTGGGCGCGCTCGCCTCCAAGCCGGTGATGGAGGGCAAGGCCGTGCTCTTCAAACGCTTCGCCGACGTCGATTCGATCGATATCGAGTTGAAGACCGAGGATGTCGACCGCTTCATCGATGCGGTCGAGCTGATGGAGCCGACCTTTGGCGGCATCAACCTTGAGGATATCAAGGCGCCGGAATGTTTCATCATCGAGCAGACGCTGAAAGAGCGGATGAATATTCCGGTCTTTCATGACGATCAGCATGGCACCGCGATCATCGCGGCGGCCGGCGTCATCAATGCGGCGCTGCTGACCGGGCGCGAGATGAAGGATCTCAAGGTCGTGGTGAACGGCGCGGGCGCCGCCTCCATCTCCTGCACCGAACTGATCAAGGCGCTGGGCGTGCCGCATGACAATGTCATCATGTGCGACAGCAAGGGCGTCATCTATCAGGGGCGTACCGAAGGGCTGAACCAGTGGAAGTCCGCCCATGCGGTGAAGACCGACGCGCGCACGCTGGCCGAAGCGGTCAAGGGCGCCGACGTGTTTCTGGGCCTGTCGGTCGCGGGTGCCATGTCGCAGGACATGGTGCGGTCGATGGCGGACAAGCCGATCATCTTCGCCATGGCCAATCCCGATCCGGAAATCCTGCCGCCCGATGCCAAGGCGGCACGTCCCGACGTGATCGTCGCCACCGGCCGGTCGGACTTCCCCAATCAGGTCAATAATGTGCTGGGCTTCCCCTTCATCTTTCGCGGCGCGCTCGACGTGCGGGCGACCGGCATCAACGATGCGATGAAGCTCGCCGCCGCCCATGCCATCGCCGAACTGGCGCGCCAGCGCGTGCCTGAGGAAGTGGCGAAAGCCTATGGCCGGTCGCACAGTTTCGGCCCCGACTATATCATTCCCGCCCCCTTCGATCCCCGACTGATGGAGGTGGTGCCCGCCGCCGTCGCCCAAGCGGCGATGGAAACCGGCGTCGCGCAAAAGCCGATCGCCGACATGACCGCCTATCGCCAGTCGCTCAAGGCGCGACTCAACCCGACCACGTCGGTCCTCACCACCGCCTTCGAAGTGGCGAAGGCCAATCCCAAGCGGGTCGTCTTCGCCGAGGCGGAGGAGGAAGTGGTGCTGCGCGCCGCCATCCAGTTCCGCGAAATGGGTTATGGCACGCCGGTGCTGGTCGGCCGCAGCAATGTGCTGGAGCAATTGAAGGCGCTCGGCATCCGCGATCCTGAAAGCTATGAGCTGCACAACAGCGTCAATTCGCCGCTCGTGCCGGAGATGGTGGACCTGCTCTATGCCCGCTTGCAGCGGCGCGGCTATCTGCGCCGCGATTGTGAGCGGATGGTCAATCGCGACCGCAACATCTTCGGCACATTGCTGGTCAAGATGGGCGTCGCCGACGCGATGATCACCGGCATGACCCGTCCCTATGCGCAGACGCTGCGCGAGGTGAAGCGGGTGATGGACCCCGCCGCCGGCCGCACGCCCTTTGGCATCCATGTGCTGGTGGCAAAGGAAAAGACGGTGTTCCTGGCCGACACCACGGTCAATGAACGGCCGTCCGCCGCCGAACTGGCCGACATCGCCGAAGGCACGGTCGCGGTGGCGCGGCGCATGGGGCATGATCCGCGCGTCGCCTTCCTCTCCTACTCGAATTTCGGCAACCCGCCGGGCGCCTATCTCGACAATGTGCGCGATGCGGTGAAGGTGCTGGATACGCGCGGCGTCGACTTTGAATATGAGGGCGAGATGACCGCCGATGCGGCGCTCAATCCGGCCGTCATGAAAAATTACTCGTTCAGCCGCCTGTCGGGGCCGGCCAATGTGCTGGTAATGCCGGGGCTGCAATCGGCCAATATCTCGGCCAAGCTGCTGCGCGAGCTGGGGGGCACGTCGATGATCGGACCGGTGCTGGTCGGCATGGAGAAATCGGTGCAGATCGCGACCATGGCCTCCAACGCGTCCGAACTGCTGACGCTGGCGGTGCTGGCGGCGGGCGGTATCGCTCTTTAGAGCGCGCCCGGCACCAACACCCGGGCCGACGGTTGTTTTTCCTTGCCTTGCCGGCTTCGGAGCCGGAGGAGGAGCGCCGGCAGCCATCGGGAGCGAATAGACAGGATGAATGCGAGCAGTTTCGACAGCGCGACCTTCCGCCGCGTGCTGGGCCATTATCCGACCGGCGTCTGCGTGGTGACGGCGCTGGAGGCGGACGGCACGCCGGTGGGAATGGTGGTGGGCTCCTTCACCTCGGTCTCGCTGGAACCGCCGCTGGTCGCCTTCCTGCCAGCCAAGGCATCGATCAGCTGGTCGCGCATTCAGGCGGCGGGGCGATTCTGCGTCAATATCCTCGCCAGCGACCAGCATGCCCTATGCCGGCAGGTCGCGGCCGGCGGCCCCGATCGCTTCGCGGGCATATCCCACCGCGCATCAGCGGCCGGATCGCCGATCCTCGACGATGTGCTGGCCTGGATCGATTGCACGCTGGAGGCGGTGCATGAGGCGGGCGACCATCATATCGTGATCGGCCGGGTGCTGGATCTGGAGGTCGAGCGCACCGGCCGGCCGCTGCTCTTCTTCCAAGGCAGCTATGGCGAATTCGCGCTGCTGAGCCAGCCCTGAGGCTGGCGCGGCGGGCTAAACGGGCAAACAGGAAAAAGGTGGCGGAGACGGAGGGATTCGAACCCTCGGTAGCCCCTTAAGGCTACGACGGTTTAGCAAACCGCTGGTTTCAGCCACTCACCCACGTCTCCGCACGAATTCGCCTGCCGGAGGGGCAGGCTGTGGCTAGGAGAGGGGCTATAGCGACGGCTTGGGCGCATGGCAACGGTCCTGTGCAGCGATTTTTATGCTGGCCTGCCGAAGCAAATCGATCCAACGTGGAATCGACTCAGATGGACGTTCGTTCATTGTCGTTTCAGCTTGAACGCCGATAATCTGGGCGATGTTTCAAGAGCGTTTTCAATCGGGGAGTATCCGGCAGATGATCGGCATTCACAAGCGCGCCGCCGGCCGCTTCGCGCGGGCGAGCGCCATGATCGTGGCTATCGCCGGAATGGCGCTGACCCCGCTCGCCGCTTCGGCGCAGGTGCGCACGGTCGATCCCAACACCGCGATCGACGCCGATCTGGCGCCGGTGCCGCCGCAGAGCAGCACGCCGACCGATCCCGGTGTCGACTATAGCGTCGGCGCGCAGGAGAGTGCGCCGGTCACGCCGCCGCCGCCGGTCACCAATCCGGGCTATCCCTCCACCGCCACCGGCGCCCCTGTCACCGGCCAGACGCCGCCCGCGGCGCCCTCCCCCGGCGATTCCTATCAGGAAGATGACCTGATCGGCGCGGCCGAGGGCGTGTTCGGCAAGGGCGCTGAAGGGCTGGCCGGCATCATCGAGAAGATCCTGAAGGATCAGGGCCGCCCCAATGCCTATATTGCCGGGCGCGAGGCGTCGGGCGCATTCGTGGTCGGGCTGCGCTATGGTTCGGGCACGCTCAATCACAAGATCGAGGGCAAGCGCGACGTCTATTGGACCGGCCCGTCGGTCGGCTTCGACTTTGGCGGCAATGCGGCCAATACTTTCGTGCTGGTCTATAATCTCTACGACACGCAGGATCTCTATCACCGCTTCCCGGCGGCGGAGGGCACCGCTTATCTGGTGGGCGGTTTCAACGCCAGCTATCTGCGCTGGGGCAATGTGGTGCTGATCCCGATCCGGCTGGGCGTCGGCTATCGGTTGGGCGTCAATGCCGGCTATATGAAGTTCACCGAAAAGCGCAGCTGGCTGCCCTTCTGATCTGTGACGAGCGTCAGAGGAGCAGGGCCAGCTGGCTCTCCTCCTCCGGCGCCTCGACGCTTTCCAGATTATGGACGCCCAGACCCAACAGCCGCGCGCCCATGGACAGCGGCAATTGCGCCCGGAGCAGCATACGCCCCGCTTCGGCCAGGGTGGCGGCGTCGCGGACCGGCGCTGAAAAGCTGCGCGAGCGGGTGATGATGCGGAAATCGGCGAATTTGATCTTGAGCACGACCGTGCGGCCATAGAGGCGATTCTGCTCGATTCGCGACCATAGGCTCTGCGCAATCCGGTCGATCTCCGTCACCAGCGCCTCTTCCGCCCGCAGATCGTCGAAAAATGTGTCTTCGACGCTGATCGACTTGCGCTCCTGCCGCTCCTGCACCGGGCGGTCGTCCAGCCCGCGCGCGGCACGGTGGTAGAAGCCGGCGGCGCTGCCGAAATGCGCTTGCAGAAAGTTAAGGTCGCAGCGGCGCAGGTCGGCGCCCGTCTCGATTCCCAGCGTCTGCATCCGCCGCGCAGTGACCGGCCCCACGCCATGAATGCGGCGCACCGGCATCGCGGCGATAAAGGCCGGCCCCTGTTGCGGCGTCACCACGCAGATGCCGTCGGGCTTGTTCTGATCCGACGCCAGCTTGGCGATCAGCTTGTTATAGGACACGCCGGCCGAAGCGGTCAGTCCTGTTTCCTCTCGGATCAGGCGCCGTATATCCTCGGCGATGCGGGTGGCCGACGCGATGCCGGGCTTGTTCTGCGTGACGTCGAGATAGGCTTCGTCCAGCGAGAGCGGCTGGATCATGTCGGTGAAGCGCGCGAAGATCGCGCGGATATGCGCCGAGGCGGCACGATAAACCTCGAAACGGGGCTTCACGAAAACAAGGTCGGGGCAGAGCCGCCGCGCCCGCGCGCCGGGCATGGCCGAGCGAACGCCGAAAGCGCGCGCTTCATAGCTGGCGGTGGCGACCACCCCGCGCGGCCCGCCGCCGCCGACCGCTATCGGCAGCCCCCGCAGCGCCGGATCGTCGCGCTGCTCCACCGACGCGTAAAAGGCATCCATGTCGATATGGATGATCTTGCGCAGTGGCGGCGAGGGCGGGGAGTCCATGGTGCGCTTATGCCATGGCTGGAACGAAAGGGAAACAAGCGGTTGGGCGTCAGCCCCTGTCGCCCTCCTTGCCGCCCTTGCTCCCCTTGCTCTCCGCGTCGTCCTTCAGCGCCAGCAGGGCGGCGAACGGGCTTGCCTGTTCCTCGCTGAGCACGCCGGCTTCCTTGAGATAGGCATCGGCTTCGGGTGCGCGGGGATAGGGCGTCATCGCCAGCGCGATCGTCTCCGCCACCGCTTCGCCCATGTCGATCATCGCGCCGCTATATCCGATCGTGTCGCAATCCTCGGCGTCCAGCTCCAGCTCCTCGCCTTCGGGCAGCGCGGGATCTTCCGGCACGAAGCGCAAGGTGAAATCGCTGTCGATCGTCTCGGGTACCGCCATGCCGGTGGCGACGCAGGGTTGCGCCAGCGCGGCGCGAACATGGCCGCGCGCCAGGATGGTCGTCCCCTCCTGCTCCAGCCCATAATCCGCCTCCAGCTGATCGAGCGCGAGCAGGCCGAAGCGCTGCATCAACGCCGCCCGCTCATCAGCCGTGGCGGCGATATGTTCGCTGCCGGCCAGACGGCCGATCTGGTCGATCCTGACGGGGCGGGAAAATTCAATCGATACGTCGTCGTTCATCCCAAATCTCCTGCCAGCAGCGCATCGCGCGAGCGGCTGCCGATCCGCGTCCACAGCGCGCGCAGCGCCGTTTCGACATGGGCCAGCGCGGCTTCGTCCGGTGCATCGCCGCGGTAAAGGTTGCGGCGCAGCGCTTCGCCCAGATCGGCCTCGCCCAGCAAGGCGCTCCGATAGGCGGAGAGCCGCCCGCCCAGCGCGCTCATCATGCGGCCGATATGCTTGCCGACCACAACGTCGCCAATCCCCTCCTGCCGCAGCTGCGCGTCCATATCCTCGACGAAGGTTTCGGTCAGCCAGACGCTTTCCTGCCGCGCCTCCTGCGCCTCCAGCCGGATCATCACCTGCGCCAGCACCGCGACGATCATGTCGAAGCGGCCGTCGATCGTATCGGGCACCTGCCCGTCGACATACCAGTGGGTCTGCCGCCCCTCCGACGTGATCGCCCGATAGAGGGTGAGCAGCGATGCGCGCGGATCGGTGCGGGAAAAGAGACGCTGGAGAAAGGAAGGGGGCCGGTTGGGCATGAAAGGCAGATCGTCTTGGAAGGAGGAAGCCGGCGGCTGCGCCGACGCGACGGCCCTTGTCGGCGCCGCTGCATTTCCATATTGATCGCCATGCCGCCCAATGCAATGGCGGCTTGATCTTTATTGGGTTCGGGCCTGATCCCGCAGGAGAATAGCATGCCGCAGTTCAGCCGTCATTCCCGTAGCGGGCGGATATTGGTCGCCGCCGCGCTGGGTGCTGTTCTGCTGACCGCGCCGGCCTGCACCCGCATCCGCACCCATCAGGGCTATCAGGTCGACAAGCTGCTGGTCGATTCGGTCCAGCCGGGCATCGACAATCGCGCCTCGGTGGAAGGCACGCTGGGCCGGCCGAGCTTCACCGCGCAGTTCGGCGACAAGGACTGGTATTATGTGTCGCGCGACATGCGCGCGCTCGCCTTCGCCAGCCCGCGCCCGGTATCGCAGACCGTGCTGCATGTCCGCTTCGACGATGCCGGCAATGTGGTGGCGGTGGACCGGATGGGGCTGGAGCAGGTGGCGCGCATCTCGCCATCGGGCGACAAGACGCCGACTCTGGGCCGCCATCGCAGCCTGTTCGACGAGATTTTCGGCAATATCGGCGCGGTCGGCGCCGGCGGCCTCGGCCCGGGCGGCGCCGGTCCGGGCGGCCCGAACGGCAGCTGACCTCCGCAAGACAGACAGAAACGGCCCGGCGAGCGATCGACCGGGCCTTTTTTGTTGCCGAACGCGGTGAACGCCGCGGGCAACAAGCTGCGGCGCAACATCGTCAGCGCCAAGCGAACATGCCGGTGCCCCGCAGGGGGGATGTCTCTATCGATGTCGGTGAGAAAATGGTGCCAGAAGAGCACTGCAACCGTTGATCTATCATGCTGAAAAACAAGCAAAAATATAATCAGCATCTTGGATTGGCCCCAGCTTTGGCCCCAATCTAGCGCTGATGTGCTGATGCTTGGTTGAGCTGCTGAGGCGGGGGCGCTGCCCCTCGTGAGGTCTATAAGCAGCAGAATCCTCGATGAGGGCGTCTGCCTCAGCGCAGTTTACTGCGCCTTGAGTCAGGCTCCAGGCACATCGCCCGACTCCATAGGATAGTCATGTTCAAGTGCGCTCCGCCTGCGGATATCGATAGCGGGGATCTGGTTGTGCCGGACCGCCGCAGCTATCATGGCGATCATCGCGTCTGAGGCTACGATGTTCGCGCTGTGGACGGTGATCCGTTGTAGCCGGGGCAGGTGAAGCGCCGGGTTGAGAGCATCACCGATGATACGCCCAAGGGCGTGGCGCCCTTCAAGCTCATCCTGAAGGTCATTGTCGAAGGAAACTTCAGTGATGTCCTCGGAATGCGCCATCACCATGTCCAGCAAGGCTGGCACTGATCGGACAATAAGCCAATCAGGTTCGTCGATGGGAGGGGAGCGCTCGTCGTCGAGAAATATCCTCATCTTTCATTCCCGCGCCTGTGGATGGGTATTATGGCCTGCACTCGCCTGATAGGCGGCATCAGGATCAGCAGCGGTGATGATCTCTAGGACCTCTTATAATCGCGCCGCTGATCCGAGCATTTCTTTCACAAAGATTAGCGAACAACCGACGATGTTCATGACTATCCCGGGTTCGATCATCATTGGCTCGTTTGCGGGGGTCCAGCTGATCCCCGCAAGATATTCCCGATTGATTTTGAACGACATGTGCATGTCTTACAAGCGCGTTGTCGAAGCCGCGAGCGTCGCACGACATCTTCTCCGTCGTCCCATGTAATAGCAGCGACTGCTCCAGAATTTGCGCGCCGCAAAGCTTTATGGTTGCGTCTGCCCACTGCCCTCAGCAAGGTCGGTTGAACTTCAATCTCGATTGCCCTCGGAGACCGACATTCCATGCTCACCGGTGAAATTCGCGGCCAGATAAACAAATTGCGCGATGCACTCTGGTCGGGCGGTGTGTCCAACCCGCTTACCGGCGTCGAGCAGATCACCTACCTCCTCTTCGCCAAGCGTATCGACGAAATCCAGACGCGCGAAGAGGCAAAGGCGGTGGCGCTGAAGAAGCAGGGCTATGTCCCGCGCCGCGTCTTCCCCGAAGGCAAGGATGAGCTGGGCACCCCCGGCTTCCCCGATGGCTGCCCCTATGAGCTGATGCGCTGGTCGACGTTCAAGAATGAAGCGCCCGAACGCATGTATGAGATCGTCGCCGATCACGTCATGCCCTTCCTCCGCACGTTGGGCGGGTCGGAAAGCGTGATGGCCAGCCATATGAAGGGCGCGCGCCTCGCCTTCACCAAGCCGGCGCTGCTCGACAAGCTGGTGCAGGGACTGGACGAGATCCCGATGGACGATCGCGATACCAAGGGCGACGTCTATGAATATCTGCTTTCCATGATCTCCAGCGCGGGGGAGAATGGCCAGTTCCGCACGCCCCGGCACATCATCGACCTGATCGTGCGGCTGATGAACCCCGGCCCCGAAGACACGGTCTGCGATCCGGCCTGCGGCACCGCCGGCTTCCTGATGATGGCTGCTGAGCATGTCCGGCGCGAGCATCCTGGTATCTTCTATGACGCCGCCAGTCGCCAGCATTTCGAGACGAAGGCCTTCACGGGCTTCGATTTCGACGAGACGATGCTGCGTATCGCCGCGATGAACATGATGCTGCACGGGATCGAGGAGCCGCGCATCGAATATCGCGACAGCCTGGCCGAGGGCGCGGGCGAGGACAGCGGCCATTACAGCCTGATCCTGGCCAACCCGCCCTTTGCCGGCAGCCTGGATAATGAAAGCTGTTCCAAGGATCTGTTGAAGGTCGTCAACACCAAGAAGACCGAACTGCTGTTCCTAGCCCTGTTCCTGCGACTGCTGTCGACCGGCGGGCGTGCGGCGGTGATCGTGCCGGACGGCGTGCTGTTCGGGTCGTCCAAGGCGCACAAGGGCATGCGCAAGGCGCTGGTGGACGATCATCGGCTGGAGGCGGTGATCTCGCTCCCGTCCGGCGTGTTTCGCCCCTATGCAGGCGTGTCCACCGCGATCCTGATCTTCACCAAGACCGGGCGCGGCGGCACCGATTCCGTCTGGTATTATGACATGCAGGCGGACGGGTGGAGCCTGGACGACAAGCGCAACCCGCTGCTGGCCGACGACCTGATCGGCTCCGCGCCGTCGCGGGCGTTGGATGAAGCGGAGCATGGCAAGAACAACCTGCCTGATCTGCTCGCCCGCTGGGCCGATCGCGAGGGCGGCGAGCGCGCCAATCTCCGCACCGCGCAGAGCTTCTGCGTGCCGCGCGCGGAGATCGAGGCGGCAGGCTATGACCTGTCGATCAACCGCTACAAGGAAGTGGTGCATGCCGAGGTTGAGCATGCCGCGCCGAAGGACATCATCCGCGAGTTGCGCGCGCTGGAGGTGGAGATCGCCAAGGGGCTGTCGGTGCTTGAGGAGATGTTGGGGTGAGTTGGTCCGCCGTAGCACTCGATCAGTTGTGCGAGATAAATGTAGGCCGAACGCCATCGCGCGATCGCAAAGATTACTGGAACGAGCCTGAGCATGCTTGGACCTCGATCGGCGATATGTCTCAGAGCCGTAGCCTTGAGGTTACCAAAGAGGCCTTTTCCGAAAAGGCACGGCGTGAATGCAATATGAAGCTTGTTCCTGCGGGGACGGTTTTGTTTAGCTTTAAGCTTTCGATCGGCAAGGTTTCGATAGCTGCTCGGGATTTGTTTACCAACGAAGCAATCGCAGCGTTACCTGTTCTTGATCCAAGTAAACTCGATACGGAATATTTGGCTCGCGCACTTGAGTTTTTGAACTTTAGCGATGCTGGAAACCGTGCAGTTATGGGTAAAACCCTCAACAAGGCAGCTCTGAAACAGATTAAAATCCCGCTTCCTCCAATAGCGGAGCAGCGACGGATTGCGGCGATCTTGGACCAAGCGGACGCTCTGCGCCGCCTTTGCCGTCAAACTGCTTCCAATCTTGACGCCTTAAGGCAGGCAATTTTTCACGAAATGTTCGGTAAAGCAGCGGCTTCCGGGCGTTTCCCAGCAAGTCGGCTCGCCAATCTGGCTGAACTCATTAACGGCGACCGATCGTCAAACTACCCTAGTGGCAGCGATATCCAACAATCTGGTATCCCGTTCTTGAGCACTACGAATATCAAGAATGGCCAGCTTGATTTGAGATCGTGCAACTTCATAACTGAGTCCAAATTCTCTTCGCTTTCGCGTGGAAAGTTGATGCGAAAAGACATCGTCGTCACGTTGCGCGGAACCCTTGGCCAATGTGCCCTGTTCGATTGTGAATACGAAACTGGTTTCATCAATGCTCAAATGATGATCATACGATGCTCAGGCGATATAATGCCGCGCTATTTATTAGAATATTTGTCGCTTCCATCTGTTCAAAGCCGCTTGAAGGCATCAAACTCAGGCACCGCAGTTCCACAACTAACCGCAGCGCAAATGAAGGAGCTTGAGATAATTGTTCCGGAAATTGGCTCTCAGGAGGCATTCGTTAAGCGGCTCGATCATGTGGACAGCTTATCGCGGCAATGTCTTGCGCAATCGAATGAGTTCGACACTCTTTTCGCCTCCCTCCAACATCGCGCCTTCCGTGGAGAACTTTAGCCGATGACCATTGCAGGATCGGGCGGCCGCAAGACCCTGTCAATCTCGGGCAGCACTGCGCCGCGCCCGTCCGCACCCGTTCCGGCCGACCAGTTCGCTTTCCTCACCGCCTTCCCCTTCCTCGCCGATCATGTAGCCATGGCGCAGCGGCAGGCGCTGTCCGATCCGCGCGGCGCCGCCGTTCATTGCCGCCTGGCGGTCGAGGCGCTGGTCGGCTGGCTCTATGATCATGACACGGCGCTGCGGCGTCCCTATGGCGACCATCTCGCTGCGCTGATCGCCGAGCCGAGCTTTCATGCGCTCGCCGGCACGATGATCCGCACCAAGATCGACCTCATCCGCAAGATCGGCAATCGCGCCGCCCATCCGGGCCAGTTCGCCGGCAGCCAGTCGGTCAGTGCGCTGCGCGAACTGTTCCACATCGGCATCTGGTTCGCGACCCGCTATTCCGACGATCCGCCACAGGCCGAACTGACCTTCTCCGCAGACCTTCTGCCGCGCGGCGATACCGGGCCGCAGACTAGCCCCGCCGACGTCCAGCGACTGGAGGATGCCGCCGACGCCAGCCGCGCCGCGCTGGAGCAGGAGCGCAAGGCGCGCATGGCGGACGCCGATACGCGCGAGGCGCTGGAGGCGGAACTGGCGGCGATGCGCGCGGAGATCACCGCGCTGCGTCAGGCCAATGAGGGTCGCGACGCCGGCCATGACTATGGCGAAGCGGAAACCCGCGACCTCTATATCGATGTGCTGCTGCGGGAAGCCGGCTGGCCGCTGACCGACAAGCGCGATGTCGAGTTCCCGGTCCATGGGATGCCCAACGACCGTAGCGCTGATGGCAACGACGCCGGCTATGTCGACTATGTGCTGTGGGGCGAGGACGGCAAGCCGCTGGCGGTGATCGAGGCCAAGCGCACGCGCAAGAGCGTGATGGAGGGCCAGCAGCAGGCGAAGCTCTATGCCGATTGCCTGGAGGCGCAATTCGGCCAGCGTCCGATGATCTTCTGCACCAATGGCTATGAGCATATGCTGTGGGACGATCTGCGCTATCCGCCGCGTCCCGTGGCCGGTTTTCGCACCCGCGACGAACTGCAACTGATGGTGCAGCGGCGCACGACGCGCCTGCCGCTCGCCAGCGTGCCGACCAATCGCGCCATCGCCGGATCGCATCGCCGCACCTATCAGGAAAAGGCGATCCGCGCCGTCTGCCACCGGTTCGAGGATGTCGAGCGTGGCGGCGAGAATCATCGCAAGGCGTTGCTGGTCATGGCGACCGGTTCCGGCAAGACGCGCGTGTCCATCGCGCTGACCGATGTGCTGATGCGGGCGAACTGGGCCAAGCGCATCTTGTTCCTGGCTGATCGCATCCCGCTTGTGAAGCAGGCCGCCAGTAACTTCCGCAGGCATTTGGCGGACAGTTCGCCGGTCAATCTGGTTCTGCATCCCAAGGCGGACGGGCGCGTCTTCCTGTCCACCTATCCGACAATGATGAACCTGATCGAGCGGGCGCGGCAGGAGGGTAAGCAGCGTTTCGGCCCCGGCTATTTCGATCTGATCATCGTCGATGAGGCGCATCGGTCGGTCTATCGGAAATATAAGGCGATCTTCGACTGGTTCGACGCGCCGCTGGTCGGGTTGACCGCCACGCCCAAGGACGAGATCGACAAGAACACCTATGCGCTGTTCGAATTGGAGGATGGCGTTCCAACCGACGCCTATGACCTGAAGCAGGCAGTAACAGACGGCTTCCTGGTGCCGCCGAAGGCGATCGATGTGCCGATGAAAATCCCGTTCGCTGGTATTCGCTATGATGACCTTCCCGATGACGAAAAGGAAGAATGGGACGCTATCGATTGGGGAGAAGACGGCCCGCCTGACAGCGTTGATCCCGCCGCCATAAACGATTGGCTGTTCAACATCGACACGATCGACCAGATGCTGAAGCAGTTGATGGAAGACGGCCTCAAGGTTGCTGGCGGTGACCGGCTGGGCAAGACGATCATATTCGCCAAGAACCACAAGCATGCCGAGTTCATCGTTGAGCGGTTCAATGCAAATTATCCGGCACTCAAGGGCCATTTCTGCCGCCTGATCGACAATCAGGTGAAATATGCCCACAGCCTCATCGAGGAATTCGAGGTGCCGGAGAAAGACCCGCACATCGCCGTGTCCGTCGACATGCTCGATACCGGCATCGATATCCCCGACGTGCTGAACCTGGTCTTCTTCAAGATTGTCCGGTCGAAATCGAAATTCTGGCAGATGATCGGCCGCGGCACACGCCTCCGCGAAGGCATCTTCGTCGATGCCAATGGCCAACGGACGGACAAGGAGTATTTCTACGTCTTCGATTATCTGGGCAATCTCGATTACTTCAATGCCCAGATAGACGGTGCTGAGGCCCGTGCTGCCGCCCCCCTTGGCGAGCGCCTATTCACCGCCCGCGTCGAGTTATTAGGCCTGATGCAGCCGCCCCCAGCCGATGCGCTGATTAAGGCCGTGCATTCCCCTACTGATGGCTATCGGAGCGAGGCCGATGAGCCTCTTGGTCTATATGAGGGGGTGCGCGCGCAGCTACGGCAGGAAGTTGCCGGCATGCCGCTCGACAATTTCATCGTTCGCACTAAGCGGCGCTATGTTGAGAAGTATCAGGCTGGTGACGCTTGGAGCCATCTGGGCGAAGAGGATCGGCACGAACTCGTCGAGCATGTCGCCGGACTGCCGACCAGCCTCACTGATCCCGATGTCGACGCCAAGCGGTTTGACCTTCTGTGCCTGCGCATCCAGCTGGCGATGCTGCACAACATTACGTTCGCGCCGCTGCGCAAGGCATTCATCGAACAGGTGCATCAGCTCGAAAGCAAGGGCGCCGTGCCGGACGTAGCGCGTTGCATGGCCTTGATCTTGGAAGTTCAGACCGATGAATGGTGGACCGATGCGACGCCGCAGATGGTGGAAGTTGCCCGTCGACGCCTGCGCAGCCTGATGAACCTTGTCGAGCCGGGCAAGCAGGTCGTCGTGACTACCAACGTGACCGATGTCATGGGGGCAAAGCGGGAGATCGAACTGGTTGATCTCGGAGGCGCATCATCCCTAGCTCAATTTCGACGCAAGGCGCGTGCCTATGTAGATCAGCATGCCGATCACGTCACTTTGGCACGCCTCCGGCAAGGACGTCCTCTGACACCTGTCGATCTGGACGAACTTCAAAAGTTGTTCGTTGACGCCGGCGTTGCTGAAAGTGCCGACTTCCAGCGTATTCGCCAGATGCCGGATATGCCTGTTTTTATCCGGTCTCTGGTCGGCTTGGACCGTCGCGCGGCGCAGGCTGCTTTCAACGATGCCTTAGCAGGCACGGCGCTATCGCCGCACCAGATCCACTTTGTGGAGACAATCGTCGATTATCTGACTGCCTCCGGCCAAATGGACCCTACGGCGCTATACGAGCCTCCTTTCACCAACGCAGCCCCAAATGGGGTCAGTGACATGTTCGACGGTGAAGCTGTTGCACGCATCGTTAGCGCCCTCGAGGGTTTCGAGCCTCGGCTAGATATCGCACTTTAGAGGCATATACGATTAGAGAAAGCCAAGATGAAGCTGGCTCAAGCAGGCTAAATTGATCAACTTACATGCAAGTTTTATCAATCATACCTATTTTCTTTCTATTCAATCAAAACCCTATATTTTCTGGAATATGCAAACCCCTCCATGTAGGGCACAAAAATTAATTGATGTTGTCTTATAGTCATAAAAGTTACAGATTAAACGGCATCTGGATTCAGTCGAGGGATGTCTTTAATCGACCAAGAACCGTTCAATAGCGTCCCCAGACCGCTTTGTCGGAGGCGCAGAGCAATTTGCAATGCAGTAGCGTCACTATCTGCTCTTATGGTTCGTCGCTCCACCATAAATTCGGCTGGCATTCTGCCATACCTCGCTAGATGGTGATCGCAGAACATGTCCGCGGCGATCTGCTCGGTCTTGGCGAAGATGACGACCTTCAATGCGCCATCGGCAGTTTCTATATTAAACGCGCGCATCAGGTTAGCTCCTCAAAGCGTTCTGGCGGATAAATCACCCACCCGTTATGTGGATTGTAGCGACCGATACCGGCAACATTTAGAAAGCGAGCTTCTTGAAGATGCGCTTGCGTTCCTACGCTATCGCCGGGAGTGACTTTGATTGGAGGAAGGATGTCACCTCGAGTAACCATCCACCATGCCATAAAAATTTGAGCAGCATGGTTCGGTGATCTGGCAAATATCTTAGCTTCAACACCGTCGTGAGATTCAAAATCATAACAATTCATACAATCACTCGTCTTCGTTACTGACGAGCTTGTCATGACATGTGATTTAATCGAATGCGGGTGGCTTATCAGCCTACATCTCGACAAAATTGATTACGCTTTGAAATCAGATCGTAAGGCGATTATCTAGATTTAAGTTTCTGCATCCATCTAAAACCAACCTTTATTTTCTAATCTCCGCAGACCGTATACAGGTGAGTTATTCATATTATATATGGTAGAGTATCTGGAAGGTGGAAATCTTAAGCTCGGAAAATTTGAAAAACTTACTTTCAATTAAATTATCATTTTGCACATACCAGAGTAAATCTTCAATTAAGCATTAACTTATCTTTTGATATTTAATTAAATGATTATAAGTTCATGAACTGAAACAGATTGGCTTGCACGTATGGAAATCATATTGTCAATGTATGATTGACGCCCCTACCGGGGCGTCAGGTCATCGCCTGCGCTTCGCTCCGGCTTGACTTAGCCGCCGCTGGGGGCGGCGGGATGAATTCCATTTTAATGATAAAAACCATTAAAGGCCTTCCTAGAGAAGCTCTATTCCCCCCATGTTGATCAAGGGCTGACTAAGGCGCATCCGGAACAACATGGGGGGATAATTTCTTCCTGTCGAAGTGGGGAAGGGCTGTGTAGCTGACGAAGCAAGGCTGGCGGAGTCCGTTACCAGCCCTCAAGCCCCCTATCCATCGCATTGCGGCGATACTCGGTCGTCCAGCATTCGTGCTGGACACATCCCGGAGTTGCTCTCACTCCAACGCGTCCGGGATCAGAAGTTGCAGCGATGCAGAGCTTCTGTCTTTTCAGGCGTCCATTTACACGTAGCCACGAAGGTGGCGTGTGGGGCGACAACCGAAACGCTCCTGTTCCGATCTTCCCTTCGCTGCACTGCTCATAGCGCCGGTCTTCGTCCCGGATCACTGTTATGCCGCGGGCACGGCGTCATGTCCCTGTGCGTATCGCTGCTGCCTGTCAGACATCAGTGCATTCATTCTATCCTAGGCGTGTGTGTTATTCAACACTTCTTTTCGGATCTAGTAGCGCTTCAATGGCGTGCATGTCCGATAGGGGCAGGCCATCTTTCTGCAAATTCGGCGCTATTCGGCGTAGCAAAGCGATCACGGGAACCTCGTGCACCGACAGCCAACGGCGGTCTGCATTTGGATCTGCAACGACCTCCCGTATGACCCGTTGTTGTTGGGTCGTGAGCGTGTCTAGGTCAGGGCTGGCGATAATGGCAAGTGTCTGAGCGAGTTCTGAAGTTGATGCATTACTGCTACCTAACATGTGCTTTTCCCATGCAATATCAGGAAATCGCTGTTGAAGGACGGCGGTGATAAACTTGTGATGATCAATCCCGAGTATCGCCGCGAACTGCGGGGCGCGATCGACGGGAATGGGAGTTCGACCGCTCGAGAAGTGGGATAGAACCACAGGTTGTTTATACCCCAGGTCCGCTGCCGATCTACGCAAACTGATCCCCTCCAGTTGTCTCCGGTGAATGGCTTCAGCAAGCATCTTAGCTGCTTGCGTTCCGGAGTAAGGAAAATCGGTTTTGGTCATATCCCGTGTGTAACTTCCCACTCGACAGGTGCAACATGTGTGATGTATCAAACACACGAGCGCCACGGTGCTAACCCTCGCCCCCTGGTGAGGGGGCATTGATGAAACAGGAGTTCGTTATGGTCCGAATGACATACACAATCGATGAAGTTGCCACATTGCTCGGCCTTGGCCGCACTACGATCTACAAGCTGATAGACGAAGGCCATTTAACCCGCATCAAAATCGGCGCTCGCACTCTGATCCCTGCGCGCGACGTCGAAGCATTGATCCAGTGTGAAGCTGCTTGAGGGACGAATGCCGCTTTCTGTAAAAGAAATAGAAAATGCCCGCCCCTCCCATCGCAACTACAAGCTTTGGGATGCAAGCGGCCTGTATATGCTAGTCAGCAAATCTGGTTCCCGCCGATGGTATCTTAAATATCGATTTTCGGGCGCCGAGAAGAAGCTCAGCTTTGGTGGTTATCCCGAGGTCTCCTTGAAGGCCGCCCGGGCCATGCGCGATGAGGCACGAACTGCCATAGCGAATGGAACTGATCCTTCGCGTGAACGGCGCACTAAGAAGCTGACAGCCAAGATAGAGGCGGCCAACACGTTTGGTGATATTGCTCGAGAGTTTATCACAAAACGCGTGTTTGATGGCTTGGCACCGGCTACTACAGAAAAGAGTAAATGGCTGCTGTCGCTCTTAGAGCCCAATCTAGGACGTATGCCCGTAGTCGACATTACAGCGCCGGTGCTTCTAGGCGTGCTAAAAGAGATCCAAGACAGCGGACGCTTGGAGACGGCGCGGCGCCTTAGATCATTCGCGGGGCGAGTTCTCAATTATGCAGTTATTACAGGTCGCGCGCAGCACAATCCAGCTCAGTCGCTACAGCGAGCGCTTGTCACACCAACTGTTCGTCACCACCCTGCTATCATCGAGGTGGAAAAGCTCGGTGATTTATTAGCGGCGATCGACGGCTATGAGGGCTATCCCTCGACAATTGCGGCACTTCGCCTCTCGCCTCATCTGTTTCAGCGACCCGGTGAGATACGTAAGATGCATTGGAAGGAGTTGAGCCTGGGGGAGGCGCTCTGGACCATACCAGCGAGTAGAACGAAAATGCGGCGCGCGCATCAGGTTCCACTGTCTCGTCAGGCTCTGGAGATTATTGCATCGATGAAATCGATCTCTGGCTGTAGCGAATACGTCTTTCCAGCCTTCCATAAGCTGACTCAGCCGATCTCCGAAAACACCATAAATCAGGCTTTGCGGCGATTGGGCTATGGTGGGATCATGACAGCGCACGGTTTCCGCTCGACGGCAAGCTCATTGCTTAATGAGAGTGGGCGTTGGCATCCCGACGTGATCGAGCATGCGCTCGCTCACCAGGACAAGAATGCCATTCGAGCGATCTACAACAGGAGCTCCTACTTAACTCAACGCCGGGAGATGATGCAGTGGTGGAGCGACCAACTTAGCGAGCTTAAACGGCAGGCCACAGAACCCGTCAGCAGGGCAGATCCTAAAGCCCCAAATTGGCCCCCAAATGAGCCCCGAAAAGCCCTTGGTCAGATCCATACGCCGGCGGACCTGAGCGAACGGCGCCAGCAAGGAATCTACTGATTTTAGCTGAATAACAACCCTCCGCGATTTCTCGCGAGAGGGTGTCTGGTGCCCAGAAGAGGACTCGAACCTCCACGACCTTGCGATCGCCAGCACCTGAAGCTGGTGCGTCTACCAATTCCGCCATCTGGGCACGGGGTAGGAGCGCGCAGTTAGCTGGTGGTCGGGGGGCTGTCAATCGCATCGTGCGGATTATTTTCATGGCGCTGCACAAAAAGCGGGTTAAGCCCCGAGCCGGCGCCATCGAGGAGGATACAGCCATGGACACCCCGCCGCTTTCCGCCACGCCCTGCTTCTTTGCGCGGCCCGACGGCCTGCGTCTTGCCTATCATCATCGGGCGGGCAGGGGGCCGACCATCGTCTTCCTGCCGGGCTATATGTCCGACATGGAGGGGAGCAAGGCGCTGGCGCTCGATGCCTGGGCGGCGCCATGCTGCGGCTCGACTATGCCGGCAATGGCGCGAGCGACGGGCGGTTCGACGCGGGCACGCTGGCGAGCTGGCGCGACGATGTGCTGCTGCTGATCGACGCGCTGGTCGAAGGGCCGCTGCTGCTCGTCGGGTCGTCCATGGGCGGCTGGCTGGCGCTGCTGGTCGCGCTGGTGCGGCCGGAGCGGGTGGCCGGGCTGGTGGGAATCGCCGCCGCGCCCGATTTTACCGAATGGGGCTTTACCGATGCCGACAAGGCGCTGCTGGCGACCGAGGGGCGGATCGAGGAACCGACGCCCTATGGCGACGATCCTTATGTCACCACCTTGGCTTTCTGGCAGTCGGGGCAGGCGCTGCGCCTGCTGGAGGGGGAGATCGGCATCGACTGCCCCGTGCGGCTGCTCCAGGGGCAGCGCGACCCCGATGTGCCGTGGGAGACCGCGTTGCGGATCGCGGACCGGCTGCGTTCATCCGATGTGCAGACGCTGCTGATTAAAGATGGCGACCATCGCCTGTCGCGCGCGGGCGATATTGCCCTGCTGATCGATTGCGTCTCTCAACTGCTGGATCGCCTCTGATGCCTGCCCTGCTGCCGCTCCTGCTCTTCATGCAGGCCTATGATCCTGAAATTGAGGCGGTGATGAACCGCAGCCGGCGCGAAAAGGAAGCTGCGGCCGCAGCCGCGTCAGCGCCCGCGGCTAAGGCGAACGCGGACGGTCCGGTGCCGGTGCCCGCCAAATTCGCCGCGCCATTCCAGACCTGCATCAATATGGCCAATGAAACCCCCGACAAGGCGGTCGACTTCGCCCAGCAATGGCGGCTGGACGGTGGCAGCTTCTATGCGCGCCATTGCCTTGGCTATGCCTTTGCCCGGCAGGAGCGGTGGGCGCCGGCGATCGTCGCGCTGGAACAGGCGGCTGAGGAGGCGGAGCGCAGCGGCGAGATGGTGCAGAGCGGCCGGCTCTGGGCGCAGGCGGGCAATGCCGCGCTGGCGAGCGGGGACGCGAAGAAGGCGCGCGACGATTTCGATGCGGCGCTGGCGCGGAGCCTGCCCGATGGGCTGGAAAAGGGCGAGGTCCATCTCGACCGCGCCCGGGCGCTGGTGAGCCTGGGCGATGAAGCCGCGGCGCGCATCGCGCTCGACGCGGCGCTGGACCAGGCGCCGCAGGATCCGCTCGGCTGGCTGCTGTCGGCGACGCTCGCTCGGCGCACCGGTGAATTGTCTTTGGCGCAGGCGCATATCGCGCGGGCGGTGCAGCTGTCGCCCGACGATGCATCGGTGGCGCTGGAGGAAGGCAATATCGCGATCCTGACCGACCATGCCGATATCGCTCGGGCCGCCTGGCAGCGGGCGGTGAAGCTGGCGCCCGAAACCCCTTCGGGCAAGGCCGCCGCCGACAATCTGTCGCGGCTGGGCACGGAGCCGGCGCCAAAGCCCTGAGGCGGGCGCCTTCTGCCCCGCCTCTTTTCCCAGGCGCCCTCCTGCCCTATCTTGGGGCGGTAATTCCCCTCAGCCGTTTGTCGCCCCTGGCGACGCCAAGGAGCCTGACTTGCCCAAATATCTGCACACGATGATCCGCGTCACCGACATCGACCGGACGATCGCCTTTTTCAATCTGCTGGGCCTTGAGGAACAGCGGCGCATGGAGAGTGAGAAGGGGCGCTTTACCCTCGTCTTTCTGGCGGCGCCGGGCGATGAGGATGCGCAGGTCGAACTGACCTATAACTGGCCCGCCGAAGATGGCAGCCCCGCCGAAATCTATGATGGCGGCCGCAATTTCGGTCATCTCGCCTATCGGGTGGAGAATATCTACGACACCTGCCAGCGGCTGATGGATGCCGGCGTCACGATCAACCGGCCGCCGCGCGACGGCCATATGGCGTTCGTCCGCACGCCCGACAATATCTCCATCGAGCTGTTGCAGGACGGTCATCTGCCGCCGGCCGAACCCTGGGCCTCCATGCCCAATAGCGGCGTCTGGTAAGATGCTGACGGTCGCCCAGGTCCCGGTCCTTTCCGACAATTATGTCTGGCTGCTGCATGATGAGGCCAGCGGGGAGACGGTGGTGATCGATCCCGCCGTCGCCGAGCCGGTGCTGGCGGCGGCGCAGGAGCGGGGCTGGACGATCGGCCAGATCTGGAACACCCACTGGCATCCCGATCATGTCGGCGGAAATGCCGAGATCAGGGCGGCGACGGGCTGCGTCATCAGCGGCCCGGCCGCCGAAGCGGCGAAGATCGGCACGCTCGACCGGCTGCTGGAGGAGGGCGACACTGTCTGCATCGGCGCGCATCAGGCGCAGGTGATGGCGGTGCCCGGCCATACGGCGGGCCATATTGCCTATCATCTGCCGCAGGCACGGATGCTCTTTGCCGGCGACACGCTGTTCGCCATGGGCTGTGGCCGGCTGTTCGAAGGAACGCCTGCGCAGATGTTCGACGCGCTGCAACGCTTCGCGGCGTTGCCGGCGGAGACGGCGGTCTATTGCGCGCATGAATATACGCTGGCGAACGGCCGCTTCGCCCTGACGGTCGAGCCGGACAATGACGCCCTGCGGCAGCGTGTCGAACAGGTGGAGGCAATGCGGGCGCAGGGGCGCTCGACCATCCCCACCAGCATCGGCGCCGAGCGGGAGACGAATATATTCTTGCGCGCGCAGGATGTTGCCGAACTGGCGGTGCGGCGGACGGCCAAGGATACCGCCTGACGGGTTGCGCGTTGGTGCGGCGTCCCTGATAAGGACTGTCCGGGAGAGAAAAGATGCGCGCCTTTCTATGCCTAGCCCCCCTGCTGCTGGCCGGATGCGCCGGCAGCTATGAACCGCCCAAGCTCACCGAAAAGCAGATGGCCGAGCTGGAGGAGGCGCTGGCCGGCAAGGTGCCGGGCGAGAAAGTCACCTGCATCAGCCGCACGTCGCAGACCAATTTCCGCGTCATCAGCGGCAATGTGCTGCTCTACCGCGCCAACCGGCGGGTCGTTTACAAGAATGAGATGATCGGCAGCTGTCCCGGTCTGGCGCGCGGCGATACGATGATCATTCGTACCTTCGGATCGCAATATTGCCGGGGCGACATCGCGACCAGCGCCGATCTGGTCAGCGGCATCACCACCGGCAGCTGCGCGCTGGGCGACTTCATCCCCTATCGCGATCCGAAATAGCGGCGGCGGTCTCCCGCCTCAGCTTTTGTAGAGCGCGTCGAGCCGTTCCTGATAGCGTTTGCGGATGACGTGCCGACGTATCTTCATCGACGGGGTCATCTCCTCATTGTCGATGGCGAAGGCTTCGTCCGCCAGGATGAAGCGGCGTACCCGCTCCACCACCGACAATTCTTCATTCACCCGGTCCACCGCTTCACGCAGCGCCGCCAGATAATCGGCATGGGTCGCCGCCTGCGCAGGCGCGACGCCGTGCCGGGCCGCCCATTCCTGCGTCCATTCGGCGTCCGGCACCAGTAGGCCGACCAGATGCGGGCGGCGGTCGCCATAGACCATCGCCTGGCCGATCTCCGGCTGGAGCGTCAAAATACCCTCGACCTTCTGCGGCGAGACATTGTCGCCCTTGTCGTTGACGATCAGGTCCTTCTTGCGATCGGTAATGCGGATGCGGCCGCGGTCGTCGATCTCGCCAATGTCGCCGGTGTGCAGCCAGCCGTCTTTCAGCGCCTTTTCGGTTTCGACTGGGTTGCGCCAATAGCCGTGCATCACCAGCTCGCCGCGCACCAATATCTCGCCATCCTCGGCGATCTTCACTTCGACATTTTTGAGCGGCGGGCCGACCGTGTCCATGGCAATGCCGGCGGCGGGGCGATTGCAGCTGATGATCGGCCCGGCCTCGGTCTGGCCATAGCCTTGCAGCAGCGTCAGCCCCATCGCGTCGAAGAACAGGCCGACATCGGGGTTGAGCGGCGCGCCGCCCGATACCAGCGCCTTCATTCGCCCGCCGAAGCGCGCCTGCACCTTGGGCTTGAGCGTCCGCGCCAGCAGCGCCTTCATCGGCGCATCCAATATCGATCCGCGCCCGTCTTTCTCGCGCGCGGCGATGCGGAGCGCCTGCCCCAGCAGCCAGGCGGGGAATTTGCCCTGTTTCTCGATCGCCTTGATGATGCGGGTGCGCAGCACTTCGAACAGGCGGGGCACGACCACCATGATGGTGGGCCGGGCTTCCTCGATATTGCTGGCGAGCTTTTCCAGCCCCTCGGCATAATAGATCTGCCCGGCCAGCAGGATCGGCAGGAACTGGCCGCCGCTATGCTCATAGGCGTGGGAGAGGGGGAGGAAGGAGAGGAAAACCTCGTCGCCCCAGCCGAAATCCTCGGCCACGACGGTGCCGGCGCCTTCGACATTGGTGAGGATGGCGCCATGATGCTGCATCACGCCGCGCGGGGCGCCGCCGGTGCCGCTGGTATAGATGATGCACGCCTGATCGGCGCGCTGGGCGGTCTGCATCGCGGCGCAGACATCGACATCGGCGCCCGGATCCTTTTCATGGGCGGCGAGCAGGTCGCTCCAGAGGAAGCATTGATATTGACCCTGCGCCCCGCGCAGCGGCTCCATGCCGATGACGAAGGCCGCCTGCGAGCGCAGCACCGCCGGCATCAGCTGCTTGGCGAGCTTGGCGGTGGAGACGATCACCGCCCGCGCGCCGCTGTCGGTCAGGATATGCTGATGATCGCGCGTGGTGTTGGTGGTGTAGGTGGGGACGCTGATGCAGCCCGCCGCCATGATCGCGAGATCGGCGATGCAGAATTCCGGGCGATTTTCGCTCACCAGCATGACCGGATCGCCGGGCTTGAGCCCCTGCGCCTTGAGCGCCGCCGCCAGCGTCGCGACCTGCCGCGCAACCTCCGCCCAGCTCAGCGACTGCCAGCTGCCGCTGGTCTTGCGCCAGAGGAACGGGGCGTCGCCCTTTTCCTTCGCGCGCGTGAAGAACATGGTGACGAGATTGGGAAATGACTCGATCGCCCTCAAAGGCTCAACTCCTTCACTGTCGGCGCGTCTGCCGCGCGCCTGCCCTGAAACGCTTATAGCGCCCCGCTGGCTCAACGGCCATGTTCTTTACCGGTTGCAGCGGCCGCCCGCGCCGGGACGCAAAGCGCGCCGCCCTAGAGGCGGCGGAGAGGCGGGGCAAGGAAAAAGCCGTTCAGTCGAACAGTCCGTCCTGCCCCCCGGCCGGCGGATTGAGGCCCAGATGCTTCCAGCCCGGTCCGTTGAGGCAGCGGCCCCGCGCGGTGCGGGCGATGAGGCCGAGCTGGATCAGATAGGGTTCGATCACTTCCTCGATCGTGTCGCGCGGTTCGGACAGGCCGGCGGCCAGCGTTTCCACGCCCACCGGGCCGCCGCGATAAATGTCGGCGATCATGTGCAGATAGCGGCGGTCCATCAGATCGAGGCCGAGATGATCGACCTCCAGCCGGGCGAGCGCGGCATCGGCGATGCGCGCGTCGACGGCGGCGGTCCCGGCCACATTGGCGAAGTCGCGCACCCGGCGCAGCAGCCGCCCGGCGATGC
Source organism: Sphingobium sp. (assembly GCA_032082785.1). GTDB lineage: Bacteria > Pseudomonadota > Alphaproteobacteria > Sphingomonadales > Sphingomonadaceae > Sphingobium. The sequence continues at coordinate 8,942 of DAMDPH010000019.1, read as the reverse complement.
GGGGCGTTCCGCGCGACCGGCGGGCGATCTCGATCGCGCCGTCGGAGGTGATCGCAAGGTCCAGCAGCCGCGCGGCGCGGCGCACCACCAGCTCCAGCTCGTCGACGGTATAATATTGCAGCCGCACCGGGATACCGAACCGGTCGCGCAGCGGCGTGGTCAGCAAGCCCTGCCGCGTGGTCGCCCCCACCAGCGTGAAGGGCGGCAGATCGATCCGCACCGACCGGGCGGACGGACCTTCGCCGATCATCAGGTCGAGCGCGCGATCCTCCATGGCGGGATACAGCACTTCCTCGACCGCGGGATTGAGCCGGTGGATTTCGTCCACGAACAGCACGTCGCCCTCATCCAGATTGGTGAGCAGAGCGGCGAGATCCCCCGACTTTGCGATGACCGGGCCGGATGTGGCGCGAAAGCCGACGCCCAGTTCCTTGGCGACGATCTGCGCCAGCGTCGTCTTGCCCAGCCCCGGCGGGCCGAAGAACAGGACATGGTCGAGCGCCTCGCCCCGGGCGCGGGCGGCCTGGATGAAGATGCGCAGATTTTCGCGTGCGGACTGCTGGCCGATAAATTCGTCGAGCGATTTGGGGCGCAGCGCCGCGTCCACATCCTCGACGCGGCGGGCCGGCGCGAGCAGGCGATCGTCGCTCATTTCGCCGCCTTCCGCAGCGCCAGCCGGACGAGCGCGTCAAGGCTCGCGCCCTCGCCCAGTTCCTCCTCGGCCGCCGTCACCGCGCTCGCCGCCTCGGCAGGGCGGAAGCCCAGATTCTGGAGCGCGGACAGCGCATCGGCGCCATGGCCGCCGACCGGCAGCACCACCGCACCCGGCCCCGCCGCCATGCCCAGCGGCGCCGCGCCGATCTTGTCCTTCAGCTCATTGACGATGCGCTGCGCCAATTTGGGGCCGACGCCATTGGCGCGCGCGATCATCGCCTTGTCACCCGACGCGACGGCGCGATGCAGCTCCTGCGGCTCCAGCGCCGACAGGATCGCCAGCGCCACCCGCGAGCCGACGCCCTGCACATGGGTGAGCAGCCGGAACCAGTCCCGCTCCTCCGCCCGGGCAAAGCCGACGAGCCGGATCGAATCCTCCGACACCAGCATTTCGGTATGGATGGTCACCGCTTCGCCCACCGGGCCGAGCGCCGCCAGCGTCCGCGACGAGGCGCCGACCAGATAGCCGACGCCGCCGACATCGATCACCGCATGGTCGAGGCCGGTGCTGTCCAGCCGTCCTTTGAGTTTCGCGATCATCGCCTGCGCCCCATGGTCATGGTCTGTTCTTTACAGCCTGATACGCGGGGCGCCAGCCAAAAGCGACGGCGGGCGCGGCACTTCGGGCTCAAGGTCCGGCCGATTCCATCAGGAGGGCGGAAGTGCCGAGGATGGCGGCGATGCTCCGACGCCGGGCGGGCGTTGAACCAGCGGTAGCGGGGAGCGTTGACCCGGTGGAGGCGCCGATGGACGTTTTTTACGAGATAGAGGCCGAACCCCGGCATAATCTGATGCGGGTGCGGATGGCCGGATTTTTCGAGGAGGAGGATGTACGCGCCTTCGCCACCCTCTACCGGGAGAAGCGGCAGGCGCTGGACGCGGCCGATCATCTGACGCTCGCCAATATCTGCGACATGAAGATCCAGGCGCAGGACATTGTCGCCGCCTTCCGCACCTTCATGGCCATGCCCGACATCGCCTCGCGCAAGCTTGCCTTTGTCTCCAGCTCGACACTGGCGCGGTTGCAGGCGCAGCGCCTGACCGAGCGGGAAGAGGTGCGCTTCTTCGACAATGAAGCGGCGGCGCGGGACTGGCTGCTGGCCTGAGGCGCTTTTTCACGGCTTCCTTACCATTTTGCCGCTACAAGTCCGCGGCATGAGCAAGCCGAGCGATCCCTGCCCCAAATCCGCCGTCAGCCATGGCGTCGGCCTTGCCGGTCTGGCCGGGCTGGGCCTGTGGGCGGTGATCGCGCGCCATTATGGGATGAACGGCCCCAATGCGGGGCTGACGGCGCTTGCCGCCTGCGCGCTGCCGATGCTGCTCTGGTCGCTGCTGGTGGACAAGGTGCATCGCAATCCCTCGACCGGCATAGACTGGCAGGGGCCGCCCCGCTCGTGGCGCGCGGCGCTCGACAGCGCCATGGTCAAGATCGCCGGCCTGTGGGCGACCTGGCTGGCGCTGGCCGTCCTCTATTGCATCGCCCGCTGGTACTGGCGCGGCAATTATCTTTATTCCATGCAGCTGTTCATGGCGGTCGCGCCCTGGCTGCTGGTCGCGTCCGTCCCCTATATCCTCTGGCTCGACCGGCGCCTGATCGACGTCCGCGATGCGAGCTATCATTTCGGCCTGTGGGTGATCGGCGGCGCGGCAGGCCGGCCGGACTTGCATCAGGTCGCCAATCATGCCCGCGCCTGGGCGGTGAAGGGCTTTTTCCTCGCCTTCATGATCTCCATCGTGCCCGGCAATTTCGCGTCGGTGGTCGAATGGCGGGTCGAGGATGTCTGGCATAATCCGGTGGCGCTGACGGGCTTCCTGATCGCCATCATGTTCATGATCGACGTCTGTATGGGAACGGTCGGCTATATCATGACGATGAAGCCGCTGGACACGCATATCCGCACCGCCAACCCTTTCCTGGGCGGCTGGGTGGCGGCGCTGATCTGCTACCCGCCTTTCGTGCTGATGGGCGGCGGCGGGCCGCTCGACTATCATGCCAATGGCGCGGAATGGGATTATTGGACGCAGGGCCATGGCCTGCTGCAATGGGCGATGGGGGGCTGGCTGGTGCTGCTGACCGCCATCTATGCCTGGGCGACGGTGGCGTTCGGGCTGCGCTTTTCCAACCTCACCCATCGCGGCATCCTGACCCATGGCCCCTATCGCTGGACCCGGCACCCGGCCTATCTGTCGAAAAATCTCTTCTGGTGGTTTTCGACGCTGCCCTTCCTCACCATGACGGGCAGCCTCACCGACATGGTGCGCAATTGCGCGCTGCTGGCGCTTACCAATGCGGTCTATTTCTGGCGCGCCAAGACGGAGGAGCGGCATTTGTCGAGCGACCCCGACTATCGCGCCTATAGCGCGTGGATGGCACGCAACGCGCCCGTGCCGCGCTTTTTCGACTGGCTGCTGGGCCAGCGCCGTCGCCCCGCCGACCTTGCGCCGGCGGAGTGATCGGCCGCTTCGTCAGAAGCTTTCCTCGCCATAGATGCGGCTGAGGTCGCCCGCCCATTCGCCATGATAGCGGTCGAGCAGCCGTTCCGCATGGGTCTTGCCCGACGCGACCACTTCATCCAGCGTCGAGAGGAAGCCGGTTTCATTGTCGCCGGCGCTGTTCAGCCGGCCGCGCGCGGCAAGGCCGGCGCGGGCGATTTCCAGCACTTGCGGCGCGATGTCGCGCAGCGTGCGGTTGCCGGGCAGCGGCGCGTCGAAGCCGAGGCGCGGGACCGAATCGCGCAGCACCTGCCGCTCGTCCATGCGCCAGTCCTTGACGAGATCCCAGGCGGCGTCGAGCGCGCCATCATCATAGAGCAGCCCCACCCACAGCGCCGGCAGCGCGCAGATGCGGTTCCACGGCCCGCCATCGGCGCCGCGCATTTCCAGAAAGCTTTTCAAACGCACTTCGGGGAAGGCGGTGGAGAGATGATCCTCCCAATCCTTCTCGGTCGGCTTCTCGCCCGGCAGGACGGACAGGCGACCGTCGAGAAAGTCGCGGAAGCTCAGGCCCGCCGCGTCGATATAGCGGCCCTCGCGGTAGACGAAATACATCGGCACATCGAGCGCATAGTCGGCATAGCGTTCATAGCCAAAGCCATCCTCGAACACGAAGGGCAGCATGCCGGTGCGGGCCGGGTCGGTGTCCGACCAGATATGGCTGCGATAGGAGAGGAAGCCGTTGGGCTTGCCCTCCGTAAAGGGCGAGTTGGCGAACAGCGCGGTCGCGAGCGGCTGGAGCGCCAGGCTGACGCGGAACTTCTTCACCATGTCCGTTTCGCTGCCATAGTCCAGATTGGTCTGGATGGTGCAGGTGCGCATCATCATGTCCAGCCCCATGGAGCCGACGCGCGGCATGTGCCGCAGCATGATGTCATAGCGGCCCTTGGGCATGATCGGCAGCTCGTCGCGGCGCTTGTCGGGCCACATGCCAAGGCCAAGAAAGCCCAGGCCCAGCAGGTCGCCGACATGCTTTACCTGCTCCAGATGGCGGCCGGTTTCGGCGCAGGTCTGGTGCAGATTGTCGAGCGGCGCGCCGGACAGCTCCAGCTGGCCCGCCGGTTCCAGGCTGATGGTGCCATCCTCGCCCGCCAGAGCGATGATATTCTCGCCCTCATAGACCGGGTTCCAGCCATAGCGCGTCAGGCCGATCAGCAGCGTGTGGATGCCGCCCATTTCCGCATAGGAAGGGGCGTGATGATCCTTGCGGCTGTAGACGAACTTTTCATGCTCGGTGCCGATTCGCCAGCGGTCCCGGGGCTTCTCGCCGCGGGCAAAGGCCGCGATCAGCTGGTCGCGGCTCTCGATGACGGGATCAAGTCCCCCTGAGTCGGTTCTGGTGCTCATGCCCCGCCCTTAGTGATTGCCCCTTGCGCGTCAAACAAGAGCGCGCGGCGCACACATAGGTTGCAGCGCCGCCCGCTGCAATCCCATTGCGGATTGCAACGCTTATTGCCAGTCGCCATTGATCGTCATCCATGCGCTGGTGGCGGCGATGGCGGCGGTCTCCGCCCGCAGGATGCGCGGGCCGAGCGAGAGCGGCACGGCGCGGGGCAGGGCGCGGATCGCCTCCCGCTCGGCCGGATCGAAACCGCCCTCCGGCCCGATCAGAAAGGCCGCCGGCCCGCCATGGTCGCGCAGGCTCTGCGCCAGTGGTGCGCCGCCGGTTTCATCGGCGAAGAACAGCCAGCGGTCCTGCGGCCAGTCGCGCAGCAGCGCGTCTAGCTTCACCATCGCCGCCAGTTCGGGCAAAGCGGTGCGGCCGCATTGTTCGGCGGCCTCGACCAGATGGGCGTGGAGCCGGTCGAGATTGAGCTTGTCCACCACCGCGCGGCGGGTCAGCACCGGCTGCAAGCGGGCGACGCCCAGTTCGCACGCCTTCTCTGCGATCAGGTCGATCCGCCCCTTCTTGATCGGGGCGCAGCAGAGCCAGAAATCGGGCACATGTTCGGGCGGCCGGGTGCGGCTGATGCATTCCAGCACCAGGTCGCGCTTGCGCAGGTCGCGGGCGCGGGCGGCCCATTCGCCCGACCGGCCGTCGAACAGCAGCACCGCATCCCCGTCTTTCACCCGCATCACCGACAGCAGATAATGGGCGGCATTGCCGTCGACCGGCACGGCGACGCCTTCGCCCAATTGCGTTTCCACATGAAGGCGCGGCGCGCTTTGCGGCGGCCAGGCGGGGGTTGCGGTCACAGATCGGCACTCCGTTTCGGCCCTGACTTGTTCGGGGCCTTTTTGTCTCTAAAGAGGGTGATAGCCCCTTTCCACAAGCCCGGGGCGGACGGAGTCAAGGTGAATCACGCTATCGTTCCCGACAGCGAAGCGCGCGGCCTGGTCGCGCGGCTGCCGGCAACCCCCCGCGCGCTGGCGATGCTGGCGCGTTTCGACCGGCCGATCGGCTGGTGGCTGCTCTTCTGGCCCGGTGCCTGGGCGGTGGCTCTGGCCGGCGGCGGCTTCCTGCGCTGGCCGCTGATCGCCTGGCTGCTGCTGGGCAGCATCGCCATGCGGGGGGCGGGGTGCGTGTTCAACGATATCGTCGATCGCGATCTCGACCGTCGGGTCGCGCGCACCGCGTCGCGCCCGCTGGCGAGCGGGGCGATGGGGGTGCGCACCGCCTGGCTGTGGCTGTTCGCCCTGTGCGCCATCGGGTTCGTCGTGCTGATGCAGTTGCAACTTCATGCGCAGATCGTCGCGCTGTCCTCGCTGGCGCTGGTGGCGGCCTATCCCTTCATGAAGCGGATCACCGGCTGGCCGCAGCTGTGGCTCGGCCTCGTCTTTTCCTGGGCGGCGCTGGTCGCGTGGAGCGAAGTGGCGGGCGCGCTGACCGTGCCGGGGCTGCTGCTCTATGCCGGAACCATCTTCTGGGTGGTGGGCTATGACACCATCTATGCCTTGCAGGACCGGGAGGATGACGCGCTGATCGGGATCGGGTCGAGCGCCCTGTCGATGGGCCGCCATGTGCGGGCCGGGGTGAGCCTTTGCTATGGGCTGGCGCTGGCGCTCTGGGCGCTGGCGATCTGGCAGGTCCGGCCGCAGGGGCTGGCGCTGGTCGCGCTGCTGCCCATGGCCTGCCATCTGGGGTGGCAGGTGGGCACGCTGCGGCAGGATGGCATGGATCCGCTGCGCAAATTCCGGTCGAACCGCTTTGCCGGCCTGCTGATGTTCTGCGCTTGTCTCGTCGTGGGCAGCGCATGATGCCGGACCGGTCCGGCCCCACCCCCGGCGAGGATTGCTGGCGCATCGAGCGCGCGGCGCGCGCCAGCGTGATCGTGGACGCGGAAGCCTATTTCCGCCGCGCCCGCACCGCGATGATGCAGGCGAAGAAGCGCATCATGCTGATCGGATGGGATTTCGACGCGCGCATCAGCCTGATCCGCGAGGATGAGGCGAAGGACGGCGCGCCGCACATCATCGGCGACTTCATCAGCTGGCTGGTGGAGCGCAACCCGGATCTGCACATCTATCTGCTGCGCTGGGACATGGGCGCGCTCAAGGCGATGGTGCGGCCCAGCAATCTGGTCACGACGCTCAAATGGATGGCGCATCCGCGCATCACCGTGAAGCTGGACGCCCATCATCCGCCCGGCGGCTCGCATCATCAGAAGATCGTGGTGATCGACGATTGCTTCGCCTTTTGCGGCGGCATCGACATGACCGGCGACCGGTGGGACACGCGCCATCATCGCGACGAGGAATTGGCGCGGCGGCATCCCGACGGGTCGTCCTACGGCCCCTGGCACGACGCCACCACCGCGCTGGAGGGGCCGGTGGCGGCGGCGCTGGGCGACCATGCGCGGCAGCGCTGGACCGGGGCAGGGGGCGAGCCGCTGGATGCGGTGGAGGGTATGAGCGACTGCTGGCCCGAGGGGCTGCCGGTGCAGTTCCACAATGTCGATGTCGCCATTTCCCGATCCGCGCCGAAGATGGACGATCAGGAAGGGCTGACGGAGATTGAGCGGCTGTTCTGCAACCAGATCGCCGCCGCCCGCCACTGGATCTATGCCGAGAGCCAATATTTCGCCTCCCGCCGCATCGCCGAGGCGATCGCCGCGCGGCTGGAGGAGCCGGACGGGCCGGAGATCGTCATCATCAATCCCGAACAGGCCGATGGCTGGCTGGAGCAGCAGGCGATGGACACCGCCCGCGCCCGGCTGGTGGAGGCGCTGCGGGCGCGCGATCCCCATGGGCGGCTGCGCATCTATCATCCCTATACGATGCGCGGCGCGCCCATTTATGTGCATGCCAAGATCTTGATCGTCGACGGGCTGCTGCTGCGGGTGGGGTCGTCCAACATGAACAACCGGTCGATGCGGCTGGACACCGAATGCGACGTCACCATCGACACCGCCTTGCCCGCCAATGCCGATCAGGGGCCGACCATCGTGGCGCTTCGCGACGAGCTGGTGGCCGAGCATCTCGACCTGCCGGTGGAGCGGGTTGCGGCGGTGATCGCCGAACGCGGAATGATTGCCGCGATCGAGGAACTGCGCGGGAAACAGGGGCGGACGCTCAAACCCTATGTGACGCCCAACCTCAGCGAGGTGCAGTGCTGGCTGGCCGATCATGAGGTGCTGGACCCGGAAGGGCCGGACGAAATGTTCGAACCGGTGACACAACGCGGCCTGTTCCGCCGGATGCAGGGCTGGGCCTGGCGCTGAGCGTAAAGACTGGAAAAGGCGCAGGATTTCGCCTGACCGCAGCCCCGGAGCGCGCTTAACTGCTACAGGGGTGAGACAGGTGTCAGCCTATTTTCCAACAGGCGCATTTGGTTGCAAATGGAACTAAATGCGCCTGTGATGGCGGTTCATTGCTCCGGATAGGGCGTGGACAGGCTTAGCCCGAACGGCTGTCATGCGAAGGTCGGCGTTACCGTCCGCCGGCGATCACTGCGCCGCGAGCAGGGCTTCGGCGCCGCCCAGATTGACCGACACCAGCCGGCTCACGCCCCGTTCGACCATGGTCACGCCGAACAGCCGGTGCATGCGCGCCATGCTGACGGCATTGTGGGTGACGATGAGATAGCGGGTCTGGGTCTGTGCGACCATGGCATCGAGCAAGTCGCAGAAACGCTCGACATTGGCGTCGTCCAGCGGCGCGTCGACCTCGTCCAGCACGCAGATGGGCGCGGGGTTGGTGAGGAACAGGCCGAAGATCAGCGCCACCGCGGTCAGCGCCTGCTCGCCGCCCGACAAGAGCGTCAGCGCCGCCAGCTTCTTGCCCGGCGGCTGCGCCATGATCTCCAGCCCGGCTTCCAGCGGATCGTCGCTGTCGACCAGCTCCAGATGCGCCTGACCGCCGTTGAAAAGCGTGGTGAAGAGCCGGCGGAAATGGCCGTCGACCGCCTCGAAGGCGGCGAGCAGCCGCTGGCGCCCTTCGCGATTGAGGCTGCCGATCGATCCGCGCAGCCGGTTGATCGCCTGGCTCAGCTCCTCGCTTTCGGCGCGGCTCGCCGCCTGGCTGAGTTCCAGATCGGACAATTCCTGCGCCGCCACCAGATTGACCGGCCCAATCCGCTCCCGCTCGGCGGTGAGCCGTTCCTGATCGGCCTGTTCGCTCTGGGCGATGCGGATGTCGGCGCTGGCGAAGCCCAGTCGTTCGGGCAGCACCGGCGGCGGGCATTCGAAACGCTCCCCCGACAATTTATTGGTTTCCAGCCGGCGCTCGTCGGCGGCTTCGGCGCGGGCGGCGGCGGTGGCGCGCTGCTCGCGGCACTGGGCCAGTGTCTCGCCCGC
>DAMDPH010000018.1:0-34830 GCA_032082785.1 Sphingobium sp. | reverse complement strand
CCAGCCGGCGGACCGGGGCAGGGGTCAGCGCATCGCGCTCGATCCCGCGCAGCGCGCCATGGCGTGCCAGCGTGCGCCCCCATTTCAGCAGGCGCCAGATATGCGTCACATGCGAAGGCACTTATTACGCGCCTCCGGCCCGAGCTGCACCGACCATCAGATTTTCCAGCCGCTATGGATCGCGACCAGCCCGCCCATGATCGGTTCGACCTTGGTCTGCACGAAACCAGCCTTGCGGATCATCGATTCGAAGGTCGGCATGTCGGGGAAGCGGCGGATCGATTCGATCAGATAGCGATAGCTTTCCGCGTCATTGGCGAGCAGCTTGCCCAGATGCGGCACGACCTTGTGCGAATAAAGGTCGTAGACGTCGGAAAAGCCCGGCCAGGTGGTGGTGGAGAATTCCAGGCAGAAGAAACGCCCGCCAAATTTCAGCACCCGATGCGCTTCGGCCAGCGCCTTGTCGATATGGGTGACGTTGCGGATGCCGAAGGCGATCGTGTAGGCGTCGAACGCGCGGTCGGCGAAGGTCAGCGTCTCGGCATTCTGCTCGGACCAGGTCAGGCCGCTCAGATCCTTCTTCTGCGCGCGCTCCATGCCCACGGCCAGCATTTCGGGATTGATGTCCGACACCGTCACCTGCGCGCCATGACGGGCAAGGCGGAAGGCGATGTCGCCGGTGCCGCCCGCCATATCCAGGATATGCTCATGGCCGCGCGGCTTCACCCGGCGGACGAACTGGTCCTTCCACAGGCGATGCGCGCCGCCGGACATGGCGTCGTTCATCAGGTCATATTTGGCGGCGACATTGGAGAAGACGGCGCGGACCATGCCGGCCTTTTCAGCGGCATCGACGTCGCGATAGCCGAAGGATACGGTGTCGTTCATGCCAGCCGCTCTAGACATAGTTGCAACGCCTTGCCAGTGCGAAGCGTCAGCGGGCGGACGCTTTCGCGCTCCGCCGCTTCCTCCTCGGGGAAAGGGGGCAAAAGCATGAGGCCGGGCGGCTTGCCCCCTGTCGCTGCCCTCCCTGCGCTCCTACATGAGGGCCATGCCTGAGCTGCCCGAAGTCGAAACCACCGTCGCCGGATTGCGAAGCGTGTTGCAGGACGCGGTCCTCACCCGCGTCGAACCGCGCCGCGCCGACCTGCGCTTTCCCATTCCCGTCGACCTGCGACAGCGCCTGACCGGCGCCACCGTCACATCGCTTGGGCGCCGCGCCAAATATGGGCTGGTGGCGACCGACCGGGGCGACATGATGATCTTTCATCTGGGCATGTCCGGCCGCTGGCGAATCGATCCGGCGGAGATCGGCACGCACGACCATCTGCTGCTGGAAACAGGCAGCGGGCATCTTCTCTCGCTCAACGATCCGCGCCGCTTCGGATCGGTCGATCTGGTGCGGGCGGAGGCGTGGGAAAGCTACCCGCCCTTTACCCGCATGGGACCGGAGCCGCTGGGGCCGGACTTTACCGCCGCCTATCTGGCGGGCGCGCTGTCGGGCAAGGGCGCGTCGATCAAGGCGGCGCTGCTCGACCAGCATGTCGTGGCCGGGCTGGGCAATATCTATGTCTGCGAAGCGCTCAACATGGCCGGCATCGCCCCGACTCGCGCCGCCGGGCGAGTCGGCCGGGTGCGGCTGGCGCGGCTGGTGGAGGCGATCCGCGCGGTGCTGGAGGCGGCGATCGTCGCGGGCGGATCGACGCTGCGCGATTATGCCCGGCCTGATGGCGAGCTTGGCTATTTTTCCAAACAATGGCGGGTCTATGGGCGGGAAGGGGAAGCGTGCGGCTGCGGCGCCCCGGTAAGGCGGCGAGTCGATGGCGGACGCTCCACCTTTTACTGCTCCGCCTGCCAGACATAGCGGCCCCCGACCTGTTGACGCTGCCGGGGATAGGCTGTAAGGGGCGCACCTTCATGAGGTGGGCCGGCGATTCCGGCAGACCTCTTCCCGAGATTTGACGAGAACCGAGGACTGTAAATGGCCAATACGCCGCAAGCCAAGAAGCGCATCCGTCGCAATGCGCGCCGCGCCGAGATTAATGGCGCTCGCATCAGCCGGATTCGCACCCTGGTGAAGAAGGTGGAAGCCGCTCTCGCCGCCGGTGACAAGACGGCCGCCACGACCGCGCTGCAGTCGGTCCAGCCCGAGCTGGCCCGTGGCGTTGCCCGCGGCGTGCTGCACAAGAACACCGCCGCGCGCAAGTTCGGCCGCCTGACCAAGGCTGTCAGCGCCCTCGGCTGATCCCTTCGGATCAGTGCCAAAATGATACAGCCCGCTCCGGTTCGCCGGAGCGGGCTTTTCGTCGTTTATTAATTTATTGTTCAGTTTCCGTGACTCGCGGATTCCCAACGATTCGACATCATGGGTTAGCTCGGCGACTCTCTAAAACGTTGGTTTTCCGCCGTTTTTGACGCTTTCGCGCAATTTCCCCGGCTTTGCTGAGTCAACGGCTTTATTTCATTTTTTTGAAGTGTCCCGGCCTTGATCCGGTCGAGAAGCCCTGTCTATTTTCATCTTCCGATCGCAATCGAATCTGATTCTCGCGGTCGTTACTAAGTCAGTTCATGCAGGAATGCCGGGTAAGCAGTCGCTTTTCCGTGCGCTCTTCTTGTGCCGTGTGTCGGCCCGTGGACATGGTCATTTTTTGGGGACAGCAGGTTGGCGAAGGACAGGGCGGCATTGACGGAACGATCGGGCGGAGAGGCGGCGGAACAGGATTCCGGCCTGGAATCCGCCTGGGCGGCTATCCGCGCCGGGCTGCGTCGCGACATCGGCGCGCGCATGTTCGACCAGTGGCTCAAGCCGGTCGGGCTGGGCGACTATTGCGCCGAGTCCCAGACGCTGGACCTGCTGCTGGCCAGCGACTTCAGCGCCAATTTCGTATCGGGTCAGTTCGGCGACCGGCTGCGCATGGCCTGGCGGGCGGCGGGCGTGGGCGTGCGCGAGGTGCGGGTTCGCCGTGCCCCGGGTGCGACCGGTCCGCGGGTGCTGGAACTGGTGCCCACGATCGACGCCGCGCCGGCTGCGCCCGTCCTTCCGCAGAGCGCCTCCAATTTCCAGCCGCGTCACGCCTTCGAGGAATTTGTGACCGGCGAGACCAACCAGCTCGCCTTCTCCGCCGCGCAGGCGATGGCGGCCGAGGCGCAGCCGCGGTTCAGCCCGCTGTTCATCCATGGCGGCACCGGTCAGGGCAAGACGCACCTGCTCCACGCCATTGCCGCCGCCTTTGCCGATCACAGCCCGGCCGCGCCCGTGCTCTACATGTCGGCCGAACGCTTCATGGTCGAATTTGTGAACGCCATGCGCGCCAATGAATCGATGGCGTTCAAGGCCCGGCTGCGCGCCGCGCGGCTGCTGCTGATCGACGACATCCAGTTCATCGCCGGCAAAGGCTCGACGCAGGAGGAATTTCTCCACACCGTCAACGACCTGATCGACACCGGCGCGCGCATCGTCGTGACCGCCGACCGCGCGCCGCAGATGCTGGAGGCGATCGATCCGCGTATCCTGTCGCGCTTGGCCGGTGGTCTGGTCGCCGACATTCAGCCGGCAGGGCTGGACCTGCGGCTAGCGATCCTGGAGGCCAAGCGTTCGGTCGCGGGCGATCCGCCGGTGCCCGATGCGGTCATCGACTTCCTCGCCCGCTCGATCCGCTCGAACGTGCGCGAGCTGGAGGGCGCCTTCAACAAGCTGGTGGCCTATGGCCAGCTGACCGGCCGCGCCATCGACATGGAATTTGCCCAGACGATGCTGGCCGACGCCGTGCGCGCCAATGCCCGCCGCGTGACGGTGGACGAAATCCAGAAGCTGTGCGCCGCCCATTTCAAGATCGATCCGGCAGAGATGCGGTCGAAGCGTCGCGCCCGCGCCGTCGCCCGCCCGCGTCAGGTCGCCATGTATCTGGCCAAGAAGCTGACGCCGCGCTCGCTGCCGGAAATCGGCCGGATCTTCGGCGGGCGCGATCATAGCACGGTGATCCATGCGGTCCGCACGATCGAGGCGCTGCGCGAGAGCAACCCCGAAATCGACGCCGATGTCCGCGCGCTGCAACGGCAGCTGGAAAGCTGAAATCGCGGCAGGGCTTCCAAAAGCCCCGTTGTCTCCCTTAGTCTCGCGGGCATGATTCGCCATCTTGCCTTGCTGCTCCTCACCGCTGTTTTCAGCCTCGCGCCCGCCGCTGCCCAGCCGCCCGCGTCGGACCCCGCACCCGCGCCGCTGTCCGCGCCCGGCGATGTGATGGTTGCGCTGGAGACGGATGCCGGGCGGATGCTGATCGCCGTCCATGCCGACAAGGCGCCGGTCACCGCCGCCAATTTCCTGCGCTATGTCGATGAAAAGCGGCTGGACGGCACCGTCTTCTACCGGGGTGTGGGCAGCGCCGATTATGGCTTCGTGCAGGGCGGGGCCCAGAATGACCCCAAGCGCATCCTGCCGCCAATCGCGCATGAACCCACCAGCCAGACGAGCCTGTCCCATGACGATGGCGCGCTGTCGATGGCGCGCTATGCGCCCGGCAGCGCGACAGGCGATTTCTTCATCGTGCTGGGCAAGATGCCGGCGATGGACGCCAATCCGCAGGCGAGCGGCGACAATCAGGGTTTTGCCGTCTTCGCCCATGTGGTGGAGGGGCTGGACATCGCCAAGGCGATCCTCGCCGCGCCCAAATCGCCGACCAAGGGCGAAGGGGTGATGAAGGGGCAGATGCTGGAACAGCCGGTCAGGATCGTCACCGCCCGCCGGCTCCCCTAATGCGTCAGGGGACCGCGCCCGCCTCGCTCGTCCCCTCGCTCTGGTCGATGATGCGCGTGACCGCGAGGTCGGCGGTTACATTGCCCACGGTGCGGAAAATATCGGGCACCGTCTCCACCGCCAGCAGCAAGGGCAGCGCCTCCACCGGCACGCCCATGGCAAGGCAGATCGGGCCGGTGGTGGTGAAGAAGGTGATCTGGCCCGGCAGCCCCACCGCCGCCAGGCTGATGATCGCGGCGACCAGCACGCCCATGATCAGCTCGCCCGATCCCAGCGCGATGCCGTTCATTCCCGCCACATAGATGGCGACGCCCAGATTGGCGGGCGGGCTGGTGATACGAAACAGCGAGATGGCGAGCGGCAGCACGATGCTGCGCGTCGATTCGCGGATCTTGAGCGGCCCGTCGCTCGCCTGGATCATCACCGGCAGCGAGGCGATCGAGCTTTGCGTCGAAAAGGCGATCGCCTGCGCCGGCAGGGCGGCTCGCGCGAACCGCAACGGCGCGACCCGCCCCAGCAGCATCACCAGCGGATAGACCAGCGCCGTGACCGTCAGGCAAAGCAGGACGATGAAGCTGATATAGTGGAACAGGGCGCCCGCCGTCGCCAGCCCCGACCGGCTGCCTGCCACCAGCGCCAGCGCGAAGACACCGAAAGGCGCGAGCCACAACACCCAGCCCACCACGACCAGCAGCGCATCGACCAGCCCCCGCATCAGTTCGGCAATCTGCTCCTTCCGGGCGCTGGGGATGCGGGTGACGGCAAAGCCGAATATCAGCGCGAAGAGAACGACCGACACGACCTGCCCGTCGGCGGCCGACTTGATCGGATTGGCGGGGATGAAGCCCAGCAGCCATTCGGCCGAGGGCCGGATGTCGGGCACTTCGCTCACCGGGCCGCCGCCGACCAGCGCGCCGACCGCACCCGGCGGCACGGGCCACAGCCGCAGCAGCAGGGGGCCGAGCAGCGCCGCCACGCTGGCCGACGCCAGCAGCAGCCCGGCGAACATCAGCAGCGTGCGCGCGGCCACGCCGCTGCGCTGCGCCGCTTGCGCCGCCGAACAGACGCCCGTCACCAGCAGCGCGAAGATGAGCGGGATGAGCGGCATTTGCAGCCCGTTGAGCCAGGCGGTGCCGATCGGCTGCGCCAGCTCCACCACCCGCGCGTCCCACGTCCCGCCCCATTCCGACAGCAAAATGCCGCAGGCAAGGCCGGCGACCAGGGCGATCAGGATACGGACGGTCAGGGACATGCGGCGCTGTCTTCCCTTGCAGGACGCGAAGAGCGGGAGGCTAGCCCTCCTGCGGCGGATTTGAAATAGGCCTGATTTTGGCGGCAGGTCCTCGGGCTGACATCAAGTCTGCCATTGCGCAGTCGGGCTTTGCCTGATGTGCCCGATGAACCTGAAGAGCATCCAGCGGCCCCCCAATGATGATTAGCATGCTGGCCTTGGCATGCCCGGGCTGATGTGAGACGATCCGCTTATGCGAAGGCTTGTTGTCGAGGGTGTTGCGGTTCTGCTCGCGGGCGCAGCCTATTGGCAGTTGATCTGCTGGACGACGGGCACATCGGAGCCGTGGGATGCATCAATTTATTGGAGTGTTGCATATCCTCTCTCCTTGCTCCTCTCGGCGCTAACCGGTTGCGTCCTAGGAGCCCATGCGTGGGTCGGGGGTGTGGCGTTCACATTCGCCCAGCTTCCGATCATGTGGATCAACAACGGAACTGGCGCCCTGTGGATGGTCGGGCTCATCTTCCTGATCGTGCTGGCCGTCCCGTGCGCGGCGATCTCGGCTCTGGTCGGCAAGTTGTCGGCCTTCAATCATCATAGCTGAACGACCGCAATTAGGCGCTTGCGGACTACCAAAGATATCGTTCACGAACGGTTGCTCATGTCAGCATCGAACGGTCGAGGGGGCCATATGCGCAGCTTGGCGCCGGCGACCCTGTCTCCGGGGCCAAGGGCATCGTCCAAAATCAGCACAGCCGTGCAAAAGCGGTTGCGGCCATCCCGCCGCCGCGCCTAAGGGGCGGCCATGCGCTTCTCTCTTCCCGGCTTCGATATCGACGCCTTCGTTGCCGCCACGCTGGCGGAGGATCTCGGCCCGGACGGGCGCGACGTGACCAGTGAAGCGGTCATCCCCGCCGATGCGATGTTCGACGGCGTGATGGACAGCCGCGACGCGGTGACGCTGGCCGGGTTGCCGATCGCCGTCGCCTTTTTCCGGGCGCTCGACCCGCAGGTGGAGATCGAGCTGCTGCATCAGGATGGCGACCGGGTCGATGCCGGCACCGACATCATGCGCATCCGGGGCCGAGCGCGGGCGATGCTGACGGCCGAACGCTCGGCGCTCAACAGCGTGCAGCATCTGACCGGCATTGCCACGCTGACGCGGGCCTATGTGGACGCCATTGCCGGCACCGGCGCGACCCTGCTCGACACGCGCAAGACCATACCGGGGCTGCGGCTGCTGGAAAAATATGCTACACGCATGGGCGGCGCGACCAATCATCGCATGGGCCTTTGGGACGCGGCGATGATCAAGGATAATCATGTCGCCGTCGCCGGATCGGTGGAGGAGGCGGTGCGCCGCGCCGCGGCCGCCGGCATCGAACGGATCATCGTCGAGGTGGATCGGATCGACCAGATCGCGCCCGCGCTGGCCGCTGGCGGAACGCATTTGCTGCTCGACAATATGGACGCGCCGACCCTGCGGGAGGCGGTTGCGCTGGTGGCGGGCCGCGTGCCCACCGAATCGTCGGGCGGCGTCACGCTGGAGACGATCCGCGCCAAGGCGGAAACCGGCGTCTCCTATATCAGCGTCGGCCGGCTCACCCAATCGGCCCCGGCCGCCGACATCGGACTGGACTTCGTATATGCGTAACCTGTTTGCCTGCCTCATATTCGCCGCTGCTGCCGCAACGCCCGGCGTCGCGCTGGCGCAGTCGGCCCAATGCGCGCTGCCGACCCGGGTCGAACAGCCCGAGCTGGAAGGGCCGACCGCCGATGAGCCGCGCCGCGCCATTCCCATCGGCAGCTATACGCTCGCGATCAGCTGGTCGCCGCAATATTGCGCCTCCGCCGGCAGCAAGAGCCCCTTCCAGTGCGACGGCCGACGTGCGAAGTTCGGCTTCACCCTGCATGGTCTGTGGCCCGACGGCCATGGTGCGCAATGGCCGCAATATTGCCGCCCGGCGCAGTTGGTGCCGCCCGCCGTCATCCGCCAGAATCTCTGCACGACGCCCTCGGCCCAGCTGATCCAGCATGAATGGGCCAAGCATGGCACCTGCATGACCGACGATCCGGAGCGCTATTTCAACCTGTCGCGCGCTTTCTACCAGTCGCTCCGCTATCCCGACATGGCGGCGCTGGCGCGGCGTCCGTCGCTGACCGTGGCGCAGTTCGCCCAGGCTTTCGCCCGCGCCAACAAGGGCATGAAGCCCAATATGATGCGGGTGACGACCGCGCGCGGCCATTGGCTGAGCGAAGTGTGGATCTGCATGGACACGAAGCTGCGCTATACGCGCTGCCCCGACCATCAGGGCGGCGCCAAGAATAGCAGCCCGCTCCGCATCGCTGCCGGGCCGGCTATCCCGGCCGCACGCAAGGTGCCGCCGCGCCCCGCCGATCCGACGCGCCAGCCCGGCTGGAGCGTCGATCTGGGCGAGACGCCGCGCCGCTGATAATGTCCCTATCCCTCGATCGTCGCGGTCGAGGGGTGGTGTTTGTCGAGATGGCGGCGGATGATCCGCAGGTTGCGGCTGTTGGACCGATAGAGGAAGTCGAACAGATCGCCTGCGAAGGGGATCGCGCCCACCAGCGTATCGACGCCCACATTGGCGGCCATGCGCGTCAGCTGCCATTTGGACAGGCCGATGTTGCGCGCTTCCCACACGATCCACGCGCCCATGGCCGCCGTCGCCACATCCCCCACCACCGGCACCAGGCCGATCAGGCTGTCCAGCCCGACCCGGCGGCGGATGCCGGGGATGACGAACATGCCTTCCAGCATCGCCTCCATCGCCTCCACCCGGCGGCGCACCGAAGCAAGGTCGCGCCCGAATCCGGGTATGTCGCGCACCATCTGGTCGAACTGATTTTCCGATAAGGCCATGGATGATCCTCCCAGCCTTTTAATTGGTGGCGCGGAAGAGATGATTCAACGGGTGGCGGGCGCGGGGCGACGGCTTGAACCCGTTCAGGCGCCGGCTGACCAGCGACCAGCGCACGGGGGCGGCGAGGGGAATGAAGCCCTGATGCGCCACCATCAGCGCTTCTGCCTGGGCGACGCGGCCGAGCCGCTCCTCCGCGCTGGTCGCGAGGCTCGCCGCCTGCATCTGCGCGTCGGCCTCCTTGCTGCAATGCACTTTGCGCGCGCAGCCGATCCGGCCCAGATACCAGAGCGCGCTGTCATAGGCGGCGACTTCGTCCACCAGCAGCAGGTCGGCCTTCGCCTCTGGCCCGACCCGCTCGGTCGTGAGGCCGATCGCCGCCAGATCGCGGCTGAGCAGCCCATATAATAAGGTCGCGCCCGGACCCTCGGGTAGGGCGATGCGCAATGTCGGCGGCTCGCCTTCGTCCGCGCGCCAGCGGGTCATCACCGCCGCCGCCCGGGCGCGCCGCTCCTCCATCGACTGGCTTGCCCAATCGGGGCGGGTCGGCGGGGTGGGCAGGTCCAGCTGGCCGGGCAGCAATTGGGTGGTGGTGGCCCATCCGCCGAGCGGGAACAGGCTGGACAGCGCCGTCCGGTCGACCACCATGTTGATCGCCGCCCGCACCGCGCCGTCGTCGAGGAATTTGCCCTTGCCGACGACGGCAAGTCCGAACAGACCCTGCACAGGATCGGTCTGCACCATGTCGCGGTCGATTTCCGCGCGGGCGAGCAGCGGCAGGTCGGCGAAGCGCCCGCCCAGCACCAGCGCCGCCCGTCCTTCGCGGAAGCGCACGATGGCGAGCGCGGCGCGCTCGGCTCGCACAATCCGCGTCTCCCAGGCCGGCGGCGGCTCGTCCTGCGCGTCTATATCGTCGCCAGTCGCTTCATCCACCGGCGTCAGGATCATATAATCCTCCGCACTGCGCTGGCGATAAGGGCCGGTGCCGCCGTTGCGGGCGAGGATCGCCATTTGCGGCTGCGCCAGCATTTGCAGCACATAGGGGCGGGCCGTCGCCAGGCGCAGCTCGATCACTTCACCCGTCATCGGCACGACCGCCTCGATGGCGTCGAGCGGTCCTTCGGGATCGAGCCGGCGCAGGCTCTCGATCCGGGCCGTCAGGATGCGCGCGATATCGGTGGCGGTGACGCGCGTGCCATCGGCCCAGAAGGCGCGGCGCAGGCGGAAAATATAGCTGCGCCCTTCATCCACCACGATCCAGCGCTGCGCCAGCGCGGGCAGGATGTCGCCGCTCGCGTCGAACGCGACCAGCCCCTGCGCGGTCGTCTCCAGCATCAGCTTGGCGGCGGGGTGGGGCAGTTTCAGCAGCGGCTTCGCCAGCTCGTCATCATCGCCGATTATGCTGACGATGACCGGGGCGGTGCTCTGGCGGGAACAGCCGGCTGCCAGGCTCAGCCCGGCGGCGGCCAGCAGCAAGCGCAGCATGTTCGGGGAAAGGGCGCGGGCGAAGACCATGGTCGCAACAGGACTAGCCTGCCTCGCGCTGCACGCCAACCGGGAACCGTTCGTCGCAACGGGGCAGCGGTGTCACAAAAAGTGCATCCCGCTTTCTCACAACCGTAACATAAAGTTCATAGTGGCGCAGGCACGGGCGGAGGAGGCCTTTGGGATGAGATCAGCTGTGCTGTGCAAGATCGCTTTGGTGTTGGCATCGACGACCGCGCTTCAGCCCGCGCGGCTCCATGCCCAGACGATCAGCCCGATTGAAGCCGAAGCGCTGCGCGCGCAGATCGCGGCGTTGAAAGCGCAGGTGGAGCAGCTGGAAGCCCGACTGGACAAGGCCTCGCCCCCTGCCGCGCCGGCCCAGGCGGCCGCTGCGCCTGCGCCGTCCAGCCCGGCGCCCGCCGCCGCGCCGGTGCAGAGCGCGGAGGCCAAGCCGCCTGTAACCCGCATCGGCTGGAAGGGCAGTCCCGTCTTCACCCGCGACGATGCCAGCTTCAAGGTGAAGGGCCGCATTCAATATGATGCCGGCCTGCTGATGGCGCCGGCCAGCGTCGAGGATAAGGCGAAGGGCTATTCCAACGAACTGCGCCGCCTGCGGCTCGGCGGCGAGGGCAAGCTCGGCGCGGGCTTTGGCTACAAGCTTGAGGTGGAACTGTCCGACAACAGCATCGACGCGGTCGACACCTATATCAGCTATGAAAAGGACAAATGGCTCGTCCTGCTGGGTAATCATAACAGCTTCCAGTCGCTGGACGAGCTGATCGGCGACACCACCGGATCGGTGATGGAGCGCGCCGCCTTCACCGATGCTTTCGGCTTCGAGCGGCGGCTGGGCCTGTCGGTCCAATATCGCGCCGGCATGCTGCTGGCGCAGGCGGGGCTGTTTTCCGACAGCATCGATTCGCTCGTCAATGATGCCGACGGGCCGGACGGCGGCGATGAGAATGACAGCTATGGCATCGACGGCCGTGTCGTGCTGGCGCCCAAGATCGGCAAGACGCAGCTGCATTTCGGCCTGTCAGCGCATTGGCGCGACCTCAACCGGCTGGCGGAAGCGCCGCAGCGTTATCGGCAGCGGCCTTTCCTGCACAGCGTCAACAGCCGCTATCTCGCCACGCCGCGAATCGATGTCAGCGGCGAATATCATTATGGGTTGGAGGCTGCCGGCGTGCGCGGCCCGCTCTGGTGGGCGGGCGAACTCCACTGGCTGCGCGCGCTGCGCCCGGGCCTTGCCGATCCGACCTTCTTCGGCGGCTATGCGGAGGTCGGCTATGTGCTGACCGGCGAGACGCGCGATTATAAGAATGGCATTTTCGGTGGCGTCGATCCCGATCGGTCGCTGGGCGATGGCGGCCTTGGCGCCTGGCAGGTCACGGCCCGCTACGACCGGCTGGACATGACCGACCGGGGCGTCGTGGGCGGCACGCAAAACGCCTATATCGCCGCCTTGGTCTGGACCCCGATCCAATATCTCCGCTTCAACCTCAACTATGCCCATATCGACTATATGGACGCGGCGATCCTGGCCGGCGGACGCGATGATTATGGCGTGGACGTAATCGGCTGGCGCGCGGAACTGGATTTCTGACGCTCTTCGTCCCGCGGCTGATGACGTCGACTTTGCCGACCCTGCGCGGCCGCTCTTCAAGTCGGGAGACAAGGGCAGGCTCGCTTCTGCGGGAGAGGAGCCGGCACGGGTCGCGATGGGGGAACTGTTCAACGACCCTCCGACCCTTGCCGCAATGAAAGCCTATGCCGGATATCTCCGGCAAGAAGATTTCAGAGCGCTGCTGCCCTGAAGGAAGTCGCGGGACCGTCCTCAAACCCCACGAAAAAGGGCGGCAACCCGAAGGTGCCGCCCCTTGTCTCCGGCCATGGCCGGAACGGTTCGCCCCATCCGCGAGGGACGGGGCTGTCCGATTACTTCAGCTCGACGGTCGCGCCGGCTTCTTCCAGCTGCTTCTTCAGCTTCTCGGCTTCGTCCTTGTTCACGCCTTCCTTGATCGGCTTCGGCGCGCCTTCGACCAGAGCCTTGGCTTCGGTCAGGCCCAGGCCGGTGATGGCGCGGACTTCCTTGATGACGTTGATCTTCTTGCCACCGTCGCCGGTCAGGATGACGTCGAATTCGTCCTTAACTTCTTCGGCGGGAGCGGCAGCGGCAGCGGCCGGGCCGGCAACGGCGACGGCAGCGGCGGCCGAAACGCCCCACTTTTCTTCCAGAGCCTTCGACAGCTCAGCGGCTTCGAGGACGGTCAGGGCCGAAAGCTGTTCGACCAGAGCATTGATGTCTGCCATGTGTTCAGTTCCTTATGTGGGGCGATGCGCCCCGTCAGATGAGGGTCAAAGAAAAACCGGTTAAGGGGCCGCTCAGGCGGCTTCCTTCTCCGCATAGGCGTTGAAGACACGCGCGAGCTGCGCGGCCGGCGCCTGGGTGACGGTTGCGAGCTTGGTCGCCGGGGCCTGAATAAGGCCGACCAGCTTGGCACGCAGTTCATCCAGGGACGGCATCGACGCCAGGGCCTTCACGCCCTCTGCATCGAGCAGCACTTCGCCCATCGCGCCGCCAACGATCTCAAGCTTGTCGTTGGTCTTCGCGAAATCGATCACCACCTTGGCGGCGGCAACCGGATCGACCGAGGAGGCGAGGCCAACCGGGCCGGTCAGCAGGTCGCTGATGCCGGTGTAGCTGGTGCCTTCGAGGGCGATCTTGGCGAGGCGGTTCTTCGTAACCTTGTAGGTGCCACCGGCTTCGCGCATCTTCTGGCGCAGGACGGTCGACTGAGCGACCGACATGCCGAGATTGCGGGTCACGACGACCACGCCCATCTCGCCCAGATGTGCATTCAGCGCGGAAACGACCTCAGCTTTCTGATTACGATCCATGCCATTCTCCACTTCATGTCCGCCGGGCAAGCCCGATGAACGCTAAAAACCCGCATGCAACACATGCGGGGCACTTGAGTCCGAAGGGGAGAGATCGACTGGCCGGCATCCATGACGGAAAACAGGCAGACCCGAATCGGGCGCATGGCCCGTTCGGCAAAGAACTTTTCCCCGTCTAGGTCGGGCATTAAGAAGGGCATATTCCCTTCACCGACTGTCTCGGACGGTGGACCCGAAAGGGTCCGCTGCGCGCGCCTTTAGGGGAAAAGCGCGGCGATGTCACGCATTATATGGAGCGTTGCCCCCCGGCGGGGTCCGGCTCAGGAGCGGCGGATGCGGGCGGCGAACCGGTCCCGCTCCATGACGCCGCTGATCTTCTCATGCGCGCGGGCAAGATGCTCCTGATCCCGCCGCGACAGCGGGAGCGGCGCTGCAAGAGTGCTGCGCTGCTCCGCCGGCTGCTGGCGCTGGAGATCCTTGGCCGACATCATCATGTCCGGTAGGAGGCCGGCGGCTGGCGCGACACATGGGCCGCGGACCGCCGGACATCGCCGGTGATGACCTTGTTCTTCAGCAATTCCCGCAGCCGCTCGGCCTCCCGGCCATCGGCCAGCACCACGCGCGATCCGCCCGATGCCAGCGTCTCCATGGTGGAGATGCGGAATTTATGGGTGGCGCACAGCTTCTCGACCTCGGGCAGGCTGAGCGTCATGTTGATGGCGCGGCTCATGACAGGCGTCCTTCGCTGCCGAAGGGATAGGGGGCAAAGGCGGTTCCGCTGGCGGCGCCGCCCGAGCGATAGGGATGCTTATGTTCCCGGATCAGGCGGGCATAGCCGCGCGCACGGCTGCGATGCGCCGCCCGTATCTGAGCGCAGGTCGAGCCTTGTTCTTTCAAAAGCTCGATCTGTTCATTTTTCAATAGCTGGTTGAGATCTTCCACGGGCAGCTCCGGCAGGCAAGCGGGAGCGCGATGGTCTCTCTGTCAAGGCGAAGGCTTGCGGGCTGGTTTCACCTGATGCGGCCTCATAGCAGCATTATGGGCAGCTGTCGCTTATATTCCCCGCAAGGGGGAGAAATCGTCCTGTCTTCCTGTCGAATAGTCGGCGACCGGCCCGGTTTTCGGCCGCTTCAGACGCGATCCGCCTGCACCACCGTGTCGAGCGCGCGAAGGGCGGAGAGGATGCGCATCAGATGCTGGGCGTCGGCGACTTCCAGATCGATGACGTCGGTGTGAAAGGGGCCGTCCCGGTTCGCCAGTTGCAGGTTGAGGATGTTCGCCTTGGTCGCGCCGAACACATTGGTCACGGCGGCGAGGGCGCCCGGCTGATTCTTGACGATGACCGACAGGCGCGCGGTGCCGCCCTTCGACCGGCTATCCCATGACAGGTCGATCCAGTCGTCGTCCTGATCCACCTCCAGCGAGCGGCAGTCGATGGTGTGGACCTCGATCGGCTCGCCGGTGCGGCGGATGCCCACGATCCGATCGCCCGGCACCGGGTGGCAGCAATCGCCCAGATTATAGGCGATGCCCGGCGTCAGGCCGCGAATCGACACAGGCGCATGCTGGCGCGGATGTGCTTCCTCGACCCCTTCGGCGCTGGTGGAGCCGGGGATCAGCGCCTCCATCACCTCGGAATCGAGCAGCTGGTGAGTGGCGATCGCCACCATCAGCGCCGCGCGATCCTCCAGCTTCAGCCGCTTGAGCGCGGCGGTCAGCGCCTTGTCGCCCAGCTCGCTCGCCAGTTCGGGGGTGAAGCGGCCGATGATCTCGTCGAAGAGTTTTTCGCCCAGCTTGATCTCTTCGCCGCGCTGCTTCTGGCGGATATAGCGGCGGATGGCGGCGCGGGCCTTGCCGGTGATGGCGAAGGTGAGCCAGCCGGGCTGCGGCTCCTGCCCCTCCGACTTCAGGATTTCGACCTGATCGCCATTGTCGAGGCTGGTGCGCAGCGGCACCACGCGGCCGTTCACCTTGGCGCCGACCGTCTGGTTGCCCAGCGACGTATGGACCGCATAGGCGAAGTCGACCGGCGTCGATCCCTTGGGCAACTGGTGCAGCTCGCCCTTGGGGGTGAAGGCGAAGATCCGGTCCTGATACATCGCCATGCGCGTATGTTCGAGCAGCTCGTCCGCGTCCTGGCTCTGTTCCAATATCTCGACAAGGTCGCGCAGCCAGGGCGCCTTCTGGTCGTTGGCGACGCTGCGCTGCTTATAGGCCCAGTGCGCCGCCAGCCCCAGTTCGGCATCATGATGCATGTCGCGGCTGCGCAGCTGCACCTCGATGCGGGCATTGTCCTGATGAATGACGGTGGTGTGGAGCGAACGATAGCCGTTGCGCTTGGGCGTGGAGATATAGTCTTTGAAGCGGCCCGGCACCATTTTGTAGGTCTGGTGGATGACGCCCAGCGCGCGATAGCAATCCTCGCTGCTGTCGGTGATGACGCGGAAAGCCATCACATCCGTCAGCTGTTCGAAGCTGATGTGACGCTCCTGCATCTTCTTCCAGATGGAATAAGGATGTTTCTCGCGGCCCGAAACCGTCACCGACAGCCCCTTGCCGCCCAGCAGCAATTGCAGTTCGGCGCCGATCCGGTCGACCTTGTCATGGCCGCCTTCCTTCAGCTGCTCCAGCCGCTTGCTGATGCTGGCATAGGCTTCCGGCTCCAGCTCGCGAAAGGCGAGCAACTGCATCTCGCGCATGAAGTCATACATGCCGATCCGCTCCGCCAGCGGGGCATAGATGTCCATCGTTTCGCGGGCGATGCGGCGGCGCTTGGTCTCATTCTTGATGAAGTGGAGCGTGCGCATGTTGTGCAGGCGGTCGGCCAGCTTGACCAGCAGCACGCGAATGTCGTCGGACATGGCGAGCAGGAATTTGCGGAGATTCTCCGCCGCCCGCTCATTTTCCGACATCGCCTCGATCTTGCTGAGCTTGGTGACGCCATCGACCATGCGCGCCACGTCGCGGCCGAAGGCTTCCTCGATCTCGGCATAGGTGACCAGCGTATCTTCGATCGTGTCGTGCAGCAGCGCCGTCACGATGGTCTGGTCGTCCAGATAGAAGTCGGTCAATATTCCTGCGACTTCAATGGGATGGCTGAAATAGGGGTCGCCGCTGGCGCGCTTTTGGCTGCCATGTTTCTGGACCGAGAAGACATAGGCGCGATTGATCATCGCCTCATCCGCCTGCGGATCGTAGCGCTTCACCCGTTCGACAAGTTCATATTGACGTAGCATCCTGTCCCGATTGTCTGGGAAGCACCTTGCCGCGCAACTAAAAAATCCCATATGGGCGAGAAATCCGCTGCACTTTTGCAACAGCACAGGCTTTGAGCTACTGTAAATGCGATGAAACACAATCTGGCTCAGGATCTGGAGCAATGCACACTCCCCAGCGCGCTCGAAGCGATGGGCGAACGCTGGTCCTTCCTGATTCTCCGTGGCGCCCTGTCGGGTATACGCCATTTCGAGGAATTTCAGTCCACGCTGGGCATCGCTCGCAACATCCTCGCCAATCGCCTGTCGCGGCTGGTCGAGAATGGCATTTTGGTGCGCGAGCCGATGCAGTGCGATCGGCGCAAGGTGGAATATCGGCTGACCGAAAAAGGCCGCGAACTCGCGCCTGTCATGATCGCCCTGCGCCAGTGGGGGGAGAAATGGGGATGCGGCACGCAATCCTGTCAGCTGCTCGCCGACCGGCGCGATGGCCAGCCGATCCGTCCTATCGCGATACAGGCGCATGACGGCCGCACGCTGGAGCTGAGCGATCTGGTCTGGCTCTGCCCGGACGAGGTGACGCCGCTGGGCGAGGAGCCTGCCGCCGCCGCCTGATCGCGGTCAGGCCGACGCAACTGAACGGCGCCTGCGCGGGTTTCCGCTTCTATCTGACGGCAACCCGTTCTAGGCTTGGGCCAATGTCCGTGCATCGCATCCAGCCTCAGCCCTTTTTCGCTGACAAGAACCGCGCCTTCTGGAATCTTCAGTCGCTGGGATGGGCCGGCGCCTTCCTGCTGCGCGGCTCATCCACCATCGCCAATGGCCAGCCTTTCTCGAGCCTGGTGCCGGTGCTGATCTCGACCGTTACCGGCTATTCGGTGACGCTGCTGATCGCAGTGATGTTCCGTTTCCTGCTCAAGCAGCGGCCGATCGTCACCTGGGGCGTGTCGATCATCACCGTGGTGTCCGCCGCCGCGCTGGTCGCCTTCATCGACGCCTGGGTCTTTTCGACCCAGAACAGGGGCAGCGAAACCGCCGGGCTGCAACTTTTCCTCGGCGCCTTCTATCTGTCGGTGACGCTGCTGGGCGCCTGGTCGGCGCTTTATTATGCGATCAACTTCTATCTGACGGTGGAGGAGCAGGCGGACCAGTTGCTGCGGCTGGAGAATCAGGCGTCGAGCGCGCAGCTGGCGATGCTGCGCTATCAGCTCAATCCGCATTTCCTCTTCAACACGCTCAACAGCATCTCGACGCTGGTGCTGCTCAAACAGACCGACCGCGCCAATGCGATGCTGTCGCGGCTATCCTCCTTCCTGCGCTACACGCTCATCAACGAGCCGACCGCGCAGGTGACGATCGAGCAGGAGGTGGAGACGCTCAAACTCTATCTGGAGATCGAGAAGATGCGGTTCGAGGACCGGCTGCGCCCGATCTTCATCATCGATCCGGCGGTCGCCCAGTCGCGTCTTCCCTCGCTGCTGCTCCAGCCGCTGGTGGAAAATGCGATCAAATATGCGGTGACGCCCAAGGAGGAAGGCGCCGAAATATCGGTGACGGCGCAGCCTGCCGGTGAAAAAGTCCGGGTTATCGTATCGGACACGGGTCCGGGATTGAACGAGGGCAATGTCAGGCCGAACATTACGGTCAGCGAAGGAACGGGCGTCGGCCTGGCGAACATCCGTGATCGGCTAATTCAAGCCTTCGGGGAACGACAGAGGTTCGAAACGCGTTCCACGCCGGGCGGTTTTTCGGTCATAATCGAGATGCCGCTTAACCTGGATGAACCATCGAGAGTGGCCGCATGACCATCAGAACAATCCTCGTCGACGACGAAAGCCTTGCTATTCAGGGGCTTAAGCTTCGGCTTGACGTGCATGAGGATGTCGAAATCGTTGAAACCTGTTCCAATGGCCGCGAAGCAATCCGCGCCATCAAGACGCATAAACCCGATCTTGTGTTCCTCGACATTCAAATGCCTGGTTTCGATGGGTTTTCCGTCGTCCAGGGGATGATGGAGGTCGAGCCGCCGCTGTTCATCTTCGTGACCGCCTATAGCGACCATGCGATCCGCGCGTTCGAGGCGCAGGCCGTGGATTATCTGATGAAGCCGGTGGAGGAAGGCCGCCTCGCCGACGCGCTCGACCGGGTGCGCCAGCGTCTGTCGGAAAAGCGCCAGGTGCAGGAAGTCGAGAAGCTGCGCGAGGTGCTGGCCGAAGTCGCGCCGCAGGCGATGAGCGACTTTGCCAATGACGAGGATGCCCCGGCATCCAACCGTTTCGAAAAGCTCATCAACATCAAGGATCGCGGGCAGATTTTCCGCGTGGATGTCGATTCGATCGAGCGGATCGACGCCGCCGGCGACTATATGTGCATCTACACCGCCGACAATTCGCTGATCCTGCGCGAAACGATGAAGGATCTGGAAAAGCGGCTCGACCCGCGCAATTTCCAGCGCGTTCATCGCTCCACCATCGTCAACCTCTCGCAGGTGCGTCAGGTGAAGCCGCACACCAATGGCGAATGCTTCCTGGTGCTGGAAAGCGGCGCGCAGGTGAAGGTCAGCCGATCCTATCGCGACGTCGTCGCGCGCTTCGTGCATTGATCGACCGGCTATGATTTAGGTGAGGCGCTCCGGCCCGGCCGGGGCGCCCGCCTTTTTGCCTTAGCGAAATACCCAGAGGCGATTGAGCCAGAAGACCACCGCCGGCGTGATGAAGACCATCGCCGGGATCGGCGTCCATTCGGCCCAGCCCATCAGCATCACCGCCAGATAGACCCACAGGCTGTTCAGCCCATAGCTGATGAGCGCGACCACCAGAAAGCGCGCGCCGCGCCGGGCATGATCGCCGCCGGCGCCATGGCCGCGAAAGGTGAAGGCGCTGTGCAGCACATAGCCGATGATAATCGCCGACAGGCTGGCAATGCCGTTCGCCAGCTGCGGATGCAGGCCCAGCGGCGCGGCGAGCGTCCAGTAAATGGCCGCCTGACACGCGGTCACGAACAGGCCCGTCACGCCATAGCGCGCCAGCTGCCAGAAGAGCGCCCGCTGGTCGGGCGACAGACGCGCGATGATTTTCATGAGGCCCCGTTGCGCTTTGACGCGGCTCGTTTAGGGGCGAAGGATGATCTTGCAAAGCCGCAATAACCCCGGCGCGCGTGCCGTCCGGACGATGAGCTTTCTGTCCGACCATGGCCAGCGGCACTGGAAATGGATGGTCCTGCTGATCTGGATCATCATCGCGGTCTGTTTCGTGGCGACGCGCTGGCCCGCCATCAGCTGGCTGACGCTGACCGACACCGACGACAATATCCGGTTCGTGCAGGTGAAGGACTGGCTCGCCGGGCAGGGCTGGTTCGACCTGCGCCAATATCGGCTGGACCCGCCGGCGGGTGCCAATATCCATTGGTCGCGGCTGGTCGATATCCCGCTGGCGGGCCTCATGCTCTTCTTCCGCGCCTTTGTGGAGCAGGATCTAGCCGACCGGCTGGCCTGCGCGATTGCGCCGATCCTGCCGCTGCTGCTGCTGATGCTCAGCCTTGGCTTTATCGGGCGGCGGCTGGCCGGGCCGAACGGCTGGTTTCTCGCCGCGCTCGCGCCGCTCGCCGCGCAGATGGGCCTTGGCATGTATGCGCCGATGCGCATCGATCATCATGGCTGGCAGCTGGCGCTGACGGTGACGATGCTGGCGGGCATGGTCGACGGGCGGGCGCTGCGCGGCGGCATCATCGCCGGGATCGCCAGCGCATTGTCGGTCGCCATCGGCATGGAGATGATCGTCTATCTCGCCGCCGGGGGGGCGCTGGTGGCGCTGCGCTGGGTGTTCAGTACAGGGCCGGAGGCGCGCCAGCGGATGCTGGCCTATGCGCTCAGCCTCGCGGCGGGCACCTCGCTCTGCTATCTGCTTTTCGCCAGCTACGACAATCGCCAGATGGTCTGCGACGCCATCTCGCCCATCTGGGTCGCCATGTTCGGCGCGGCCGGGGCGGGGATGGTGCTGCTCGCCTGGCTGCCGCTGGCGCGGTCGTGGCAGCGCTTGCTGGCCGGTGCCGTGGTGGGCGGCGCGGTGGCGCTGTTCCTCTGGCTCAACTGGCCGCAATGCCTGCAACCCTATCAGATTTCGCCGGAGATGCAGCGGCTCTGGCTCGCCAATATCCGCGAGGCGAAGCCGATCACGGCGCAGTCGGCCAGTTTGGTCGTGCCGCTGATGGCGATCCCCGTCGCCGCGCTGATCGGCCTGCTGTGGGCGCTGTGGGAATCGCGCCGCTCGCCCGACCGGCTCTGGTCCTGGGCGACGGTGGGACTGATGATGCTCTTTTCGACGGCTCTGCTCTTCTGGCAGCTGCGCGCGGCGCCGGCAGCGCAACTGCTCGCCATCCCGCCCGCCGCCTGGGCCGCTCACCGGCTGCTGGAGACGATCCTGCGCGGCAGCCGGCGCACGCGCATCGCGGCCGGGATCGGGGTGCTGCTGCTCGCCGGAATCGCCTTCGCCTATCCGCTCTATCCGCAGGTCACGCGGCTCTGGGCGCAGGTCACGGGCACCACCCCCAAGCCCTGGCGCCCGGCGGCCATCGCCCGCAACGACGCGATCAAGAAGGCGAATGGCCGCTGCCGCACGCTGCCGGCGCTGGAAGTGCTGGACCAGCTGCCGCCCGCGACCATCTTCACCATGGTGGACCTTGGCCCGCGCCTGCTCGCCACCACCCATCATAGCGCACTGGCCGGACCCTATCATCGCAACGGCGCGACCATCCTCGACATTCATCATGCGTTCGACGGACCGGCCGACGCTTTCCGCCCGATCGCGGCGCGGCATCACGCCACCTATCTGCTGATCTGCCCCAATTTCCCCGAAGGCACCATCTACGCCGCGCGTAGCCCGCGCGGCTTCTATGCCGGGTTGATGCGGGGCGACGTGCCCGGCTGGCTGCGTCCGGTTTCGCTCAAGTCCGGCATGACGCTGCCCTACCAGCTCTACCGCATCGACTATTCAGCGCCGGGCGGCGAAAAAGTCGCGCAGCAGCGCTGACGCCTCCGCCTCGGCCAGCCCGCCATAGATTTCGGGCCGGTGCAGGCATTGCGGCTGGGTGAAAAGGCGCGGTCCCTGTTCGACCGCGCCGCCCTTGGGATCGGACACAGCATAATAAAGCCGCGCGATCCGCGCATGGGAAATGGCGCCCGCGCACATGGGGCAGGGCTCCAGCGTGACCCAAAGGTCGCATCCGGTCAGCCGATAGTCACCCAGATGCGCCGCCGCCGCGCGCAGGGCGACGATCTCGGCATGGGCGGTCGGGTCTCTGTCCCGGCGGTTGCGATTCTCGCCCTCACCGATGATCCGCCCCTCCAGCGTCACGACCGCGCCGATCGGCACCTCGCCCACCGCTTCCGCCGCACGGGCGAGGGCGAGCGCGCGGTGCATCGGCGCGGGCAGGGGAAAGGGCGAGGCCATGGCTCCGCCCTTACAGGCGCGCGCAGCCCCGCGCCAGCCGCCGCGCCGCGCGGGTCAGGGCTTCTTCACATCGACCGTTGGCACTTCCACGGTCTCGTTGCGGGTGCCCACCTCCACCTTGGCGACATCGGCATCATATTCGGGCAGCGCGCCGCCCTTGACCGAGACTTCCGGCAACTGACCCGCCTGGGTGCGACGAAGGTCGATGAATCCGGTTGCTATCGCCACGCCGATGACGATAAGCGCAACCAGCAGCAGTCCGCCGATGATCCGCATGTTACTATCCTCCGTTAAGACTGGAGGAGGAACGCGGAGGGCGGGGGATGGTTGCGCTAGTGCCACGATCGGACCGCAGGATCGGAACGCAAGGTTGACGCCGGGCGGGAATCCGGTTATCGGCGCCGCTTTCCGAACGAACCCGAATTACAAGGTTGATTGACTATGTCGCGCATTTGCGAGCTGACCGGCAAGGGTCGCCAGGTGGGTCACAATGTTTCCCACGCCAATAACAAGACCAAGCGTGTGTTCCTGCCCAACCTGCAGAATGTTTCGCTGATCTCCGAAGCGCTGGAGACCACCGTCAAGCTGCGCGTGTCGACCCATGGTCTGCGCTCGGTCGAGCATAATGGCGGCCTCGACAATTGGCTGGTGAAGACCAGCGACGACAAGCTGTCGCTGAAGGCCCGCCGCCTGAAGCGCGACATCGTCAAGAAGAAGGCCGCCGCAGCGGCCTGATTCGCTTCGAGTCGTTTCGGCATGAAGAGCGGCCTGGCAACGGGCCGCTTTTTTGCGTCTGCACGACATTGCCGGCGGCGCGGCCCTACATGCCGAATTTCAGCAGCAGCGTGCGCTGGAAAAACTCATGATTATCGTCTGACACGATCCAGATGATGGCGCGCCCAGCCTCGCGCGTGACGGCAATCCCCTCGAAATTGTCCGCCAGCAGCGGCGGCGCTAGCCGGGCGAGGGTCCGCGCCTTGAGCAGCATATTCGGCTCCAGCCGGGGCGGCAGTTCGACGACGGCGATGGTTGCGGTGAACAGCTCCTGGAGCGTCAGTCGGCGGTTCAGCACCAGCAGATGCCGCGCATCCAGCGCCACCACATCGGTCGGCCGATAGCCCTGCGGCGGCATATAGCGCAGATGAATGGGGTCAGCGGTCGCCGCGTCGGCCGGGTCGCCGTGGAACAGCAGCATGTCGTGCCGGCCATCGGAGGTCATCCCCATCTCGCCAATGGCGACGAATCGCCCGTCGACGAGGCGGGTGAAGGATTCGATCGATCCGGTCGCGGGCCATGCCTCGATCTCCGGCCAGACGCGGCAGGCCTCCACCCGGGCAAAGCCGGGGGCATAGCGGCAGATCATCTGCTGTAGCTCGAATCCCACCCAATAGCGCCCGCTCGCCGGATCATGCGTCATCGATTCGGCGTCCCAGGCCCAGGACTCCTTGTCCCGGTCCTGCGGCCGGATGGGCAGGGGGGCGATGAAGGGGCGGCGGCGCGGCGTGCCCGGCCCGACATGAAAGCCCATCAGCGTGCCGGTGTCGCTCAGCCCCAATATCTGCCCCGGCGGCTCCACCAGCAGCGAGGAGATGCCGCCAAAGCCGGGATGGCGGCTCTCCAGCACCCAGCCGCCCAGATAGTCGAGCGTGCCCACGCGGGTGAGCGACGGGTCGCTGCTGCTGAGCGACAGCGGCGTGGCGGCGACCAGCAGCGGCCCGGCGTGCACCTGATCCGGCTTGTTGGAATGGGGTGCCGGCAACAACGCTATGGCGAGGGCAAGGATGGTCAGGATTCGGCGCATCCTTCCCGCTCTAGGGCAAATGTCGACGGGGCGCAGCAGGCCTGTGACGGGTCGTGGCCAGATGAACGGCCGCTGACATCGCCATTCAGGCTCGGCTCAAAGCGAATCGCTCATAAGGGGTTCAATCGACGGCGACTCCCTCCCTCTCGGAATCGCCCTTGAGATGGCTAAAGAGGAGCGTGCCATGAAGATGAAGTTTCTGATCAATATGGGGGCTGCGCTGGCAATGGGCGCTGCCTCTCTCGCCGTCACCGCGACGCCGGCCATGGCCCGCGACGGCTGGGGCCGCCATTATGAGCGCGGCGACTATTATCGCGGGGACCGCGGCCGCTATCGCGGCGACTATTATCGTGGCGACCGCCGCGTTTACCGGGGCGACCGCTATTATCGCAACAATAGCTATCGTGGCTATCGCGGCGGCTATCGCTGCCGGGACAATGGCACGGGCGGCACCATCATCGGTGCAATCGCCGGTGGCCTGCTCGGCAATGAAGTGGGCAAGGGCAGCGGCCGCTATGGCCGTGGCGACGGCACCACGGGCGCTATCATCGGCGCGGGTGTCGGCGCTCTGGCCGGTCGCGCTATCGATCGCGACTGCTAAGCAAAGGGCTTTGCCCATCAAGAGGCCGCTCCTGCAAAGGGGCGGCCTTTTTGCTGCCCTTCTTGTTTACTGAGCCGGCTGGCGGCCGCGATCCGCGTCGACGGCGCTGATGGCGGCGGGATTGAGCCCGCCATTGCCGCCGGTCATGCCGCCCGTTTTCTGTTCCAGCAGCGTTGCGGCTTCGTTGAGCGCCTGCGCCTCGCTGGCGCTGACGCCGCCCACGCCCTCTTCGGCGGCGGGGCTACATCCGGCAAGCGCGATCAACAGCGCCAGCCCTGCAAATTTCTTGCCCATCGCGTCTCTCCCCCCGCCCATGTCGGGACAGTGTCACAAAAGGCTGCGACTTAAAAGAAAAGGGCCGCTCCGTTTCCGGCGCGGCCCCTTCCCGAAACACTAAACCCAGAAGGGCTTACATCGCGTTCGCAGCGTTGTTGGTCGCGTTCGACGCAGCCATGGCGGCATTGTCGGCAGCGTTCATCGCGGCGTCCATCGCGTTGTCGGCAGCATTCGAAGCGTTTTCAGCAGCATTGGCAGCGTTGTTGGCGCTGTTTTCCGCACCACCGGTGCAGGCAGCCAGGCCGAGCGAAGCGGCGAAAACGAGCGAAAGAGCAATCGACTTGGTCATGGGCAAAAACCCCTCTCTGAGAAAAAAATTGTGCAGACCACTCTCGGAGAAAAGCTCACCCCCCATTGCGCCTGCGTCGCGATTCGTAATGCGTTGAGCGATCCAAGGCAATCCCATTCCTACAAGCGGAGTTGGGAAAGGCGCATCTTTACCCATCCGGAACGGTGTCCCTATAGGAGATTGACGTATATAAAGATTTCTTTATATAAGAAGCTTATGAGTGCAGCCTTAGATATTTTCCGGGCGCTTGGCGACCCGACGCGGCTGCGCATCATCCATTTGCTGCGCGCGATGGAGCTGGCGGTGGGCGAAATCGCACAGGTCGTCGGCCAGAGCCAGCCCCGCGTATCGCGTCATGTCCGCATTCTGGCCGAAGCCGGCCTGGTCGAGCGGCGCAAGGAGGGCAATTGGGTCTTCCTGCGCCTTGCGCGCGATCCGGCGCTGGCGCCGTTCCTGTCGCTGTTCGACCGTCTGACGCCGTCCGATGGCGAGCGCCTGTGGCAGCAGGCGGATCTGGCGCGGTTGGCGGCGGTGCGGGCCGACCGGGCGCGCGCGGCTGAGGCCTATTTCGCCGAACATGCCGAGGAATGGGACGCGATCCGCTCGCTCCATGTCGCCGAAAGCGCCGTCGAGGCGGCGATGCGGGCGATGCTGGATGCGGAGCCGATCGGCCATCTGCTCGACATCGGCACCGGCACCGGCCGCATGGTCGAATTGTTCGGCGAGGCGGCGGAGAAGGTCACGGCGCTCGATCGCAGCGCCGACATGCTTCGCCTCGCCCGCGCCAAGCTGCCCGAGGATGCGGGCGACAAATATGCGCTGCTGCTGGGCGATTTCCTCGATCTGCCGCTTGATATGGCCAGCGTCGATACGGTGCTGCTGCATCAGGTGCTGCATTATGCGCAGGCGCCTGAGGCCGTGATCGCGGAGGCCGCGCGGGTCTGCGCCAATGATGCGTGCGTGCTGATCGTCGACTTCGCCCCGCATGAGCGGGAGGAATTGCGCCTGCGCGACCAGCATGCCCGGCTCGGCTTTTCGGACGAGCAGATGGAAAGCTGGTTTGCGGCGGCGGGCCTTGCACTGGACCGGGTGGAAATGCTGCCCGGCCAGGAACTGACGGTGAAACTCTGGCTGGGGCGGCGCAAGGGCGCGCGCATCCTGCGACATGAAGGACGGATTTCCGCATGACCCTGATCGATCCCGCCACGCCTCTCTATGCGGATCTCGCGGGCGACCTGCGCGTCAGCTTCGAATTCTTCCCGCCCAAGACGGAGAAGATGGAAACGCAGCTCTGGTCCGCGATCGAGACGCTGACCCCGCTCGCTCCGCAATTCGTCTCCGTCACCTATGGCGCGGGCGGTTCGACGCGGGAGCGGACGCATAATACGGTGGCCAAGATCGCCGGGGAAACGCCGCTGGCCGCCGCCGCGCATCTCACCTGCGTCGCCGCCAGCCGGGACGAGATTGGCGAGGTCGCCGATGCCTATTGGGAGGCGGGGGTGCGCCATATCGTCGCGCTGCGCGGCGATCCGCCGGAACAAGGCAGCAAGTTCGAACCCCATCCGCAGGGCTATCAGGGCGCAGCCGAACTGGTCGAGGGGCTGATAAAGCGGCATCCCTTTGAAATCTCGGTCGCCGCCTATCCTGAAGTCCATCCCGATGCGGCGAGCGCGCAGAGCGATCTCGACAATCTCAAGCGCAAGCTCGACGCCGGGGCGACCCGCGCCATCACCCAATTCTTCTTCACGCCCGAAGCCTATTTCCGCTTCCGTGATCGGGTGGCGGCGGCCGGCATTACCGCCGACATCGTGCCCGGCATCATGCCCGTCAGCAATTTCGCCGCGACGCAGCGCATGGCGGCGATGTGCAACACGCAGGTGCCGGCCTGGATGGGCAAGCTCTATGAAGGGCTGGACGACCTGCCCGCCGCGCGGCAACTGGTGTCGGCGACGCTGGCGGCCGAACTGTGCCGCAAACTCTATGCCGGCGGCGTGCGCGACTTTCATTTCTACACGCTCAACCGGGCGGAACTCAGCTACGCCATCTGCCATCTTCTGGGGCTGCGGCCTGACAAGAAGGCGGTCGAGGCTGCCTGACCATTGTATTCCGCCGAAGGGCGAGAGGGACAACATGACCGCTGAAGACCAACTGCGCCAACTCGCCGCCGAAAAGATCCTGATCTTCGACGGCGGCTATGGCACCTCGATCCAGAAATATGGCCTGACCGAAGCCGATTATCGCGGCGATCTGGATCTGGCCAAGGATCAGAAGGGCAATAACGACCTGCTCTGCCTGACCCGGCCGGACATCGTCGAGGCCATTCACACCGCCTATCTGGAGGCGGGGGCCGATATGATCGAGACCAACACCTTCTCCTCGACCAAGATCGCCATGGCCGATTATGGCTGCGAGCATCTGGTGCGCGACATCAATGTCGCCGCTGCCCGGCTGGCGCGCGCCGCCTGCGAAGGGGCGACCGCGAAGGACGGCCGCCCGCGCTTTGTCGCCGGCTCGATCGGCCCGACCAACAAGACGCTGTCCATCTCGCCCGACGTCAACGACCCCGCCTATCGCGAGGTCGATTATGATACGTTGAAGGCCGATTATCGCGAACAGTGCGATGCGCTGATCGAGGGCGGCGTCGATTTCCTGCTGGTGGAAACCTGCTTCGACACACTCAACGCCAAGGCCGCCGGCATGGCCGCGCGCGAGGCGGAGACGGCCGCCGGTCGCCCGGTGCCGCTGATGCTCAGCTTCACCATCACCGACATGTCGGGCCGTAACCTGTCAGGCCATACGATCAACGCCTTCTGGTATTCGATGCGGCATCTCAAGCCCCTGACCATCGGCGTGAACTGCGCGTTCGGCGCCGATCTGCTGCGCCCCTATCTGGCGGAGCTGTCGAAAAATGCCGACACGCTGATCCTGGCCTATCCCAATGCCGGCCTGCCCAATGAACTGGGCCAATATGACGAGCTGCCGGAAACGACGGCCAGCCTCATCCGCCATTGGGTGGACGAAGGGTTGGTAAACATGGTCGGCGGCTGCTGCGGCACGACGCCGGCTCATATCGGCGCGGTCGCGCGGGCGCTGGCGGGCGAGACGCCGCGCCAGATACCGCAGCTGCCGGTCGTGACCCGGCTCGCCGGGCTCGAACCAATGCATATCGCGGCCTGAGCCGAACGGATTGATAAAAGAATGACCCAGACCTCCACCGCCAATTTCGTCAATATCGGCGAGCGCACCAACGTCACCGGATCGGCCAAGTTCAAGAAGCTGATCATGGCCGGCGACTATGCCGCCGCCATCGACATCGCTCGCGACCAGGTCGAAAACGGCGCGCAGATCGTCGACGTCAATATGGACGAGGGCCTGCTCGACGCGGTCGAGGCGATGACGACCTTCCTCAAGCTCATGACCTCCGAGCCGGACATCAGCCGCGTGCCGGTGATGATCGACAGCTCCAAATGGGAGGTGATCGAAGCGGGCCTGAAATGCGTGTCGGGCAAGCCGATCGTCAATTCGATCAGCATGAAGGAAGGGGAGGAGGCCTTTCTTCATCATGCCCGGCTGTGCATGGCCTATGGCGCGGCGGTGGTGGTCATGGCGTTCGACGAGACCGGCCAGGCGGACACCAGGGACCGCAAGGTCGAGATTTGCGAGCGCGCCTATAAGCTGCTGATGGGCATCGGCTTTCCGCCCGAGGACATCATCTTCGACCCCAATGTCTTCGCCGTGGCGACGGGGATCGAGGAGCATAATAATTACGGCGTCGACTTCATCGAGGCCTGCCGCGAGATCAAGGCGCGCTGCCCCCATGTCCATATTTCGGGCGGCCTGTCGAACTTCAGCTTCTCCTTCCGCGGCAATGAGCCGGTGCGCCGGGCGATGCACAGCGTGTTCCTCTATCATGCCATTCCCGCCGGGCTGGACATGGCGATCGTCAACGCCGGCCAGCTCGACGTTTATGACGCCATCGACCCGGCGCTGCGTCAGGCCTGCGAGGATGTGCTGCTGAACAGCGATCCTGACGCGGGCGAGCGGCTTGTTACGCTCGCCGAAGGCTTCAAGGGCAAGGATGCGGCGTCGGAAAAGGCGGCGCAGGAATGGCGCGGCTGGCCGGTGGCCAAGCGGCTCGAACATGCGCTGGTCAAGGGCATCGACAATTGGGTGGTCGAGGATACGGAGGAAGCCCGCCTCGCCGCCGCCCGCCCGATCGAAGTGATCGAAGGGCCGCTGATGGACGGCATGAACGTCGTCGGCGATCTGTTCGGCGCCGGCAAGATGTTCCTGCCGCAAGTGGTGAAGTCGGCCCGCGTCATGAAAAAAGCGGTCGCGCATCTCCTCCCCTATATCGAGGCGGCGAAGGAGCCGGGCGCGAAGGGCAAGGGCAAGATCGTGCTCGCCACGGTGAAGGGCGACGTTCACGATATCGGCAAGAATATCGTCGGGGTCGTGCTGCAATGCAACGGCTTCGAGGTCATCGACCTTGGCGTCATGGTGCCCTGGCAGGACATATTGAAGGCCGCCAATGAGAATGACGCCGACATGATCGGCCTGTCCGGCCTCATCACCCCCTCGCTGGACGAGATGGTGACGGTCGCGGCGGAAATGCAGCGCGCGAAGATGGACATGCCGTTGCTGATCGGCGGCGCCACAACCTCGCGCGTTCACACCGCTTTGCGCATCGACCCTGCCTTTGAAGGGCCGGTGGTGCATGTGCTCGATGCCAGCCGCGCCGTGGGCGTCGCCACCGCGCTCGTCTCCGACACGCAGAAGACCGACTTCGTGACCCGGACCAAGGATGATTATGAGCATGTCCGGGTCGCCCGCGCGAACAAGGGACAGAGCGCGCTCGTCAGCCTGGAGGATGCCCGCGCCAACAGTTTCGAAATGGACGAAAGCCTCAAGGCGCCGCGTCCGCGCCTGCCCGGCGTCCACAGCTTTCCCGATTGGGATCTGAAGGATCTGGTCCAATATATCGACTGGACGCCCTTCTTCCGCGCCTGGGAACTGGCGGGCAACTATCCCGCGATCCTCGAGGACAAGGTGGTGGGCGAAAGCGCCACCAGCCTGTTCAACGACGCGCAGAAGATGCTGACCCAGATCGTCGAGGATCGGTGGCTGACCGCGCGCGGCGTCGTCGGCCTGTGGCCCTGCCGCCGGGTGGAGGATGACATCATCGTCCATGTCGAGGATGAAAAACATGTCCGCCTGCCGATGCTGCGCCAGCAGATTCAGAAGCGGGAAGGGCGCGCCAATATGTGCCTCGCCGACTTCATCAGCCCGCAGGGCGACTGGATCGGCGGCTTCGCTGTGTCGATCCACGGCATCGAACCGCATCTCGCCCGCTTCAAGAACGCGATCGATGACTATTCGGACATTCTTTTGAAGGCTCTGGCCGACCGGCTGGCCGAAGCCTTTGCCGAGCGGCTGCATCATTATGTCCGCACCGCGCTCTGGGGCTATGCGGAAGGGGAGCAGCTCACCAATGAAGCGCTCATCAAGGAACAATATCGCGGCATCCGTCCCGCGCCGGGCTATCCGGCCTGCCCGGAACATAGCCTCAAGCCCCTGCTGTTCGACATGCTGGACGCCCATCATGCGACCGGCATCAGCCTGACCGACAGTTTCGCGATGCTGCCGACGGCGGCGGTCAGCGGCTTTTACTTCGGCCATGCCCAGGCCGAATATTTCGGCGTCGCGCGGGTCGGCCGCGATCAGCTGGAGGATTATGCCCGGCGGCGCGGTGTCGATATCGAAACCGCCGAACGCTGGCTGCGCCCCAATCTGGACTGACGAAAAAGGGCAGGCGCGGCGGCCAGACGGCCCGCCGCGCCAGGAGCCCCGCCCTACCTAGCGCCCCTGATTGCGCCAGCGGCTGATGGTGCGGTCCAGAATGTCGGACTCGCCGCCGGTCTCGCGCCACAGCGCCGCAAAGCTCGGGTCGCCCGAAGCCGGCCGGCGCGCCGCCTCCAGATCGTCGAGCGCGACCCGGATCGGCACCGCCACGCCCTCGCCGCAGATGATCGCCTCCCGGTTGCGCAGCGCCGGAATCGAATCGAGAAAGCCGCGCGATCCTTCCGGCATCGCCGCCTTCACGAACGCCTGATCGCGATCATTGTTGAGGCGCATGGCGATGATCGTGCCGCATTGCGACAGCACGCCTTCGGCAAGGTCGGATGGCCGCTGGGTGATGAGGCCCAGCGAGACGCCATATTTGCGCCCTTCCTTGGCGATCCGCTCCAAAATGCGGCGCACCGCCTGGCCCGATCCGCTGGTGGAGCTGGGGATGTAGCGATGCGCCTCTTCGCAGACGAGCAGGATCGGCCGGTGCGGCTCGTCCCGCGCCCAAAGCGCATAGTCGAACACGAGGCGCGACAGCACCGACACCACCACCGATGTGATGTCGGACGGCATGGCCGACACGTCGATGATGGAGATGGGCTTGCCATCGGCGGGCAGGCGCAGGATCTTGGTCAGGAAGGCCTGCATGGAATCGGCGACCAGCATGCCGGAAAACATGAAGCTGTAGCGGGGATCGGCGCGGATCTCGTCGATCTTGCTCTTGAGCCGCATATAGGGGAGCGAGTTGGTGCCTTTCTCCAGCTTCCCCATCTCATTCTGAAGGATGGCGGTGAGGTCGGACAGAAGATAGGGCACCGGCGCGTCGACCGTCAGCCGGCCGATGCTTTCCGCCAGCCGGTTCTTGGCGCGCGCGGCGAGCAGGCATTTGGCCAATATGTCGCTGTCGATGGTGCGCTCGGCCCCGTGCGACGTGACGAACACTTCGCAATGTTCCTCGAAATTCATCAGCCAATAGGGCAGCGCCAGATTGCTGACGTCGAACACCGCGCCATTGTCGCGGAAGGCCGCGCCATATTCGCCATGCGGGTCGATCATCACGATATGCCCCTGCGGCGACAGGTCGCAGATGCGGTGCAGGATCAGCGCGGCGCTGGTCGACTTGCCGGTGCCGGTCGATCCCAGCAGCGCGAAATGCTTGCCCAGCAGCGCATCGACATACAGGGCGGCGCGGGTGTCGCTGGTCGGATAGACGGTGCCGATCTGCACATTCGGCGAATCCTGCGCCGCATAAATCTGCTGCATGTCGGTGGCGGAAACCGGATAAATGTCCGTCCCCGGCGCGGGATAGCGGGTGACGCCGCGGCGGAAGGCGCCGATGGTCCCGGCCGCTGCGCCTTCGCCTTCCTCGCCCTCGCCAAGAAAGTCGATGTCGGCGATGATGCCGCCATCCTGCCGGTCCATCGCCATGGCGCGGACGCCGGCGATCAGCCAGCGGCGGCCGACGCGCATCTTCACCTGGCTGCCGACCTGCCCCGCCATGGCGACACAGGGATCGGCATCCTGAGCGCAGGTGGCCAGCTGCGCCGCGTCGATCAGGATTTTGGAGCTGGAACCGGCGACCTGAAACAAGATGCCGA
The DNA here is from genome assembly GCA_032082785.1 of Sphingobium sp. Taxonomy (GTDB): domain Bacteria; phylum Pseudomonadota; class Alphaproteobacteria; order Sphingomonadales; family Sphingomonadaceae; genus Sphingobium. The sequence continues at coordinate 2,444 of DAMDPH010000018.1, read as the reverse complement.
TCGGCGCGGAGCCTGCTGCCCCGGCGGCAACGGCGGAGGAAAAGACATGCGATCCCGGCATCTGGGTCATGAAGTAAAGCGTCCTTGCAGGCTGAACCGAGTTCGGAGTTCTGCCGGCCTATGCCGCAGAGGTAAAAATACCCTTATCCACGCCATCGGGCAGGCGGGGCGGTTCGTCGGAATGATGGGAACATAGGTTAGCATCGCGGGTTGGGGCTGCGCCACAAACAGGATATGTGCTTGACCGAAACGATCAGGGCCGATGCTGCCCGCCGCTCCGACGCCATCGCCATCGCCCGCGTCGTCTGTATCCTGGGCGTCGTTTATGTCCATGCCTGGACGGGGCGCAACGGCACCGATCTGGAAGCACTGCGCGGCACCTCGCAGGAGGGGCTGCGCTGGGTGCTGATGGAGATTTTCGGCCGCAGCGCGGTGCCGCTGCTGGGCCTGATCTCCGGCTGGCTGGTGGGCGGGTCGGACCGCACCCGCAACTGGGCGTCGCATGTCGCGCGCAAGACGCGCACCATCCTGCTCCCCATGGTCCTGTGGAATGCGCTGGCGATCCTGTTCGTATCGGGGGCGGCGCTGCTGCTGGGCCTGCGGGCGCCGCTGCCGCAATCGGCCGACTGGATGATGCAGGAACTGTTCATCGTCAGCCGCAATCCCGACATCAATGTGCAGATGCCTTTCCTGCGCGATCTGTTCCTGTGCATGCTGGCCGCGCCGCTGCTGGTGCGGCTGCCCAATCGGCTGCTGGGGCTGGTGGCCGGCGCGGCGCTGCTGTGCCAGATTGCGGGCATAGGCCCGCCGGTCATCATGCGCGCGTCGATCCTCTTTTTCTTCACCCTGGGCATCATCGCCCGCCGCACAGGGCTGGCGGATCGGGTCGCCGCGCTGCCGCTGCTGCCCGCCATCCTGCCCTTTGCGCTGCTGATGAGCGTGCAGCTTTATGTGTCGCTGCATACGCCGCCGCCCCTGGCGCCGCTGGGCGTCGGGGCGCTCGACATGGCGGTGCGGATCGCCGCCGCATTTTGCTTCTGGCGTCTGGCCTGGTCGCTGGCGGCCAGCCCCGTGCGCGGGCCGCTGCTGCGGATCGAGCCCTTTGCCTTCTTCCTTTTCTGCGCCCACCTTATCCTGATCTGGCTGGGCGGTCCTTTGCTCGGGTCGCTGGTGGGGCCGATGGGGTCGCCGCTTTACCCGGCCTTCCTCATCGCCCAGCCTTTTCTGGTGCTGCTGGCGGTGGTGCTGATCGGGGCGCTGCTGTCGCGCGCCTCGCCCCGACTGGCCCGGCTGCTGAGCGGTGGGCGGCTCAGTCCGCCAGCGAAGCGCTGACCGCCTGCGCCGCGGCCATGCCGATGGCGAAGCTGCGCTTGCGCGCTCCGGGATCGAAAATTTGGCCGCTGACGATCACCTCATCCACCCGCGTGCGGCGGATGAAGGCGGCAAGGTCGCGTTCGACATCTGCCTGCGTGCCGATGCTCGACGCGCTCAGCACATCGGCCAGCATCGCCTTGGCCGGCGGCGGCAGGCTGTCATAATAGCCCTCCACCGGCGGTTGCAGCTTGCCCGGCTGGCCTGTGCGCAGCCGCACGAAGGCCTGCTGCATCGATGTCGCGACCAGCTGCGCCTCTTCCTGGGTATCGGCCGCGAAAATGTTGAAGCCGGCCATGGCATAGGGATATTTGAGCTGCGCCGACGGCCGGAAGTCGCGGCGGTAAATGTCCAGCGCCTCATCGAGCGCCGCCGGCGCGAAGTGGGAGGCAAAGGCATAGGGTAGCCCCAGCGCCGCCGCCAGCTGCGCGCCGAACAGGCTCGACCCCAATATCCAGAGCGGCACCCGCGCACCCGCGCCCGGCGTCGCCTCGATCGGCAGCTGCGGGTCGCCGGCCAGGAAGGCCTGTAGCTCCAGCACATCGCGCGGGAACTGGTCCGCGCCGCCCGACAGGTTGCGCCGGATCGCCTGCGCCACCCGCTGGTCCGATCCCGGCGCGCGGCCGAGGCCCAGATCGATGCGGCCGGGGAACAGCGCCTCCAGCGTGCCGAACTGCTCGGCGATCAGCAGCGGCGCATGATTGGGCAGCATGATGCCGCCCGCGCCGATCCGAATGGTGGAGGTCGCCTGACCGATATGGGCCAGCACCACCGATGTCGCGGCGGAGGCTATGCCGGGCATGCCATGATGTTCGGCCACCCAATAGCGGTTAAAGCCAAGCTGTTCGGCATGGCGCGCCAGATCGGCGGCTTCGGCAAGGGCGGAGGCGACGTCGCCGCCTTCGCGGACGGGGACGAGGTCGAGCAGGGAGAAACGGGTCATGCCCCTATATGGGGGCGCAATCCGTTTTATTTCAATACTGGTGAGGATCGTTGCGCGCCGGCGCGGCCAAAGGGCTGCGGGCGGGCGTCGGTGCGGCGGCCGAAACCGCCAACGGCACGGCGGGGCGGGG
>DAMDPH010000017.1:27739-35976 GCA_032082785.1 Sphingobium sp. | reverse complement strand
GCGCCGCTGCGCCCGCCGTCTCCTTCGACGCCAAAGCCAAGGCGATCGCCGATGGCATCGCTGCGCCGCGCATTCCGCGCCGCCGCTTCGCGGTCACGGACTTCGGCGGCGTGGCAGACGGGCGTACCGACAATAGCGCCGCCATCGCCGCCGCCATCGACGCCTGCGCCAAGGCCGGGGGCGGGCGCGTCCTGCTGCCGACCGGCGTCACCCTGAGCGGGCCGATCCGTCTGCGCTCGCGCATGGCGCTGCATGTGCCCAAGGGGGCGCGGCTACGCTTCATCCCCGATCCGGCGCGCTACCTGCCGCCCGTCCACACCCGGTGGGAAGGCGTGGAGCTGATGGGCTATCAGCCGCTCATCTACGCTTTCGAGGAAGAGGATGTCGCGCTGACCGGCGGCGGCGTGATCGACGGGTCGGCGGACGATCGCCATTGGTGGCCGTGGAAAGGCCCATGGGCCGACCGCTATAGGGACACGCCGGACGAGGAGCGGCAGGCCGCCGACCGGGCGCGGCTGTTCGACATGGCCGAACGCGGCGTGCCGGTGGCCGAGCGTGTGTTCGGGCAGGGCAGCCGCCTGCGCCCCTCCTTCTTCCAGCCCTATCGCTGCCGCCGGGTGCTGATGGAGGATATTCGCGTCGAAGCCGCGCCCTTCTGGCAGGTGCATCCGGTGGCCTGCCGCGACGTCACCATCCGGGGCGTGACCTGCTCCAGCCATGGACCGAACAATGACGGCATCGACCCGGAATCCTGCAATGGCGTGCTGATCGAAAATTGCACCTTCGACACCGGCGACGACTGCATCGCCATCAAGGCCGGGCGCAATGCCGACGGGCGGCGGCTGGCCATGCCCTGCGAGAATATCGTCATCCGCCGCTGCCTGATGAAGGATGGCCATGCCGGCGTCGCCATCGGCAGCGAACTGACGGGCGGCGTGCGCAATGTCTTCGTCCATGATTGCACCATGAACAGCCCGCATCTGACCCGCATGCTGATCATCAAGTCGAACAGCTATCGCGGCGGCCGGGTCGAGGATATTCATTTTCGCCGCATCGACGCGGACGTGCTGGACAAGGCCTTTGTCCAGATCTGGATGCTCTATGAGGAAGGACAGGGCGGCGGCTTCACCCCGCAGGTGGCGCGCGTGTCGGTGGAGGATTGCCGCGTCGGATCGACCGAGCGCGTGCTGGTGGTGCGCGGCCTGCCCGACGCGCCGATCCGCGATCTGCGGCTGGCCAAGCTGCGCGTCGGCAAGGAGGCGATGCCTTCGGTCGTGGTCGATGTCGATCCGTTGCGGCTCGACGCGGTCGTGGTGGGCGGTCGGAGCTGGACCAACGCCTATCTGCAAGGCCTGCCCGGCGCCGACAGCATCCGCTGCGACAAATGGGCGGTGTGCCGATAGCCAGGTTGGAGGTTGGACGGCTGACGGTCCCGTCGCCGAACCCTTACGCGTCTTCGCGCGTTCGGTCGGGCAGGAAGGGTGACGCGCAGCCTGCGGCCCATGCTCAAGGAGATGAGGAATGCCGCTCAAGGCGCTGGCGCTCAACTGCACGCTCAAGGCCGATAATGGTCAGGCGAGTTCGACCGATGCCATGATCGCGGTGCTGCGCCGCGCCTTTGCAGACCGGGATGTCGAGATAAGCGAGACGGTGCGCGTCGCCGCGCTCGACATCAAGCCCGGCGTCACATCGGACGAGGGGGCGGGGGACGAATGGCCGGCGCTGCGGGCGAAGATATTGGCGCATGACATATTGATTTTTGGCGGGCCGATCTGGATGGGCCAGATTTCCAGCATCGCCAAGCGCGTGCTGGAGCGGATGGACGCCTTCATCAGCGAGACCGACGATCAGGGGCGGATGCCCAGCTATGGCAAGGTCGCGGTGGCGGCGATCGTCGGCAATGAGGATGGCGCGCATTTCTCCTCCGCGCAGCTGTTTCAGGCGCTGAACGATGTCGGCTGGACGATCCCCGCCGTTGCCGCCTGCTATTGGGTGGGCGAGGCGATGGGGTCGACCGACTTTCAGGATCTGGACGAAACGCCTGAGGCGGTGACCAAGACGGCGAAGATGGTTGCGGGCAATGCCGCGCATCTCGCGGCGCTGCTCAAGGATGCGCCTTATCCTTGACGCGGCGGTGCGGTAGGGAAAGGGGCGCCATTGCCTCTTTCCCGATGGCCTTTCCGGGCCAGGGGCGAGAGGATGACCCCGGCGTCCATCTTCCCCGCTTTGGCGCCGTTTTACCATGTTGAAGAAAAGTTCCCGCAGGCATAGGTAAAGTTTGCGCCATGCCGCTGCGTATAACCGCGTATGGCGGCAAGTAGTCGCGAGATATTATATCAAGCTTGCACCCTTGTTATTCCGCCCGCTGCTTTCCATTCGTCGCGCGATACACTCTCCATATCTTGCCGCTGCCAGACCCCGGTCAGCCTGTTCATGTGGCGGAAAGGTCCACCTGAACAGGCAGAAGCAACAGGGCGCGCATTCCTGCGGCGGTCGTGATGATCTCACGACCCGCAGGAGGCGGAATTTGACGGCCGGCACCGCGCAATCGCGCGGGCGGCCCGACGATAAGCGGCAGTCATGCTGGCCCGAGGGATAGAGTTTTGAAGGAGTAGCGTGATGGGTGTCATGACAAACGGTTCCAAATATCTTGTGATGCTGACCCTGCTGGGCAGCGTATCGGCCGGCAGCGTGTCGGCGCAGACCGAGCTTCCGGCAGAGGTGCCGACGCAGGAGCAGGCGCCGGCGCCGACCGGCGGGCAGGCCGATCTTTCGGCCACCGCCTATCTGCCGGCGGGCGAAATGCCGGCCGGTCCCGATGTCGAGGGCATCATCTCCGCGCGCAGCGGCGACCGCATGCAGGTCACCGCCGCCGACGGCACCAAGTCGGTAATTACGATCAATGACGACACCAAGATCACCGCGACCAAGGGGCTGTTCGGTCTGGGCCGCAGCCAGCTCGCCGCGACGTCGCTGCTCAACGGCCTGCCGGTGAGCGTCAAGACGCTGGATTCGGGCAATGGCCTGGTGGCGAGCCAGATCAAGTTGCAGAATAAGGATCTCAAGACCGCGTCGATGATCCACAATGGCACCGACCAGCGGTTCGAAGAACAGACCGCCGCCACCGACGCGCTGCGCGGCCGCATGGGCGAAATCGACCAATATAATATCAAGGGCACGACCAATGTGAATTTCGACACCGGCAAGTCGGTGCTGTCGGCGCAGGCGAAGAACGACCTGTGCGCCGCGGCGACCGCCGCTGAGGGGATGAGCAACGCGCTGCTGCTGGTCGTGGGCTATACCGACTCGGTGGGCGATGAAGATTATAATCAGGAGCTGAGCGAGAAGCGCGCCGGCCGCGTCGTCAACTATCTGCAACAGGCGTGCGGCTGGAAACCCTATCGCATGCTGACCCCCACCGGCATGGCCGAAGCCGACCCGCTGGCCAGCAACGACACCGAAGAAGGCAAGGCGCAGAACCGCCGCGTCGCGGTGAATATTCTGGTCAGCAAGGGGCTGGACGGACTGTAAGACGGGATGGGGGTGGGCGCTGGCTCACCCCCTTTTTTCGTTACCTGACCCGCTCTCCCCTACGCCAAGATGCCGTTCGCTTTGACAGGGGCCGTCCAGCCCTTATGGATCGGACGGCGGCGGGGAGGGCTGCACCGGAATGAAATATATCGTCGCTATTCTGGCTTTGACGGTGCAGCCAGCTTTGCCGGTCGGCATCACCGCTCATGCCAAAGACAGCAGCGCCGGATCGATCGATGTCGAGATGGAGCGCCCGATCGAGGCCACCATCAACGGCAAATCCGTGCGCCTGACACTTGCGGGGGATGGGCTGAGCTATCCCGTTCTCAACCCCGATCTTGCGCAGCGACTGTCCCTGAAGAGCAGCATCGTGTCGGTTCGGGCGACGGTGGGGCCGGTCGCGATCCCGGGCCGGACCGGCGTCATAAAGCTGGGCCTGGACGGCAAGGTCAACAAGCGCCGGGCTCTCTGGTTCGACAAGCCGATCAGCACAGCTGCTGACGGGGAGATCGGCCCGGAGGCGCTACCGCATGGCGTCGTCCGATTGATCTTGTCCCCCAAGAAAGCAGGGGAAGGCGCGATCACCCTTCCGCTGCATCGCGAGACAAATCGCCTTGGCACGACCATGTCGATCGGCGGCCGGGCCATTTTCGTCCAGTTCGATCCCAGCCGCAGCCACTCTCTCGCGACGGCGAGCGCCGCCAAGCTCATCGGCGATGCCCATGGCGGCCGCAGCGGCGAGACGCGACAGGAGGTGATCGATTTCGGCGTTCGCAGACCCGTGCGTCGGATGACGCTCGAGCGTCCGCTGGACCTCGGCGGATTGAAGATCGCTTCCTTCGGCGTCAGGACATCCCGGGCCGGAGGCTCCGTCGATGCGCCGGCTGCCGATGCCGATCCAGACGAAATCATCGTGACCGCGTCCGAAAAGGAGGACAAGCGGTCCAGGCTCACGCTCACGGTGGGCAGGGATATATTGGGCAGCTGCTCGAACATCGTCTTCGACAAGGCGGGACGGCGGATCATCCTGTCCTGCGGCTGAAGCGTAGAAGGGGCTGCCCGCCGCCGAGGGGAGGCTGGCGGGGCGCGCCCTCGCCCCGCACGGCCCACCATCAAAAAGCTTCGCCGATGCCGAAATAGATGGCCTGCGAATTGCGGCCCATGGCGATGTCGAGGCGCAGGTTGGTGCCGGTCGCGCGTGAGGCTTTGTAGCGCAGGCCCATGCCGATCGCCGGCAGGAACTTGCCCTTGTCCAGCTCTCCCACGCGCGCGCCGATGCCGCCCACGCCACCGAACAGCACCGCGCCGACCGTGTCGCTCATCTGCTGGCGCCATTCGAGCTGGGCGGTCCACATCGCGCGGTCGCGATAGCGGCCCATTTCATAGCCGCGCAGGTCGCCATTCTGGCCATACATGCACAGATCGTAAAAGGGCGCGCCGCTGGACACCGCGCACAGGCTGCCATGGATCGCCAGCGTGCCGGTCGATGTCACGGGAAAATAGCCGCTGGCGGCATATTGCCAGCTATTATAGGCAAAATCGCTGCCCAGATCGGGCATGTTGACGATGCCGACTAGGGTGATGTTGGCGCCCTTTCGCGGGGCGAAATCATTGTCGCGGCTGTCATAGGTGATGGCCGGGCCGACGCCGGACGTGCGGCTGTCCAGCAGATGGCGAGGCAGGTTGAGGTCGGCAAAGCGCGGATCGGCGAGCTTGATGCGCGAGTCCACGCGCAGGAAGCGGTAGCGCGCGCCGACATAGAGGTTGCGGACAATTTCATATTGGCCCTGCGCCAGCGCCATCATGCCCCGATCCTCCAGATCGACCGACACATCGCGGTCGCCGGCATGGGCGCCGACGCCGTAGAAATTCATGTTGATGTCGGCATAGCCGCCGAACAGCAGCAGCTTTATCCGGTCCCGCGCCAGCGACATATTATGCACCGCGCCCACGCCCCAGCTTTTGTTGGTCGTGTAGAAGCCGCCCGCGCCGGTCACCCAGGGCTGGCGCGATCCGTTGGGATTGTAGAACAGCACGCCCGCGCCCATCAGCCCGGCGCCGATCGTGGGGTTGGACATGGGAATCGGCACGACCAGCAGGTCCGGTTTCATCGCGGATGCGCCGACGGGCGCCGTCTTCCCATGGTCAGCGACAGGCGTGGCCGTGCCCGTCGCCGTGACGATGTCGGTCGCCATTTGCCGCACCGGCTGATCCTGCGCCTGAGCGGCGGGGATCGAGAGAGGCAGGAGCAAGAAAGGCAGGAGCCGGCGGACTATCATCCCCTCACGCATTCCGTGCGCCGCTACGGAGGGAGACGGGGGCTGTCAGGCGACGCATGCGGGCGGCCCTGTCCTGACGGAGCGCGCGGCGCTGCCCTGGGGAAGCAGCGGCGAAGTAATGGGGCGCATAGATGGTCCTGACTTTTGGCTAAGGCGCGCAAAAATGCAGCAGGGCAGCGCTGATCGTAATCGGGTCTTTCCCTTGGGATCGGGCGGGCCTCGCCTGAGTGCCCCGCCTTCAAGAGCGCCCCGGAACGGAGCCTCCCGCGACGCGATGCCGATTTGCGTGGCAGGCGGATCATCCCGGCGGAACTCAGCATAAACCCTGATGGGTGAAGCAACGGGCGCGGTCGATAATTGCCGGGACGCGGCTTTTGGGAAAGCCGCAGGCAGGAGAGAGTATATGAGACGTTCCGCCATGGTGGGAGCGGTGCTGTCGGCAACCTTGTTATGCTGTCCGGTCGGGGCGCTGGCGCAGACCCCGACGGCGGCGCCTTCGGCGGCCGGAACCGTGGCGGACGATCCGATCGATCCGGTCGCGATGAAGGCGATGGACGAAATGAGCGCGGCGCTGCTGCGGCTCGACACAATCCGTATCGACGCCGACGCCACTACCGAAGTGGTGCTGGTGACGGGGCAGAAGCTCCAGTTCGGCGGCACCGTCCAGATACGCGCCCGGCGGCCCGACGCCTTCAAGATCGTCGCCAGTTCGGACGGGCAAAGCCGCGAGCTTTATTATGACGGCAAGCGCTTCACCATCTATGCGCCGCGTATCGGCTTTTATGCCAGCTTCGATGCGCCGCCCTCCATCGGCCTGACCATCGACAAGGCGCGGCGCGATTATGGCGTCGAACTGCCGCTGGCGGACCTGTTCACCTGGGGGCTGGACCAGACGTTCCGCGCCCGCGTGCGGCAGGCGATGGTCGTGCGCCCCGAGACGGTCGAGGGCCGCAGCTGCACCCATTATGCCTTCCGGCAGGAGGCGGTCGACTGGCAGATCTGGATCGAGGCGGGCAGCAATCTGCCCTGCAAGCTGGTGATCACCGACACCACCGATCCGGCGATGCCGCAATATGTGTCGACATTGCGCTGGACGACGCAGACGCCGCTTTCGGCGAGCGAGCTGGCCTTTACGCCGCCCGCCGATGCGCAGCGCATCACCATGGCGGACGTCAATGCCGCTCTGGCCGGGGGAGAGGGACAATGATCGCGAACAAGAGCGGGCCGAGGGCGGCGCTGCGCCTGCCGGTGGCGCTGGCTGCCGGGCTGTTGCTATGGGCGGAAGGGGTGACGGCCGCCCCCCTCCTGCCGCTGCCGCCGCCGTCCTTCGGGGCGGTCGGGGATGGCAGCGTCGACCTGACACCCCAGGGCGACGCCACCCGTCCCGCCGCCGGGCGGTCCCCGGCAGGTGGTGGCCATCGCGGCGCGGCGCAGACCCGTGCCGGCCGTCCACCGGCGCGGGGCAGGGCGCCGACCAACATCAATCACAATGTCAATCGCAACATCAACCGGAACGCGAATGTCCACCGCGATGTCGATGTGAACGTCCATCACGACTATCATAATGACTGGGACGATTGGGACGATCATTGGCACCCGGTCGCCACCGCCGCCGTGGTGGCGACGACGGCGGCTGTCGTCGGATCGATCGTGCGCAGCGTGCCGCCGAACTGCTCCACGATCGTCGTTGACGGCATCAGCTACTCGCAATGCGGAAGCACCTGGTATCAGCCGCGTTATGTCGGCTCTTCGGTGCAATATGTGGTGGTGAACCCGCCCCGCTGATGGGGACGGGGGCGCGGCGCAGCGCCCCCGCTTCGCCTCTTCCGGGCAATAGGACCGCCCGCATTCGGCCATATCGCAGCCTCTACAGGAGCAGAGCATGGGCTATCCACTTTCCGACATCCCCGCCCGTCCGGCCCGCTTGCCCGGATCGCGCGTCCGCTTCACCGTCGCCTGCCTCGTCGGCGGCGCCATAGCGGGCCTGTGCGGCCCGGCCGGGGCGCAGACGCTCGACAAGGATTATTGGATCAGCGCCATGGCCTTCTTCCCGCGCGTCGATACCAATGTGCAGGTGGCGACCAAGACCCAGACCGAGATCGCCACCGACATCGATTTCGAAAAAGACCTGGCGCTCGACAGGGATGAAATATTGCCCTCCTTCTCCGGCGGCGCACGCTTCGGCAAGGTGATCGTCGGCGCCGATGCCTACAGGCTCGACCGCGACGGCACTGTCGGCCTTGCGCGCGAAATCCAGTTTGACGGCGCGACTTACCCGGTCAGCGCTCAGCTGCGCAGCAGCTTCGACAGCCAGATCTACCGCCTGACGGTCGGCTATGCCTTCGTCCAGAAGCCGACGCTGGAATTGGGGGCGGTGATCGGGGCGCATGTGACCCGCTTTGAGATGGCGCTGGCCGGGGCAGGGAG
>DAMDPH010000017.1:0-27729 GCA_032082785.1 Sphingobium sp. | reverse complement strand
GCGCGGGCGGCCAGAGCGGGCAGGTCGAGGCCCGCCGCCGCGACGTGCTGGCGCCGCTGCCGACCATCGGCGCCTTCGCCACGGCCAAGGTTCACCCGCGCATCGAACTGAACGGCCGCCTCGACTGGTTGTCGCTGAGTATCGATGATTATGACGGCCGGCTGCTCAACGCGCAGGTCAGCGCAAGCTATGCGATCAGCGGCAATCTGGCGCTGGGCGTGGCCTATCGCTATGTCGATTACCGCCTTGGCGTCGACAAGGACGGATGGGACGGCCGCGTCCGCTATAAATTATTCGGCCCCGCCATCCTGCTGCAAGCGGCCTTTTGAGCGGAGGCGGGGGCGGCCTGGCACCAGCGGTCCCCTCTCCGCCCGGCTGATCCGCGCCTTCGCGCGGGACGGCTTTTCGCTTCTGCCGATCGTCGGGCTGACAGCAAATTAGTCATACCAATTCGACGCCCAGCGGGAAAAGCACTCCCATGTGCGTGCCGGCAAGCCTCCTGCATTGGCCCGGGCGATGCGGCCTGACCTTTGCTGTGATTCAGGGATTCCGTATACTAATTCCCTAAAACATTGGCTTTGCTTTACTTCCGGCCGAGGTGGATTGACTGCCTGACCTGACGCGCTTGTAAAAAGCTGCGCGCGCCCATGTTGGCGCGTTGACTCCGACAAATACTTATATGATAACTCCGCGCACCAACACCGCAGCAAGGCGGGGGGTGTCAGAGAGGATGGTATCATGAGGCATTTGGACTTGTGTGGAATTTCCTGTGCGGCTGTGGCGACGGTGCTGTGCGCGGCCCCTGCATGGGCGCAGTCAGGCGCATCGGCTGACGGCAGTGCAAGCGCATCCCCTGACCAGCAGGCCACGCCAGCGGACATCGTCGTTACCGGCTTCCGCAACAGCCTTGCCCAGGCGGTCGAGCTGAAGCGGGATGCGGTTGTCTTTCGCGACTCCATCGTCGCCGAGGATATCGGCAAATTTCCCGAGGCCAATGTCGCGGACTCCTTGCAGCGTATTCCCGGTGTCATCCTCTCGCGCGACGGCGGCGCCGGCACCAATGAAGGGCAGCGCGTCGAAATTCGCGGCCTGAGCGCCGATTTCGTGGTGACGACGTTGAACGGTGCGCCGGTGCGGACCACCTCCGCCGGCAGCGTCGGCAGCTCCAGCCGCGCCTTCAACTATGACGTCTTTCCGTCCGAACTGTTCGGCCGCGTCGATGTCTACAAGTCGCCGCAAGCCAATCTGGAGGAAGGCGGCATCGCCGGCAATGTCGACCTTCAGACCCCGCGCCCGTTCGACAGCAACGGCCGCGTGATCCGTTATAGCGGCCAATATAATTATAATACCCAGTCCAAGAAATGGCGTCCGCGCGGATCGCTGATGCTCAGCGACACCTGGGGCAATTTCGGCGCGCTGATCGGCGTTGCCTATGCGCAGACGGTGAATGAACGATCCGGTTTCCAGTCGACCGGCGGCTGGAACTCCTCTGCGCTCGGTCGGCGGCCTTATTATGGGACCGCCGCCAATCCGGTGCCGCCCAACACCAGCGGCGCTTATCAGTTCGAGCTGGACCTGGATAATCCGCTCGCCAATTTCGGCGGTCTCACCCGGTCGCAGGTGGAAAATGCGCAACTGCCGCGTTTCTACCGCGTCTACAGCTCGAGCACCGAGCGGGAGCGGCTGGGGCTGGTCGGATCGCTTCAATATAAGAGCGACCGGTTCGAGGCGAGCGTCGACGGCATCTATTCCAAGCTGACCGACCAGATGGACGAGTTCACCTTCGGCGTGCCGGTCCGCAGCACCCGCACCGCGCCGGGCACGACCGACATTCCGGGGCGCGGCACCAATTCGGGCATCATCCCGCTCGATGTGCAGATCGATGAATATAATAATCTTTACGGCCGGTTCGGGAATACAAGCATCATTACCGAAAGCTTCTTCCGCGATTTCGAGACCGAATATAAATATGTCGTGGGGCGCGCGGTCTATGATGCGACCAGCTCGCTGAAATTGTCGGCTCAGGCGGCCTTCAGCGACAGCGATGCGCAACAGTCGGGCAATCGCATCGTGTCGAACATCTACGGGATCGAGACGACCTACGATCCCACCGGCAATATCAGCTATCCGACCATCTCGTCGCCCACCAGCTTCACCGACACGTCGGTCTTCCGCGATCCCTCGCTCGGCTTCGCCCTCCAGCAGGAGCGCGACCGCGTCAGAAGCGGACGGGTGATGGCCGATTACACCCTAGTCGACACCGGCGACACCAGCCTGGCCTTCAAGCTGGGCGGCACCATCGTGTCGAGCGTCAAGCGGCGCACGTCGCGTGACGGATCGGCGATCGCGCGCGGCATCGTGCTGCCCAATGGCGGGACAATCGGAGCCAATCCGGCGAACGTCTTCGCCTATATGGATCCGTTCGTGCAATATGGCTCGCTGCGCAATGGCGGGAACAGCGGCTATCCGTCCAACTTCGCGACCTTCTCCCGCGACTTCGTCATGGACACGCTGGACGCCAATGGCTCCAACTGGCAGGCGCCGCAGCAGCTGAACGCGACCTATGAGGCCGAGGAACTGGTCAAGTCGGCCTTTTTCGAAGCGACCTTCAAACTTCCCCTGTTCGGACGGGAACTGCGCGGCAATGTCGGTATGCGCTATTCCGATACCAAGACGATCATCGACAACTATACCAATGTGAACGGCACCTTCACGCCCAATCACACCGAGGGCGGCTATGCCAACTGGCTGCCGTCGATGAGCCTGGCCTTCGACATCACGCCCAAGCTCCTGCTGCGCGGCGCCATCGGCAAGACCGTGACGCGCGGTGCGTTGAACGACATTGCGGGCAGCATCGTCGTCCCCAATTATTTCAACAATGCCGTCACCGTCGGCAATCCGAACCTGCGTCCGCAGATCGCCACCAGCTTCGACGCGGCGCTCGAATGGTATTTCGCACCCGGCGCCTTGCTGAGCGTGGGCGTGTTCAAGAAGGACATTATCGACCGGCCGACCGCCGTCACCCAGGACATTCCCTTCGCCGAGGCGGGGCTGGATGCCAGCTATTTCAGCTGCGCGGCCTTTGGCGGCGCGACCGGCATCTGTACGCTGGAGCAGATCAACGCGCTCACCAACGGCAATCCGGTCGTCCGGCGCACCATCGTTGAAAATTCCGCGAAGCTGTCGCTCAAGGGTCTGGAACTGGCCTATCAGCAGAATTTCACCTTCCTGCCGGCGCCGTTCGACGGGCTGGGCCTGACCAGCAGCTTCACGCTGATCGAGCAGAATCAGGAGGGGAACAATAATTTCAATTTCGTCCTGACCAATGGCGACATCATCGCGCTGCAGTCGGTGCCGAAATATACCTACAGCATCACCGCTTTCTATGAAAAAGGCCCGTTCGCGCTGCGCGGTTCCTATAATTACCGGGCCAAGACCGGCGGCGCGCAGGTCAATAATGGCGGTGACGAGATCAACTATTTCGCGCCGCAAGGCTATCTGGACGCCTCCATCTCCTATGAGATCAGCGATGCGATCCAGCTGCGGGTCGATGCCCTCAACATCACCAACGAAAATGTGTTCAACTATTTCGAAAATCCGCAGCAGCCCACGGGCAAAACGCACCGTGACAATTCCTTCTACAATGGGACGACCATCGCCGTCGGCGTTCGCGGCAAGTTCTGATTGTCGGGACGGCGTCCTGCGGGTAGCGCGGGGCGCCTTTCCTGACCCCTCCCGGCCGGCCGATGTCGGCCGATAGATTATCCAAGTTGTTCGGAGACCATCGCATGCCCTTCCGCAACCTGGCGCCCGTCGTGCTTATCGCCGCCGTCGCTGCCGCTCCCGCCGCTGCTCAGCAGGCCGCTCCCGCGATTAAGACGGCGGTGCGGCTGGCCGACTGGCAGCTGGCGCATATGGACGATCCGACGATCTTCAGCCGCGTCACCTTCGAAACGCGCAATCCGCGGGCGTGGGAGCAGGCCGCCTTCTGGGTCGGCATGACGAAACTGGCGGACGCTGGCGCGCCGCCCCGCATCGCGCAGGCGATCAAGGCGATGGGCCGCGCCAATGGATGGACGCCCGGCGAGCGCCCCTATCATGCCGACGATCATGCAATCACCCAGGCCTATCTCTGGGCGGCCAAGAATGGCGCGGGCGCGGCGGCGCGCCAGCCCACGCGGGCCGCGTTCGACCGGGTGATCGATCAGCCGGCGATCACCACGCTGGCCTTTTACGCGCCGCCGCGCGGGCAGGGGGATGTCGAGTGCCTGCGCCGCTGGTGCTGGAGCGACGCCCTGTTCATGGCGCCCGCCGCCTTCACGACGCTGTCCAGGCAGACCGGCGACGCCAAATATCGCGACTTTGCGATGAAGGAATTCTGGGCCACCACCGATTTCCTCTATGATCCGGTCGAGCATCTTTATTATCGCGACAGCCGCTTTTTCGAGCGGCGGGACGAACAGCAGCGCAAGCAATTCTGGTCGCGCGGCAATGGCTGGGTGTTCGCCGGCATCCCGCATATCCTGCCCGACCTGCCCAAGGGCAGCCCCGACCGGCAGCGCATGGAAAGCCTGTTCAAGGAGATGGCCGCCAAGCTCAAGGCGATCCAGAAGCCCGACGGCTATTGGGCGCCGTCGCTGCTGGCGCCCGAAAATGCGCCGCCGGAAACCAGCGGCACCGGCTTTTTCACCTATGGTCTGGCCTGGGGCATCAATAATGGCCTGCTGTCCCGCGCGGACTATGAGCCGGTCGTGCGCCGGGGCTGGGCGGCGCTCAACAAGGCGATCCAGCCCGACGGGCGGCTCGGCTATGTGCAGCAGGTCAGCGATCGGCCGGAAAAGGTCGAGCCGCAGGATACCCAGTTCTACGGCATAGGCGCCTTCCTGCTGGCGGCGACGGAGGTGGCCAGGCTGGATCGCTCGGCGCGCTGAAGAGGAGGGGGCTGAGGGGACCTGCTGCTGATCCTGCGAGGCGACGGCAAGACCGTGTCGAGCGCTCCTGTCGGGCTGCAATCCTCGATGGCGCCGCAACGCCTCACCTGCCGCTCACTCCAGCGGCGGCAGGTTCAGTCCCAAAGCGCCTTCATCAGCCGTCGCCGCCGCCAGTTCGGCGCGGGCGGCGGCGATGCGGGCCTGCGCCTCGATCAGCTTCACCTCCGCGCTGGTCGCGCTTTCCTCCCGCTGGTTGACCAGGAAGAAGTCGCTCGATCCCAGCTCGAACCGACGCCGTTCGGCGGTTGCGAGCCGCTGGGCGAGGGCGCGTTCGCGCTCGGTCGTGTCGACCAGCTGGTCGGCCGTCTCCACCTCGATGCCGATGGCGGCGACGGCCGCACGGATCTTCTCGGCGAGATAGCGTTTCTTGACCGTCAGTTCGTCAATCTTCGCCTGGCTTTCGGCGAGCTTGCCCTTGGCCTTGCGATTTTGCAGCGGTATCTTGAAGCTGACGCCCACGATCAGTTCGAGCGGGGTGCGGCTATATCCGCCAAGCCCCTCTGGCCCCACATCCTTGGCGACTTCGCCGATCAGGTCGAGCCGGGGCTTCAGGTCATTGCGCGCCAGCGCCAGCTTCACCGTCGCCTTGTCGATTTCCTCCAGCAGGATGGCAAGGTCGGGCCGCCCGTCCAGATTGAAGGCCGGGTCCACCCTGATCGCGTCGAGCGACGCGGCGTTGTCGGGCAGGCGCGCGTCATCGACGGTGATCGGCGCGCCCTGATCGTCGCGATAATAGAGCGAGAGCTTCACCGCCGCCGCGCGCAGCGCCTGCTGCGCCTCGATGAGATAGGCCTGGCGCTTGACCAGATTGGCCTCATTCTCGGTCAGTAAAATGTCCGGCTTGGCACCCAGCCTGACCTGGCGCTCGATGCCATGGGTGCGGTCCTGCGCCAGTTGCAACAGCGATCGATAGGCTTTCAGCTTCAGCCCGGCCGCCACCCATTTCTGATAGGCTTCGATCGCGCGCGCCTGCACGCCGATGCTGGTGGCCTTCGCTTCGAACTGGGCGATGTCGATGTCATTGGCGGCAAGCCGGAATTCCGATCGCCGCGCATCGATCAGGCGATCGCGCAGCAGCGAATAGAGCGCCCCGATCTTCACCTCGCCCAGCCGGTTGGTATAGGCCTTGTCCTCATAGACCGGGAAGTCGCCGCGCGAGGCGCGATATTGCCCATAGACATAGCCGCCATTGTCCATGAAGGGCTGTTCGGCCTTTCCGGCCAGTTCGGTGCCGTCATAATAGCCGGCGGCCCGGCTGCGGCCCTCCACCGCAAATATCGTGTCGAACGCGCCCTGAGCGGTCAGCGCGCGGGCTTCGGCCTGCCGGCTGCGCGCGAGCGCCGCGATGATGTCGGGCGCGGACCGGGCGGAGGATCGCAACACCTCCTGCACCATCAGCGGCGAGACGGACGCTGCCGGCGCCAGCGGCGGTTCCGCGGTCGCCTGTCCCTTGGCCGCGGGCGCCGCAGTGGCGATCAGCAGCCCGCTCAGGCCGATCATCAGGCGCATCGTCACTTCTTCTTCTCGAAGGAGCTTTTCGCGGCCTTTTCCTCTTGCTTCCCGGCGGTCTGGTCCTGACCGAAATTCAGGGGGAAGTCGTTGAGCTGACGCCATAATTCATAACCGACGGTGACATTGTCGCCCTGAATCCAGCCGAGCACCTTGCCGCCCTGCCGCACGAAACGCTGCCCCGGCCAGGCCGGCTTGCCGGGCTGCGGCTCGACCAGCACGCGGAACAGGCCGTCGGCGCGGGGCGTGGGGTCGACCGACCGCACCTGTCCATCATAAATGCCCACCGCAAAGGCAGGCCAGCCGCTGAACTGGAAGGCGGGGAAACCTTCAAATTCCAGCCGCACCGGCCGGCCCTGATCGACCAGCGGGATATCGCGGCCATCGACATAAAGTTCGACCGCCCGTTCGATCCGCTCCGGCGCGATCGTCGCCAGCACCGTCCCCGCCGAGATCAGCGCGCCGCCCGCCGCCGCGTTCAGATTCTGCACCCGGCCGTCGCGAGGCGCGGTGACAAGCTGCGCCGACTGCCGCCGTTGCCGCACTTCGATCTGCTTGAGCTTCGCCCGCCCCTCGGCCAGTTTCGCGTTGGCGTCGGCGACCTTGATCTGCGTCTGCTCATAATCCCGCCGCGCCGCCAACCCTTCGGCAAACAGCTGCCCCGTGCGCCCCACATCGATGGACGCCACGGCGCGCGCCTGCTCGAT
This sequence comes from Sphingobium sp., assembly GCA_032082785.1. Classification (GTDB taxonomy): domain Bacteria; phylum Pseudomonadota; class Alphaproteobacteria; order Sphingomonadales; family Sphingomonadaceae; genus Sphingobium. The sequence goes on along the minus strand of DAMDPH010000017.1, from coordinate 20,522 downwards.
GGCGGCGATCTGCGCCTCCACCTCGGCCTTTTCGGCCGCGAGCCGGTCGAGGAAATCGGGGTCGATGTCGACCACCTGGACGATGGGATCGCCGGCCTTCACATGCTGGCCATCCTGCACGAAGAAGCGCTCGACGCGCCCCTCGACCAGCGAGGAGACCTGCTGCGGACGGTCGTCGGGGTCGAGCGAGATGACCTGCCCGCCGCCCTGCGCGGTCTGCCGCCAGGGAACGAAGAGGATCGCGATGGCGAGGCACAGGACGAGCAGGATGAGCCATGCGATGACTTTGGCTGCCCGGGGCGGCCGGAGGCTCGCCAGCGAGTGGAAATGCGTCAGCTGCGCGGGTTCGATGGTCACGCGCCGGCCTCCTTCGCGGCCAGGAAGCGCGCCAGTGCGTCATGATCGGCGAAGCGGCGCTGCATTCGCAGGCCCAGCCAGAAATAGCTGTCGAGATGGAGCGCTTCGGGCCGGCCGGTGAACAGGAGGACGGTCGTGCCATGCTCCCGCAACATGGCCAGCGTCGCGTGCAGGGGCTCGGCCGGCATCATGTCATACAGGTGCGACAGGAGCAGCACCTTGGGCCGGCTGAGCAGCGCGGCCGCCAGTTTCAGCTGCATCACCTCCACGATCGAGAGGGGCGAGCCGGAGCTGGCCAGATGCGTGTCCAGCCCCTTGGGCAGGCTGGAGATGCGGGCGGCGAGGCCGACCATGTCGAGCATGCGCAGGATCAGCGCGCTATGGGCATCGCGGCCGGCGGCGAGGTTGAGATATTCGCGAACGGTGATGTCGACGATGGTGGGCCGGTTCAGCACCATGACCGCCGAGCGCAGCAGATACATGTCGAAGCTGCCCAGTTCGCTGCCGCCGATCGACACAAGGCCGCGTTCGGGGCTGACATGGCGTTTGAGCAGAAGCGCCATGTGGCTTTCGACGCCCGGCTCGGCCACGATCACCGCCTGTTCGCCGCTCGCGATCGACAGATCGATGCGCGCGCCGGTCAGCTCGACCTCGCGAAACCGCACCGCGCCGTCGGGCGGGGCTTGCCCGCTCAGGCCGGCGGGCTCCTGCGGAATGGCGAAAATCTGCGACAATTCCTCCGAGCTTGCCACCAGATCGTAGAAAGTGTCGAGATACCAGCCCAGCTGGTAAATGCCGTAAAAGACGCCCGACAGGATCAGTTCGGCCGCCACCAGCTGCCCGATGGAGAGCTGCCCCGCCAGGATGAGATTGCCGCCCAGCGCCAGCAGCGCCGCTCCGGCCACGGCATAGACCAGGAAATAGCCCAGCGCCTGCGCGAAACTATAGCGGAAATAGCTGCGATGCGCCCGGATATAGCTCGCCGTCACCGCCTCCGACCGGTCCATGGCGAAATCGAGATGCCGGGCCGATTTGTAGAAGCCGTTCGATGCGCCGACGCTCTCCAGCCAGTGCGCGGCCTCATGCTTGGCGTGCGACAGGCGCACGGCGCCGGTGATCGCGCCATGGCGCCAGGCGAGCCAGATGAGCAGGCACACGACGACCAGGATGATGTTGAACGCCAGGAAAAACGGGTGGTAAAAGCTGGTGACGATCAGGCCGACCGCCCCTTGCAGGATGATCGTGAAGGCGCCGATCACAAGGCTAGGCACCGCTTTCTGCACCACCACCATGTCGAAATAGCGGTTGAACAGGCTGCCCCGGCTTTCGTCGGCGAAGAAGGGGTTTTGCGCATGCACGGCCCGCACCGTAACCTCTGCCACGACGCGGGCGAAGATGCGGCGTTCGAACATGGCAAGCAGGTATACGCGCAGGCCGCTCAGCCCGGCGACGAGCAGAAGCAGCACCAGCAACATGCCCGACAGGATCCAGAGCGGCGCGACGAGCGCCGTGCGCGCGACCGAATTGATCAGCAATTGCACCGAGATGGGCGTCGCCAGCGACAGCAATGTGATCGCCAATGTATAGACGATACCCACATTAACATAGCCCCGGTCAGGCCCCACTATTTCCACGAGCCATGCAGCAGCCTGCCGCAGACCCAAACGCTCCCCAGCCAAATTCCGACCTCATGAATATCTTGCCAGAACTATAGAGACACTGGGGCTTGAGACAAGTTTGCGACGCTGCGCTGCAACATAATTTGACAAATGCGCAACGGGGGAGGGGGGCTGTTCAGGAAAGGCGACATCCTTGGGAAGAAACGGACCGGCGAGGGAGGCTCGCCGGTCCTGAACGTCAGAACATATGGCGCATCCCGACCACAAGGCTGCGCCCGCGCAGTGGCGACTGGTCTTTCACGAAGGAGCTGTGCGAGAAAGCCAGCTCGTTCAGGAGGTTGGTGCCGCGCGCATAAAATTCCACCGACTTTTCCATCCCGATGTCAAACCGGTAGGCAAGGGTCGCATTGACCATGTCATAGCCATTGGTGCTGGTCTCATAGGAGGCGATCCGGTCCTGGCCGAAGGTGCGGGCATATTCGACATCCGCCGAAAGCGGCCCGAAATTACCCTCGTAACGCGCGCCCAGTCGACCCGGGGGAATGCGCGGCAGATTGTCATTCTCGCTCTTGAGCTTGGCCTCGACATAATCGCCGAAGATCGTGACGCGCGTCGATGGGGCGAAGGCGTAGCTCAGCTGACCATCGACACCGGCGAAGCGGGCCTGTGCGGCCGTGTAGATCAGGAAGTTGTGCGGAATACCGGTTTCTGTCTCGGTTTCGATCAGGCGCGCGAACACATAATCGTCGACATGCTGATAGAATAGGCCAAGTTCAAATTCGAGCGGGCCGCCGGTTTTGCGGAATGTCAGGTTGACCGCGTCGGTCGCTTCAAGAACGCTTTCGGCCGATAATCCTCCCTCCTCCAATAGCGGATTGCCCACGGCAAGGCCCAGCTCATAGCTGTTGGTGGCAAGATTATTGCCGCGCGCATAAAGTTCCCGCACGCTTGGCGCGCGCTCGGTATGGCTGAGCGAGAGCGCGGCCGCATAGCCCCCGCCCATATTCCAGCTTGCCCCCAGTGACGCCGAAAAGGGATCATGTTTGACGGTAGGATTTTGCGCCCGAAATGCCGCAATGTCGGCATCTTCCAGAATTTGCCGCCAGTTCGGCCCATCCCATTCGGCGAAAAGATCCTCCAATTCTGGCGACAGGGTGGACCGCCAGGCCGGCGTCGTCACATCGATCCTGCGCCAGTCCTTGCGGATCGCGAGTTCCAGATCGACCGGCCCGAAGGAGCGGCGTTCGCTGAGGAAGATACCCAGATTTTCGGTGAGATAGTCGGGGTTTCCGTCAAGACCATAGGCGCCGTCGGGAAATGGTTTGTGCAGGTCGTTGACATTGATGCCGCCGAACCGGCCGTCGCTATATTGGACGCCCAACGTGCCGGTGAAGCCGAGAAACGGCCTGTGGGTCAGCTCGACACGCCCGTCCCACACCTTGTTGGTGAAGCGGGTGAAGAGCAGGGCGCCGTCAATTTCGTCATGCGCATAATCGGTATAGGAGCCCCGCAGGCGGATATGAGCGAGGCCGGGCAGCAGATCGTCATAGTCCGCACGCAGGTCGACCCGCTCGCTGCGCAATTTGATAGAGGCTGTGTGATCGTCAGGCCCGCCGAACGGGTCTTCAAATCCGCCATGTGCCGCGCAATGCAGATCCATCCCATGCGTGTGGCACACGCCGTTCAGGTGGCTGTGGCCGGGCAGCCCATAGTCGCTGTCCATCCGCGAATAGGCTGCGCCGATATAGCCTTTGGACGTGATCCACGATCCGCCGACGGCATAGCTCGTGCTGGCCGCGAAGGAATCCGCCAGCTTGCTTGAACCATAGCTGTCCGGCACGCTGTAATTTTCCGCCTTGCGCCGTGCGCCTTCGGCATGAAGGGCAAACTGGCCGACCCCTGCGGTCACGCGGCCGACGACGGTTCTTTCTTCATCCCCGGTGCCGTAACGGACCTCGGTCGCTCCGGTCAGCCCGCCGATAGGCACCGCCTTGGGCACTTTGCTGTCGATCAGGTTGATGGCGCCATTGGTCGCGTTTCCGCCGAAGCGCGAGGCGGCGGGGCCTCGGAGCACTTCTATCCCGTCGAGCAAGAGCGGATCGGTGGTGATGGCATGGTCGGGCGAAATGGACGAGACGTCGAACAAATTGGCTCCATCCGTCAGCACCTCGATACGCGGGGTGGTCTGGCCGCGGATGACAGGACGGGACGCGCCGCCGCCGAAACTGTCGAGATGCACGCCCGGCAGGCCCGCCAGCGTCTCTCCCAGGCCGCTCTGTCGGCGATGCGCCAGCTCGGCACCTGCCAGAACCTGCACGGGTGTTGCGGTCGGCATGTCCGCTATGCTGAGTGACTGCCCGGTAATGATGATCTCGTCCGCCCGGCTCCGGCGTTCCTTTTCGCGTTCGCTTCGCTCGCCAGTCTCTTCCTGGGCCGAAGCCGGCACCGGCGCAAACAGCGCCATCGCCGCAGTGGCCAGTAGCGCGGCTGCGCTTCTGTTGTTCGTCAGACGCATCGATTGTCACTCCACCCTTTTGCGAGAGCGAGCGCTTATGTTATAAAATAACATATCGTCAATGGCTTAGCGATGAAGCTGTCGAAGGGCATGATGGTCGGGGGAGGGGCGGGGGTAGGCGGTGTCGCGGCCACGATGTGGGCAAGGAACCCCGCGATCGAGTAGCTGACTTCATTGGGCAAATGGCGGAGCGGGAGGGATTCGAACCCTCGATACGCTTTTGACGTATACTCACTTTCCAGGCGAGCGCCTTCGACCACTCGGCCACCGCTCCGCATGCACTGGAAGGCGGCTCCCTATCGTGCCGCGATGCAGGTGGCAAGAGGATGCTTTACTTTCCTTCCGCGCCGCTGTTTGATCATGCGATGAACCGTTATCTCGCTTTCGCCCTGCCGCTGGCCTGCGTTGCCGCTGCGGCGCCCGCGGCCGATCCCGCCACACCCGCTACCCCGTCCGCCCTGATCGCGGCGGCGCCGGCTGAGGCATGGAAAGACATCGCGGCCGAGGATCTGCTGGTCATGACGCTGGAGGGCGGCCGGCAGGCGGTCATTCAGCTCGCGCCGCGTTTCGCGCCGCGCCATGTCGACAATATCCGCAAGCTCGCGACGGCGCAGTGGTGGGACGGCACCAGCATCAACCGGGTGCAGGAAAATTATGTGGTGCAGTGGGGTGACGCGACCGAGCGCAAGCCGCTGCCCAAGGGGCTCGTCACCACGACGGCTGCCGATTATGTCCAGCCGCTCGCGCCCTTCCGTGCGGTGATGGTGCGGCTGCCCTATGCCGATCCCTATGCGCCGACGACCGGCTTCGCCGAAGGGTGGCCGGTGGCGGCCGATGGGCAATCGCTGTGGCTGCCGCATTGCTATGGCTTTGTCGGCGTGGGGCGCAACCTGTCGCCTGACGCGGGCAGCGGCGCGGAGCTTTATGCGGTGATCGGCCAGGCGCCGCGCCAGCTCGACCGCAATATTGCCGTGGTCGGCCGGGTCGTGCAGGGGATGGAGGCGCTGTCGAGCCTGCCGCGCGGATCGGGCGACCTTGGCTTCTATGTCGGTGCGGAGCGCAAGCTGCCGATCCTGTCGGTGCGGCTGGCGAGCCAGTTGCCGCCCGCGCAGCGGCCGCGCCTTCAGATGATGGATGTCGCCTCCGCCAGCTTTGCCGACTATCTGCGGCTGCGCGCCAATCGGAAGGATGATTTTTACGAGCGGCCCGCCGGCGGGGTGGACCTGTGCAACGCGCCCGTGCCGGTGCGACCGGCGCCGTGAGAGGCTGTTTGGAAATGCGTAAAGTTGCGCATTTTGTTGCTGCGCCAGCCCGATGCGCCGGAAGGCGCATTATCAGACAGGGCCTGAACCGGCGGCCCCTTCAGCGAAGCCTGTAGCCGCGCCAGTTGCGGATGCGGCGGATGGCGAAGCTGGTGCGGATGGCGGAGACGCCGGGTAGCCGCGCCAGGCAGTCGCGATGAATGGCGTCGAAGCCGGCCAGATCGCGCGCCGCCACGCGCAGCAGATAGTCGGCCTGTCCGGCCATCAGATGGCATTCCGATATTTCGGGAAAATTCTCCACCGCACGCTCGAAGGCGTCCATCGTCTCGCGGCTTTGGCTGGTCAGCGAGATTTCGACAAAGGCATGGAGCGTCAGCCCCAGCGCCTCCGGGTCGAGGCGCGCGGCATAGCCGGCGATCAGCCCGGCATCCTCCAAAGCCTTGATCCGGCGGTGGCAGGCGGAGGCGGAAAGGCCGATCGCCGCGCCCAGATCCACCATGGAGCGGCGCGAATCGGCTTGCAGCGCTTCCAGCAAGGCTAAGTCGAACCGATCCATGCAATGTCATTCCGAAAATGCGGGGTGGCGCGCGATAGCATTGCTAAGTACCTGCCCGCCAGCGCGAAATTAGCGATCAGCCTGCGGCGAAATTGCGATAGTCTGGGGTCAGGCGGCGCCGTCTCAGGCGCCAAGGAGAGACAAGATGATCGTTGGCACCGTCAAGGAAATCAAAAATCACGAATATCGCGTCGGCCTGACCCCCGAAAGCGTCCATGAACTCACCGCGCACGGCCATAAGGTGCTGGTGGAGAGCGGGGCGGGCGAGGGGATCGATGCGCCCGACGCCCATTATGAAAGAGCGGGCGCGCAGATCGTTGCTACCGCCGCCGACATCTTCGCGGGCGCGGACATGATCGTGAAGGTGAAGGAGCCGCAGGCGCAGGAGCGCGCGATGCTGCGATCCGGCCAGATCCTCTACACCTATCTGCACCTTGCGCCCGATCCTGACCAGACGCGCGAGCTGATTGCGTCGGGCGCGACCTGCATCGCCTATGAAACGGTGACGGACGCCGGCGGCGGGCTGCCGCTGCTCAAGCCCATGAGCCAGGTGGCCGGGCGCATGTCGATCCAGGCGGGCGCGACCGCGCTGGAAAAGGCGAATGGCGGGCGCGGCGTGCTGCTGGGCGGGGTGCCCGGCGTGCTGCCGGCCAAGGTCGCGGTGATCGGCGGCGGCGTCGTCGGCTTCAACGCGGCGCAGATGGCGGCGGGCCTGGGCGCGGACGTGACCATCCTCGACCGCTCGCCCGAAGTGCTGGAGCGGCTGGGCATCCATTTCGAGGCGCGGGCCAAGACCCGCTTCTCCAATCGCGCCAACCTCGCAGAATGCGTGGCGGAGGCGGATCTGGTGATTGGCGCGGTGCTGATCCCCGGCGCGGCCGCGCCCAAGCTGGTCAGCGCGGACATGCTCAAGACGATGAAGAAGGGCGCGGTGCTGGTCGATGTCGCAATCGATCAGGGCGGTTGTTTCGAGACCAGCCGCGCGACCACGCATGCCGAACCGACCTATGTGGTCGATGGCATCGTCCATTATTGCGTCGCCAACATGCCCGGCGCGGTCGCTCGCACCAGCACCTATGCGCTCAACAATGTGACGCTGCCCCATGCGCTGCGCATTGCCGATCTGGGCTGGCAGGACGCGATGCGGCGCGATCCGCATCTGCTGGCGGGTCTCAATGTCTGGGACGGGCAGGTGACCTATAAGGCCGTCGCCGACGACCTGGGCCTTGCCTATCGGCCGGCGACCGACGCGATCGCCTGATCGCCGGAACTGGCTGCCGAAAGAGGCGCTCGTCCCGACCGGGGCGGGCGCCTTTTTCCTTTCGCGCCCGGCCTTTGGCTGATCTGCCCTAAAAGTGTCCGGGCACCGCACCATCATCAGAACCGGTAGCTCGTCCGGCCTATCCTGATGAAAACGCACAAAAATCCATCAAATTTCGGCCTTGGCGGCCGCTCCTTTCGTCGTCGGCGCCGACCGGACTGGCCATTCTGCACATTCGTTCAGGCGCACAAGCGGGGGGACGGCGCGTTGAGGGGGCATGTGTTCGCAAAGGAAAGGAGATGAGCGCATGACCCGCAAGACTCTTGCCAGCGCCTTGGCCACTCTGGGTGTCCTTGGCATCGCGACGGCTTCGATGACGGCACAGGCGCGGCCACCGGCCGAAGGGCTGGCCAGCTATGAACAGCAACTCGCCCGTGTCGAGGATGAACTAACCTATCGCGCGCCGATTGCCGGCGTCGAGAATGACTATTGGTTCAACTATCAGACCGACCTTGCCGAAGCGCGCAAGGAATTGAAGAAGGATCTGGCGCGCAGCAGCGATGCCGAGGATAATCGTGACGCCTGGGACGAATATCGGGCCGAACTGGCCGATGCGCGCGGCGACTATGCCAAGGAGATGGCGGAAAAAGGCTATCCGATCGGCCGCGTCCGGGTGCTGAGCGGCACCGGGCGATGAGGCGATAGCTCCCCTGCGCCACTGTCACGAAGGAGCAATGGCGCACGGAAGAACGTCATGAAGGGAAAGGGTCGGCGCCGATGGGGCCGGCCCTTTCAGTCTGCCCGGTCGGTCGGCCCCATCGATCGGCCCCTTAATCGGCATTTGGATCGCGGAAGTTGAGCCGCCGCGTCACGGTATAATCAAGGACGCCGACCAGCAGATAGCTGATCCACTGCTTGGCCAGCGTCAGCAGGCGGCGTCGGCCATAATGGGTTTCAAGCGTGATCGTCCGGCTCTCCGCGACCCGCCGCGTTACGAGGTCGCGCATCGCGGCGGCAAAGCCCGCATCTTCCACCCGCAACATGATCTCCAGATTGAGGAACAGGCTGCGCAGGTCGAAATTGGCCGAGCCGATATAGACGGCATCGTCGAGGATGATAAGTTTGCTGTGCAGCTTGCAGGGCAGGAATTCGCTGATCTCGACCCCGCGCTTGAGCAGCGGGCCATAGAGCAGTCGGGCCGCCGCCACCGTGGCGAAATTGTCGGAGCGGGACGGCAGGATCAGCCGCGCGCCCTGCCGCCGCGCCGCGCGGGCGATCCGCTTGAGCATGCCGCGACCGGGGGAGAAATAGGCTTCGATCATGTCGACGCGCTGCGCCTGTTCCAGATCATGTTTCACCACCTGCGCCCAGGGGCTGAGGCGGCGGGTCGGGCCGCCGACCAGCCAGCGAAAGGGTTCCTTGGGATCATGATGCAATGATGGTTCCCACTGGCGGATCATCCGGCGCAGCGTGCGGAAGCGCTGGCTGGGCGTCGATACCCAGCGCCAGAGCTGCCCGAACCAGCGCGTCATCGCCTCGACCTGCGGCCCTTCCAGCAGCAGGCCGATGTCGCTCCAGCAATCCTCGGGCGGAATGCCGAAATAGGGATCGGCGATGTTGAAGCCGCCCATCATCAGCTGGCAATCGTCGGCGATGGCGAGCTTTTGATGATTGCGGATCAGATAGCGGGTGGAGCGGCGCGCGCCGAAGCGGCCGAAATGGCCGCCCGCGATGACCAGCGGGTCGAAAAAGCCGTGGGGCGTCTTGGCCGATCCGAAGGCGTCGACCATCAGGATCACGTCGACCCCGCGATGGGCGGCGGCGACCAGCGCGTCGCGCACCAGCCGCCCGCTGTCATCGTCGGCGAAGATGTAGAAATAGAGCTTCAGGCTCATCCGCGCGCCTTCGATCAGGTCGATCAGGGCGGCGCGCATGTCCAGTCCCGCCTCCAGCACCCGGAGATGATTGCCGTCCAGGCTAAGTTGGATGTCCTTCGCGCGGTCGGGCGCGGCTGCCGGGTCGCGGGTCACCATGGCTCGTTCATGCCTCCATTCGGCGAGAGGCGCCATGGCTTTATGGGCTTTTCATTGACTCTTGACAGCTCTGCTGGTACGCGCCGGTCCAACAGTTTCATTGTTTGTTCAGGAGGCCCTGTTTGGCCCGCGTTACCGTCGAAGATTGCGTCGACAAGGTTACCAACCGTTTCGATCTGGTCCTTCTCGCTGCACAGCGCGCCCGGGAGATTTCCGGTGGCGCGGAACTGACGCTGGATCGCGATCGCGATAAAAATCCGGTCGTCGCCCTGCGCGAGATCGCCGAAGAAACCGTCATGCCGGCGGACCTGCATGATTCGGCCATCGCGGCGCTCCAGAAGGTTCAGATCGACGACGACGACACGCCGGACGAAATCGGCTCGCTCGCCCAGTCGGCGGAGGCTCTGCGCCTGACCGCCGCCGCGCCGCCGCGCAACCAGAATATCGGTGGCGACTACGACGGCTGATCGGCTTTAAAAGTTTGGAGAGGGAATGAGGCCCGGCCTGCGCAAGCAGGACCGGGCCTCGCTAATTGCGGGCTCAGTGGCTGCGGATAGGGCGGGCTGGGTCAGGGTTCGGGCTGAGCTGGAGCGTCGCGCCATTCAGGCTGCGCCCGTAGACACCCTGCCTTTGCTCTCCGGATGAGCGGCCCTTCGACTTGTCTCGGGGCGGACGGGGGGAGGGGTGATCGCGACCCAACGCAGCTTGCTTCAGAATATCGCCCATTGAGAGGAAAACTCTGGCACGAGGGGTGAAGGGATGGGGAGGCGTCCACACCATCTGTGCGCCTGTGCCGGGTCGACAGGCTCAGCCCGAACGGACTTGGGTAAGGTCCGCCAGTTGAGCGCCTGCCTGAGCTGGCAACGCCCGGATTCGCGGGAAAAAAGAAGGCCGGCGCGGGGCCGGCCGGTTCCTTTTATTCCTTGGCGGCGGGCGCCGCTTCGGTCGCGTTCGCGGCGGGGGTTGCGTCCGTCGCATTGGCGGCGTCGGCGCCATTGGCCGCTTCGCCTTCCGCTTCGGCGGGGGCATCGGCGACGGGCAGGGGCAGGTTCGATCCCTGGCTGTTGAGCCAGGCGATCAGATTTGCGCGGTCGGCGGGGTTGCCCATGCCGGCAAAGGTCATTTTGGTGCCGGGCGCAAATTCCCGCGGGCTCTTGAGCCAGTGATCCATCGCCTCGAACGTCCAGGTGCCGCCCTTGCTCTTGAGCGCTTCGGAGAAGGCGAAACCGCCCTTGCCCTGGCCGATCGCCTCGCCGACGGTGCCGTACAGATTGGGGCCGATGCCATTGGCGCCGCCCTGATTGACGGTGTGGCAGGCGACGCATTTCGCGAAAGCCTTTTCGCCGGCGGCGACATCGGCGCTCGCCAGCAGGGTGTTGAGGCTGGGGCCGGTATCGCCGCCTTCGCCTTCGGCCTCTACGCCTTCAATGGCATAGCCCATTTTTTCAGGCCGTTCGTCGTGAAAGAATCCGGAGCTGACGATTGCGCCACCCAGCGCGATGATGCCTGCAAACAAAGCCCAGCCCGCCACGGTGTTGAAACGATCGCCCATCTCGCTCGCTTTCCCTTGTGTTTATCTTTTCGGCGGCTGTCATCGACGCCCCCCTATTGGCCGTTTGCCATAATGGGGCAGAAGCGAAGGTGCAAGCCGGGTTGCGGCCTTCCTGTCACGACAGGTCGCTAATCCATCCCGATGCTTGCGCGCCGGGGGCCAAGTGCCTAAGCGCGCAGACGCTTATGGACAATTATCCTGCCCCCGCCCGCGCGCTGGTCGATGAACTGACGCAAAAGGCCGCCGCCGACCCCGCCCGTGCCGTCGCTTTTCAAGGCGCGCCGGGCGCAAACAGCCATTTGGCGGCGCTGGGCTATGCGCCCGATTGCGTGCCGTTGCCCTGCTTCGCCTTTGAAGATGCCATCGATGCGGTGCGCAGCGGCATGGCCGGCCGGGCGCTGATCCCGATCGAGAACAGCCTGCACGGCCGCGTGGCGGACATGCATTTTCTGCTGCCCGAATCGGGCCTGTCGATCGTCGACGAATATTTTTTGCGGATTCGCCACTGCCTGATGGCGCCGGACACGGTGCCGGTGAAGAGCGCAATCAGCCATCCGCAGGCGCTGGGCCAGTGCCGCCATTATCTGCGCGAGCGCGGCATTCAGCCCGTCAGCTATGCCGACACGGCCGGCGCGGCGGCGCTGGTGGCGGAGGCGCGCACGCCGGGCGAGGGGGCAATCGCCCCCTATCTGGCGGCGGAGCTGTACGGGCTGCGGCTGGTCGCGGAAAATATCGAGGATAGCGACGACAATATGACGCGCTTCGTCGTCCTTGCCGCCGAGCCGAAGGCGCCGCAGCCGGGCGCCGGTCCGGTTATGACGACCTTTCTGTTCGAGGTGAAGAATGTGCCCGCCGCCCTTTACAAGGCGATGGGCGGCTTTGCGACCAATGGCGTCAATATGACCAAGCTGGAAAGCTATCAGCGCGGCGCGAGCTTTTCGGCCACCGAATTTTATTGCGACATCGAAGGCATGCCGGGCGAACCGGCGATCGACCGGGCGCTGGCGGAGCTGGAATTCCACAGCAAATGGGTGCGCGTGCTGGGCACCTATCGCCAGGCGCGGCCGCGGACGCTGCCGGGCGGCTGATCGACGGGGCGGGGCGCGCCCCAGCGCCTTTCGCTTACCGGAAAGCGCAGCTATAGGAGCGGCCTATGGTCGCAGCGCTCCTTTATTCCGCCTTGGCGATGAGCCTGATCGTGGGCGTGCGCTATCTGCTGACGAGCGGCGGCTTTGCGCTGGCGACGCGGATTCGCAAGCCCGGCCTCTATCGCGGGCTGGAGCCGCAGATCCGGCGTGAGATCGGCTGGTCGCTGGCATCGGCGCTGATCTACGGCATTCCCGCCGGGGTGGTCGCCTGGGGCTGGCAGACGCATGGCTGGACGCGCATCTACAGCGATCCGGCCGCCCTGCCGCTCTGGTATCTGCCGGTCGCGCCTTTGCTCTACCTGATCGCCCACGACACATGGTTTTACTGGACGCATCGTTGGATGCACCGGCCGCGGCTGTTCCGGATCGCGCATGCCGTCCATCATGCCAGCCGCCCGCCGACCGCCTGGGCGGCGATGAGCTTTCATCCCTGGGAGGCGCTGACCGGCGCGGTGGTGATTCCCGCGCTTGTCTTCCTCATCCCTATCCATATCGGCATGCTGGGGCTGGTGCTCGCCATCATGACGGTGATGGGCGTGTCCAACCATATGGGGTGGGAGATGTTTCCGCGCTGGATGGTCCATGGGCCGGCCGGCAACTGGCTGATTACCGCCACCCATCATCAGCGGCACCATGAGCAATATCGATGCAATTACGGCCTCTATTTCCGGTTTTGGGACAAGTTTTGCGGCACCGACCGGGGGCTGGGCGATTTTACGGAGAAGGTGGCATGACGGCGGCACGGTTCGCGGCGCTGGGGCTGATCGGGATGCTGGGCGCGGCCGCGCCGGCCGACCTGCCGCAGCCGGTCAGCATCGCCATGGAAAATCTGCGGTCGACCAAGGGGCAGGTGCTGGTGTGCGTGACGCGCCAGCCGCGCTATTTCCCCGACTGCCGCGACGACCCGGAGCGGCACCATTATACCGTCGCGGCCAAGGCGGGACAGGCGCGCCTAGGCATGCTGGCGCCCGGCGACTATGCCATCGCCATCATCCATGACGAAAACAGCAATGGGAAGCTCGACACATTTGCCGGCATCCCGCGCGAGGGCGTCGGCTTTTCGCGCAATCCCGCCTTGCGGTTCGGCGCGCCCAGTTTCCAGTCGGCCCGCTTCACCATCGCCGGCGCGCCGGCGGAGCAGGATATAAAGCTCAAATATTTCCTCTGACACCGGGCAGCTTCTGCCAAGTGGAACCCGTGCCCTTGCCGAAACATTCTAAATGTTGGAACAAGGGTTCAGGGGACCAAATACGTTATGAAGAATTTTCGCCGCCTGTTGGCCGCAACCACGTTCGTTGCGGCGGCATCGCTCGTCGCGCCTGCCGGCGCGCAGGAGGTGCAGCACAGCACGGTCACGATCGGCGCCGGCGCCGCCATCGTGCCGAGCTATGAGGGGTCGGACAATTATCGCATTCTGCCGATCGCGCAGGCGCGTGGCAAAGTGCATGACTTCTCCTTCTGGACGCGCGGCACGGCGCTTTATGTCGACGCCATTCCCGACCCGACCGGGCCGAGCTGGGACGTCGAATTCGGCCCCATGGTCAATGTCCGGCTGGACCGTAGCAACGGCAAGGTCATGCGCGACGCCGCCGTCCGCCTGCTGGGCGAGCGGGACGTGGCGGTGGAGATTGGCGGCTTCGTCGGTATCGGCAAGACGGGCGTCATCACCAGCGACTATGACAGCCTGTCCGCACGCGTCGCCGTCAGCAAGGATGTCGCGGGCGCGCATGAAAGCTATGTCGTCACCCCGGCGATCGAATATTTTACACCACTATCGACCACCGCCTTCGCCGGCATCGGCATGTCGGCGGAATATGTCGGCAAGAAATATGGCGGCTATTATTTCGACATCACCCCCGAACAGTCGCTCACCAGCGGACTGGCCGCCTATGATCGGGCGGGCAATGATTCGGGATTTCGCCGGCTGAACCTGAACTTCGCCGGCGGCAAGTCGCTCTCGGGCGATCTGCGCAAGGGCTGGGCGCTGTTCGGCGTCGTCTCCTATTCGCGGCTGCTCGGGCGCTATGCCGATTCCCCGGTGGTGGCCGATACCGGATCGCGCAACCAGTGGATCGGCGCGCTCGGCATCGGCTATACTTTCTGATCGCCCCGGCTGACCGGCCGGCCGCGCCCACTTGTCCCTGAGGGGTGACGCCCCACATAAGGCGCTGTATGACGGCGGCGACCTGCCGCTTGGCAGCCCTTATCAGCAGGAGAAGAGAAGCGTGGCGACCCTGGGACTGAGCGACACCGAAAAGGCGGCCGTGGAGGCATTTCGCCAGGATGTGGTGGAGCCATCGCGCACGCAGCTGGTCATCGTCGATTTCTGGGCCGAATGGTGCGGCCCCTGCAAGCAGCTGACGCCGGTCATCGAAAAGGTCTGCGCCGAATATGCGTCCAAGGGCGTGAAGCTGGTGAAGGTGAATGTCGATGAAAATGGCTTCATCGCCAGCCAGTTCCGCGTGCAGTCGATCCCGACCGTCTATGCGGTGTTCCAGGGCCAGCCGGTCGCGGACCTGAGCCAGGCGCGCACCGAGGGGCAGATCAAGCAATATCTCGACGAAATTCTTTCGCAGCTTCCGATCGAATCGGAGGAGAAATCGCAGAAGGACGAGATCGCGCCGCTGATCGCGATGGGCGAGGAACTGCTGGCCGGCGGCGAGGCCGATCGCGCGCTCTCGGTCTTCTCGCAGGTGGCGCAGATGGTGCCCGACAATAGCGAAGTGGTGGCCGGCGCCGCGCGCGCTCTGGTGGCTCTGGGCCAGCTGGATGAGGCAGAGGCGATGCTCGCCGCGCTGCCGCCCGAAGCGGCCAAGGATCAGGCGGTGGAACGGGCGCGGGCGGCAATTGCGCTGGCACGCGATGCCAGGCCGATGGCCGACCTGTCGGGTCTGGAGGCGCGGGTCGCCGCCGATCCCGACGATCAGGAAGCCCGGTTCGAACTGGCCGCTGGCCTGATGGGCAATGGCGACCGCGACGGCGCGGCCGACATGCTGCTGGAAAGCGTGCGCCGCGACCGCAGCTGGAACGAAGGCGCGGCCCGCGCGCAACTGCTCACCATCTTCGAGGCGGTGGGTCTGGAAGATCCCTGGGTGGCGGCGCAGCGCCGGAAATTGTCGCAGATCCTCTTTTCCTGACGACCGTGCCGCGCGCGCGCATATCCATCTTCCCGCTGCCGGGCGCGTTGCTGCTGCCGGGCATGGACCTGCCGCTGCATATTTTCGAGCCGCGATATCGTGCGCTGGTGCAGGATGCGTCGGCGCGCGACCGGCGCATCGGCATGATCCAGCCGCGCGGCGCCGGCCCGCGCCCGCCGCTGTTCGACATGGGCTGCCTCGGCCGCATCAGCCATATCGAGGCGCTGGACGATGGCCGGTTCAACATCATCCTCACCGGCCTCGCGCGCTTCCGCGTGGTGCGCGAACTGGATGTGCCCACGCTCTTCCGCCAGGTCGAGGCGGAGGTGGAGCAGGCGCCGCAGGAGGATGAATATCTGTCCGCGCCCGAACGGGCGGCGCTGGAGATGGAGTCGCGCCGCTTTGCCGACATGCTCGGCTATATGGTCGATTGGGATGCGGTGTCGCGGCTCGACGATATGGCGCTGGTGAACGGCATCGCGCAGATCGTGCCGTTCGATCCGGCGGCCAAGCAGACGCTGCTGGAAGCCGACACGCTCAACGAGCGGACCGAGAGGATCATCCAGTTGATGCAGATTGTCGGCCGCGCCGGCGGCGAAGGCGGGACCACCATGCAATGAGCGATGCCGTGGCCCCCGGCCTGAACGAGGATAGCGCCCCCATCGACCCCTGGCTGCTGGCCAAGCTGGTCTGTCCGGTGACGCGCACGCCGCTGCGCTGGGATGCGGAGCGGCGGGCGCTGGTCTCCGATGCGGCGGGGCTTGCCTATCCGGTGCGGGATGGCACCCCGCAATTGCTGGCCCGCGAAGCCACGCCTATCTGAAGGCGGCGATACATTCCACTTCCAGCGGCGCGCCTCGCGCCAGCCCGTCCGCGCCAAAGGCGCTGCGCGCGGGCAGGCGCTTGCCCTTGAAATAGGGGACATAGGCGGCGTTGAAGCGCGGCCAGTCGGCCATGTCGTCCAGCATCACCGTGCATTTGACCAGATCGCCATGGTCGAGGCCATGCTCCTTCAGCACGCGGCCCATCCCGTCCATCGCCATGCGGACGGCGGCGTCGAAGCCGTCGCCATGCGGGTCCATCCCGTCCGGCACGAGGCCAATCTGCCCCGACATGTAGAGAATGTCGCCAACGCGCACCGCCGGGGAGAAGGGCCGCTGCGGCGCGTCGGCGGCCGGCTGGGCCGGCTGGGAGAGGGCCGGCGCTGCGGTCATCGGCAGGGCCATCAGGGCGAGCAGGGCGGGGATCACTCTTGTCATCGGCTTCCTCCAGTCAGGGGCGCAGTCAGGATCGGGCGGGGGAACGCCACCCGCCGTCCCGTCATGGCCCGCGGCCGTCCCCCGCCGCCCTTATGTCAGATTTTGACGCGGCGGCGCGCATAATTATGGCCGCCGGCGCGTCTGCCGCCCCGCTGTCAGCGCGTCATCGCCTCGTCGATCAGCTTGCGCGCCTCCGGCCCGTTCCAGTCCATCGACCCGATCACGCGCACCGTTTCCTTGCCCTGCCGGTCATAGAGGATGGTGGTGGGCAGCATCGTCGTCTCATAGGCGAAGCCCAGCTTGTTCTCGGCATCGGTATAGGCGGTCAGATGCGGCAGGGCATGTTTCTTGAAGAAGGGCGCGACCGCTGCGTCGCCCTGCGTATCCTGCGAAATGGTGAGGACGGCGAGCCCCTTCGGCCCGAGCCGTTCCGCCAGCGCATCCAGCGTCGGCATTTCCGCCACGCAGGGCGCGCACCATGTCGCCCACAGATTGACCAGCATCGGCTTGCCGGCAAAGTCGCTGAAGGTCATCATCCGCCCGGACGGATCGCGAAAGGCGTGGGCGGGCAGGGCGGTGCCGGCCTTGCTGCGGTCGAGCTTATAGTCGAAACTGTGCGCCGCCTCGCCGCCGCCTTTCACCTCGCCGGAGGTGGGCGCAACCTCGTCGCTGGCGCCTGCATTGGCTTGCCCCGAAGGCGGCGATTGCCTATCGCAGGCCGCCAAACCGGTCAGCGTCGGTCCGGCCAGCAGGAGCAGTGTCATTAGCGTGCGTAAGGAAGGTTTCACGGAAGCAGGCTCCAACAGCATGTGGGGCGGGCGGTTCGCCGCCGGCCCGGCATCGATCATGCGGGAGATAAATGCCTCCATCCCCTTCGACAAGCGATTGTGGCGCCAGGACATCGCCGGGTCGAAGGCGCATGTCGCCATGCTCGCCAAACAGGGCATCGTCGCGCAGACCGACGCCGACGCCATCAGCGCCGGGCTGGACCAGATCGCATCGGAATATGAAGCCAACGGCGTTCCGGTCAATCTGGACCTGGAAGATATTCATATGGTCACCGAATCGCGCCTTGCCGAGCTGATCGGCCCGGCGGCCGGCCGGCTGCACACCGCGCGCAGCCGCAACGATCAGGTGGCGACCGATTTCCGCCTCTGGGTCCGCGATGCGATGGACGAGGTGGATCAGGGGCTGGCCGCGCTGCAACGGGCGCTGGTCGCGCGGGCGGAGGAACATGCCGACGCGGTGATGCCGGGCTTCACCCATTTGCAATCGGCGCAGCCGGTGACGCTCGGCCACCACCTCATGGCCTATCATGCGATGATCCGCCGCGACCGCAGCCGCTTCGCCGATGCGCGGGTGCGGATGAATGAATGTCCGCTGGGCGCGGCGGCGCTGGCCGGGACGGGCTTCCCGATCGACCGCCATGCGACGGCGGCGGCGCTGGGCTTCGACCGGCCGACCGACAACAGCCTCGACAGCGTGTCGGATCGCGACTTCGCGCTCGACTATCTGATGGCGGCGACGCAGCTGGCGCTGCACCTGTCGCGTCTCGCCGAGGAATTCATCATCTGGGCGAGCCAGCCCTTCGGCTTCGTCAAGCTGCCCGACGCCTATTCCACCGGCAGTTCGATCATGCCGCAGAAGCGCAATCCCGACGCGGCCGAGCTGGTGCGTGGCCATGCCGGGCGCATCATGGGCTGCATGACCGCTTTGTCGGTCACGATGAAGGGGCTGCCGCTCGCTTATTCGAAGGATATGCAGGACGACAAGCCGCCGGTATTCGAGGCGCATGACCTGCTCGGCCTGTCGATCGCGGCGATGACCGGCATGATCGAGACGGTGACCTTCCGCACCGACCGCATGCGCAGCCTTGCCGAAAGCGGCTTTGCCACTGCCACGGACCTCGCCGACTGGCTGGTGCGCGAAGGCAATATTCCCTTCCGCGAGGCGCATCATATCACCGGACGCGCGGTCGCGGCGGCGGAGGAGGCGGGCGTGCCGCTCGCCGATCTGCCGATCGACACGCTCAAGGCCATCGATGCGCGGATCGATGATCGGGTCTATGCGGTTCTGACCGTCGATGCGTCGGTCGCCAGCCGTCGCAGCCATGGCGGCACCGCGCCCGATCAGGTGCGCGCCCGCATCGCAGACGCGAAACAGGAGCTGGAGGGATGAAGACCGGACAGGCCGCGCGCACGGGCATCGCCCTTGCTCTTGCCGCCATCGCGCTTGCCGGCTGCGGCGGGCGACAGCCTTTGCGCCCGGTAAAGGGCCAGATGCTGCCCGCCGTGCCGGTCGGCGCCGACACATCGCCAACCGCCGCCGAGCTGATGCAGCCGTCCATTCAGGCGCGTCCGGAGCGCAATGTGGAATTGCTGACCCAATCGCGCGAGCGCGGCGACGATCCGTTCGACCTGCCGCCCGAGCGGAACCCCAAATAAGCACAGGATCATAAAGCGTTGGATCATTTCACCTATGTAGACGGCGCCATGCAGGTGGAGCAGGTGCCGATGGACGCCATCGCGCAGGCGGTCGGCACGCCGGTCTATGTCTATTCGACGGCGACGCTCGAGCGCCATGTCGGCGTGTTCTGCGATGCGCTGTCGGCACTGCCCGATCCGCTGGTCGCCTTTGCGGTGAAGGCCAATCCCAATGCCGCCGTGCTGGCGACGCTGGCCAAGCTGGGGCTGGGCGCGGATGTGGTGTCGGGCGGCGAACTGCTGCGTGCCATTGCCGCCGGCATCCCGGCCGATCGCATCGTCTTTTCCGGCGTCGGCAAGACCGCCGAGGAGATGCGGCTGGCGCTGGAACATGGCATTTTCCAGTTCAATCTGGAAAGCGAGCCGGAGGCGGCGCTGCTGTCGGAGGTCGCGGTCTCCATGGGCAAGCGCGCGCCGGTCGCCTATCGCATCAACCCGGATGTCGACGCGGGCACGCACGCCAAAATCTCGACCGGCAAGTCGGAGAATAAGTTCGGCATCCCTTATGATCGGGCGCTGCAAAGCTATGCCGCCGCGCGCGATCTGCCGGGCCTGGATGTGCAGGGCGTCGCCGTGCATATCGGCAGCCAGCTGATCGATCTCGCCCCGCTTGAGGCTGCCTTTGTGAAGGTCGGCGCGCTGGTCGATGCGCTTCAGGCCGCCGGGCATGACATCCGCACCGCCGATCTGGGCGGGGGCCTCGGCGTGCCCTATGATCCCGCGCAGCCGGCCCCGCCAAGCCCCGCTGATTATGGCGCGATGGTGGTGCGGGTGACGCAGGGCTGGAATGTCCGCCTGATGTTCGAGCCGGGCCGGGTGATCGTCGGCAATGCCGGCGCGCTGCTGTCGCGGGTCATCCGCGTGAAGCAGGGGGCGAAGGCGCCTTTCGTCATCGTCGACGCCGCCATGAACGACCTGCTGCGCCCCAGCCTCTATGATGCCTGGCACGATATTCGCGCCGTCGCCCCGTCGGGCGCGCGGGCGGCGGCCAATGTCGTCGGGCCGGTGTGCGAAACGGGCGACACTTTCGCCATGGGGCGCGACATGGATGTGGTGGAGGCGGGCGATCTCGTCGCCTTCATGACCGCCGGCGCCTATGGCGCGACAATGGCGGGCACCTATAATAGCCGCCCGCTGACGCCCGAAGTGCTGGTGTCGGGCGACAAATGGGCGGTCGTCCGCGCCCGGCCGCCGATCGAGGCGCTGATCGCGGGAGACAGCATTCCCGACTGGATCGGCGACTGATGCACAGCCTGCCGGTCTTTCTGCGGCTGGCGGGGCGGCCGGTGATCCTGACCGGCAGCGGCGAGGCGGCCGAGGCCAAGCGCCGGCTGCTGGAG
>DAMDPH010000016.1:9753-36150 GCA_032082785.1 Sphingobium sp. | reverse complement strand
CGATGGCGGTGGGGTCGACGGGATAATTGCCCGACGCAATGGCTGCCTTGATCGCGGCGACCCGGTCCATGTCGACCGGCGCGCCTTCGGCGGCCATGCGGGCGGCGGGGCTGGTGGCCTGTGCCGTCGTCGCTTTCGCGCCTTCGGTCGCGGCGGCGCCGGCAACCGGCGTCTTGCCGCCTTCACGGAGGCGGTTCGCCTCGATGGCGGCGCTCAGGCTCTGGCCGACAGAATTAATCATGGTTCATTCCTTCACTCGTCCTTCGAACCTTATAACGGACAAGTTCAAAATTACTTAAATCCCGGAATTCGCACCAGCCCGGAATCCACAACTTCGGCCATGATCGGGCTGGAACGCTTGTCCTCGCGGACCCGGATCGCCTCGCCGATCGCGCCATCTTCATCGGCGATCATCAGCCGTGAGACACTGAAACTGGCGTTGCCGGCCATAAGTTGCACGGGATCGCCGCGTTTCACCGCCGCCTCTTTGGGCGCCTGGCGCACGGCGGGGGCATAGCGGGCGACGGGGCCGCTCGCACCGGCAGACGCACCGCCGGCCAGTGGCACGCGAATGCGCCAGCCCAGGGCTTCGCATTTCACCAGCGCGGCGCCGAAGAGCGGCCCTTCAACGCTGGGCGTGGACGGGCAGGGCTTCAGCCGCAAACGGCGATCGACGGGTGCCAGCGGCCCGCCGGGCTCGCCCATATTGGCGCCGACGGTCATGGCGACAAGGCTGTCGATCCGGTCGAGATTTTCAAATTGCTGCGCCATCGCCGGCTGCGCCAGGACACCGGCGGCAAGGGCGACGAGCATCGCGTTCAGTCTGGTCACGGTGGCTCTCCCAATTGCGGACAGGGCATCTGACCCCAAAATGCAGAGCATCAACGCAATATTTGTGCCAGACGCGCCTAGTTGCGCCCGGCAGGGAGGGCGGCGATCGAGATATGCTGCCCCTTGCCAGCCGCGCCGTCGCCCTGATCCAGCCCGCCAATCTCCAGCCGTTCCGGGGCAATGCCGCCAACATTCAGCGCCCGCGCCACGGCGCCGAGCCGGGCGGCGGCAAGATCCCATTCGTCGAAGCGCTGCCGCGCCGCGTCGGTCCCTTTGCTGCGGATGGCGAGGCGGCTCGTGCCCTTGGCATGGGCCTTGGCCAGCGCCGTCAGCCGCGCCCGGCCGGCCGGCGTCAGCAACGCCTCGCCCGGCTCGAACAGCGTGGCGGCGACAAGCTCTGTCCCGGCAGGCGCGGGACGGCCGCCGAACTGGCTGCTCAACTGCGCCACCATGGCATCGCGACCCGATCCACTCGCCTGCAACAGCACGAAAAAACCGAGCAGCAGCAGCAGCAGGTCGGCAAAGCCGATGGCCCAGCGATTGCGCCGGGCCGGGGCCGATGCGGAAGAAATGGGGGCGCTGGTCATGCGACGTCGCGCATGGAGGCGCGGCGCAGCGGCGCCTGTTCGCGCCGGGCGATCGCCTGAAGCCGGGTCAGCACGTCCTGCTGCCACTCAAGCTCCCGCTCGGACAGATCACCAAGGCGCGCGGCGATGGGGGCGGCAATCAGATTGGCGATCACCACGCCGTAAAATGTCGTGAGCAGCGCCAGCGCCATCGAAGGGCCGAGCGTCGCGGGATCTTCCATGGCGGCGAACATGCCGATCAGGCCGATAATCGTGCCAGCCAGCCCCAGCGCGGGAGCGGCATCGGCGATCGACAGCCAGACGTTGCGCACCGCGCCATGGCGCTGCGCCCGGTCGGCGAGCGCCTGCGTCGCCCAGATGTCGAACATGTCCAGCCGATCGCTATTGGCAAGGCGCCGCGCGGCTTCGGACAGAAAGGCCGGCTCGGCCCGCACCCGGTCGACGCAGGCAAGCCCGCGCAGCTGCGCCACCTGATCGATCTTTGCCAGCGCGGCGCGCGCGGCATCCCGGTCCGCCAGCGGAGCGGCCCGCAATAGCGGGCGCAGCGCGGCAAAGGCGGCGCAAAGATTGCGGCCGCCATTCTGAAACAGCGCGACCAGCATCACCGCCATCAGCATGGCGCCCAGCGTTAGCGGATTGAAAAGCTGCAACATCAAAGCGACCATGGAATTTGCCCCCGGTTGTTCGGCTCGACGGCAGGCGGCAACGCTCTGCCGCAGACCGGCAATTTTTTGCCGCCCTTGCCGCCTGCTCGTCCAGCGCCCCGTCTTTCGGGCCTTTCGCACCTGCCGCCATGTCACCCACATGGTTTGGCACGGCACTTGCACATAGACCCGATGATCGACCGGATCGCCCGCCACGAACGGCTACAGGCCTCAGAACGGCAGCGGACCGGACAAGTTTAGCGCCACGGCGCAAAAAGGGATGGCAGAGTTTTAATGTCGGTTGAGAACAGCCTTTTCGGGATCCATGGCACGGCGCTGGCGCTGCGGTCGCAGCGGCTGTCGCTGCTCGCCTCCAACATCGCCAACGCCTCCACCCCCGGCTACAAGGCGCGCGACATCGATTTCGATTCCGCGTTGAAGAGCGCCACGTCGGAAATCGGCGGGGCGCCCGCCAATGTGGGCCAGGCGGCAGACGATGCGATGGGCTATCGCGTGCCGCTGCAACCCAGCCTCGACGGCAATACGGTCGAACTCAGCACCGAACAGACGCTGTTCGCTGAGAATGCCGTGAAATACCGCACCACCCTCTCCTTTCTGGAAGGGCGGATCAACACCATCAATCGCGCCCTCAAGGGAGAATGAGCATGAGCGGCTCTGGCCCCATGAATGTGTTCGACATCGCCGGCCGCGCTATGAGCGCGCAGCTGGTGCGGCTGAACACCACCGCCTCCAACATGGCGAATGCCGGCAACGTCACCGGCAGCGCCGCCGAAGCCTATCGCGCGATCAAGCCGGTGTTCCAGTCGGTCACCGACAGCCCCGGCGTGTCGACCGTGAAGGTCGCCAACGTCGTCACCACCCAGGCCCAGCCCACCAAGCGGCACGACCCCAATCACCCGCTCGCCGATGCCAATGGCGACGTGTGGGAGGCGGCCGTGGACAGCAATGCGGAGCTGGTCGACATGATCGAGACCGCCCGCATGTATCAGAATAACGTCCAGGTGCTGAACACCGCCAAATCCCTGATGCTCGAAACGCTGAGGATCGGCAAATGACCATATCGTCCACCACTGACAGCGTGGGCCTGCCGGTCTACAATCCCAACGCCAATGTCGGCATCGGCAAGTCGGAAATGGGCCAGGCGGATTTCCTCCGCCTGCTCACCGCGCAGATGCAATATCAGGATCCGTTCGAACCGCTCGACAATGCCGAGATGGTCTCGCAGATGGCCACCATCACCAACAGCAGCGGCATCGCCGAAATGAACGCGTCGCTGACGGCCATCAAGGGCCAGCTGAGCGGCACGCGGCTGGGCGACGCGGCCAGCTGGATCGGCAAGTCGATGCTGGTGAAGAGCAATATCGCCGCGCCCGACGCCAACGGCTATTATGCCGGCCAGATCAGCCTCCCCGCCGCAACTGAGGGCGCCAGCGTCAGCATGGTCGACGGCAGCGGCAATGTCGTCAAGACGATCGACCTCGGCTCGCAGCCGGCGGGCGACGTGTCCTTTTACTGGGACGGCAAGAACGACATGGGCGAAACCGTCGCCACCTCCGCCCTGCAGGTGAAGGTGAACGGCGCGACGCCCAGCAAGGTCGCGACCTGGGCCACCATCGCCGCGGTGCAAAGCCCGGCCGACGGATCCTCGTCCAAACTCATCACCGCGCTCGGCAGCTACAGCCCGACCGACGCGCTGAGCCTCATGTAACCCCCCGAACCAACAAAATCCTTTTCACCCAAGGAGCTACGCCATGTCCTTCTATGTTTCGCTTTCCGGCCTGAAGGCCGCCCAGTCCGATCTTTCGGCGATTTCCAACAACGTCGCCAACGTCAACTCCACCGCCTTCAAGAAGAGCAAGGCGATGTTCGGCGATATCTTCGCCGCCGCGCCGATGCAGACCACCAATCAGGTGGCCGGCCAGGGCGTGCGCGTGCAGGGCATCACCCAGCAGTTCACGCAGGGCACCGTGGAAACCACGGACAAGACGCTGGACCTCGCCATTACCGGCGAAGGCTTCTTCACCGTCAAGGCCGACGATGGCGCGGTCAGCTATACCCGCAATGGCGCATTCTCGGTGACCGAGGATCGCTACGCCGTCGACACCACCGGTTCGCGCATTCAGGTGTTCCCGGTCGACCCCACCACCGGCACGCTGGCGGCCGCGCCCACCAGCGCCACCACGCCGGCCGATCTGGTCGACCTCAGCATCCCGACCACCTATATGGGTCAGGCCGCCGGCGCCCAGCTGACCAGCGTGGGCGTGGGCAAGGACGGCATGGTGTCGGCCATCTATGCCGACGGCCAGACCGTCTATCTGGGTCAAGTCGCGATGGCCTCCTTCAACAGCCTGGAAGGCCTGCGCCAGCAGGGCGACGCCCACTGGACCTCGACCAACGACAGCGGCAACGCCCGTCTCGGCATCGCCAATTCGGGCATGTACGGTTCGGTCAATTCCGGCACGCTGGAACGCTCCAACGTCGACATTACCGAGGAACTGGTCGCGCTGATCTCCGCACAGCGCAACTTCCAGGCGAACAGCAAGGCGATCGAGGCGGCGAACACGCTGACCACCACCATCGTCAACATGCGCACCTGATCGCCACACGCCCGCTATAGGAGGATCGCCCCATGGACCGGCTCGTCAACACGGCACTCACCGCGATGCGCGGCGCGATGGCGCGGCAGGCGTCGATCGCGAACAATCTTGCGAACGCCAATACTGTCGGCTTTCGCGCCGAGATCGCCAATGCCGAGACGCGCTGGATCCAGGGCGAAACCTTCGACACGCGGGCGCAGGCATCGGAACAGGTGATCGCGGCCGACATGGCGCAGGGCGCGGTCACCGCCACCGGCAATCCGCTCGACGTGGCGATGAACGGCGATGCACTGCTCGCCGTCCAGTCCAGCGACGGCAGCGAAGCCTATACGCGCCGGGGCGACCTGCGCCTGAGCGAAAGCGGCCTGCTCACCACTGGTGACGGCATGCCGGTGCTGGGCGAAGGCGGTCCCATCGCCCTGCCGCAGATGGACAGCCTGTCGATCGCGCAGGACGGCAGCATCTGGGGCGTGCCGCAAGGCGGCGACGTCGCCAATCCGCAACGGATCGACGCGCTCAAGCTCGTCAACCCGGTCGGCGCCAGCGTCGCCAAGGGCACGGACGGGCTGCTGCGCGAAGCCAATGGCGGCGTCCTGCCGCAGGACCCGCTCGCCAGCGTCACCGGCGGATCGCTCGAAGGATCGAACGTCAACGCCACCGCCGCGCTGGTGCAGATGATCGAGGCGAGCCGCGCTTTCGAAACGCAGGTGAAGATGATCGATACCGCCAAGCAGATGGATGATGGCGGCGCCTCGCTGATGCGGCTGGACGGCTAAATCTGGCACGGCTCTTGCTTCTTTTCGGAACAAGACGCCCGCCGTCAGCCTAATGGAGATTTGAGACGATGAGCAACGCAGCCCTTCATGTCGCCCGCACGGGCCTCGACGCCCAGAACACGAAGATGCGCGTGATCGCCAACAATCTGGCGAACGTCAACACGACGGGCTTCAAGCGCGACCGTGCCGATTTCGAAACGCTGTCCTATCAGCAGATCGTCGCCGCCGGCGCCAATTCGGACGCGGAGAATAAATTCGCGACCGGTCTCAACCTCGGCACCGGCGTGGCGCTCCAGGGCACGAGCAAGATCAACACGCAGGGCACGCTGCAACAGACCGGCAATTCGCTCGACATGGCGATCGAGGGCGCAGGCTATTTCCAGGTCCAGCGGCCCGACGGGTCCATCGCCTATACGCGCGCCGGCAATTTCAGCACCACGGCGGAAGGCACGGTCGTCACCAGCGACGGCCTGCCGCTGATCCCGCAGATCACCGTGCCGCAGGGCACCACCAGCCTCAGCATCGGCAATGACGGCACCGTCTCGGCCACCTTGCAGGGTGAGAATGAACCGACCCAGCTTGGCCAGATCGAATTGGCGAGCTTCATGAACGCGGCCGGCCTCCAGTCGATCGGCAATAATCTTCTGGTCGAAACCGCCGCCAGCGGCACGCCGCAGGTCGGCGTCGCCGGCCTGGAAGGGCGCGGCCTGATCCGCTCCGGCAGTCTTGAAACCTCCAACGTCAATGTTGTCGAGGAACTGGTCGACATGATCGAAACGCAGCGCGCCTATGAGGTGAACAGCAAGATGATCAAGGCCACCGACGAGATGCTGCAATATGTGAACCAGCAGCTGTGAGCCGGATGATGCGCCCTGTCGCTTCCCTCATTCTGGCCACGTCGCTGGCCGCCTTCGTCGCTTCGCCTGCCCTTGCCGGCAAGAAGAAGCGCGAGGCGGAGCGCGAATTTTATGCGCCGACCGTGATGCCCGAACCGGCAGCGCCCGCTGCCAATGGGTCGATCTTCCAGGCGTCGATGGGCTATACCCCGCTGACCAGCGGCGCCCGCGCGACCAGCGTCGGCGACATCATCACCATCGTGCTGGTGGAGCGCACGCAGGCGACCAAGAGCAACAGCGCCGACACCAACCGCAGCGGATCGATCGGCCTGACGCCGCCGACCACCGGCCTTTTCTCCAAGCTCTTCTCGCCCAGCGACATCGGCGCGAGCGGACAGAATGGCTTCAACGGCAAGGGCGGCGCCAGCCAGTCCAACGCGCTGACCGGCGAAATTACCGTGACCATCGCCGCCGTATATCCCAACGGCACCATGCTGGTGAAGGGGGAGAAGGCGCTGACGCTCAATCGCGGCGACGAGTTCATCCAGATCAGCGGCCTGATCCGTCAGGCCGATATCAGCCCGGACAACCGGATCGCCTCCACCCGCGTGGCCGACGCCAAGATCATCTATAACGGCAAGGGCGAAATCGCCCGCGCGAGCCGCCAGGGCTGGCTGCAGCGCTTCTTCTCGATGATCAGCCCGTTCTGATGCGAGGGTATAGGCTCATGAAACCCGTCCAGCGGCTCCTCTTCACCCTGCTCCTCGCCCTGTCGGCCGGCCTCGCCGCGCCGGCGCAGGCGGAGCGGATCAAGGATCTCGGCACCTTCCAGGGCGTGCGGCCGAACCAGCTGACCGGCTATGGCATCGTCGTCGGCCTCGCCGGCACGGGCGATGACAGCATCGAATATGCGACGCAGGGCATGAAGGGCGTTGTCTCGCGCTTCGGCCTGACGCTGCCGCAGGGGATCAATCCCTCGCTCAAGAACGCCGCCGCCGTGCTGGTGACGGCCGACCTGCCCGCTTTCTCCAAGCCCGGCCAGCGGCTGGACGTCACCGTCTCGGCGCTGGGCAAGGCCAAGTCGCTGCGCGGCGGCACGCTCATCATGACCCCGCTGCGCGGTGCCGACAATCAGATCTACGCCATGGCGCAGGGCAATCTGGCCGTCGGCGGCCTCGGCGTTTCGGGCGCGGACGGCAGCAAGGTGTCGGTCAATGTGCCCTCCGCCGGCCGCATTCCGAGCGGCGCCACGGTCGAGCGCGCGGTCGCGACCGGGTTCGACACCGCGCCCACGCTGACCTTCAACCTTGCCGAAGCGGACCTGACCACCGCCCTGCGCGTGGCCGACGGCATCAACAGCACGTTCGGCGACAAGCGCGCCCGCGCGGTGGATGCCGTGTCGGTCGCGATCGATGCCGTGCCGGGCGCCGAACAGCGCATCCTGATGATGGGCATGATCGAGAATATCGAAATTTCCCCGGCCGAAGCGCCCGCCCGCGTTATCGTCAATGCCCGCACCGGCACGGTCGTCATCAACGGCGCGGTGCAGATCCACCCCGCCGCCGTCGCCCATGGCAAGCTGACCGTCAGCGTCAACGAAGCGCCCCGCATCGTCCAGCCCGCGCCCTTCAGTCAGGGCCGCACCGCGGTCGAGCCGTCGAGCAACATCAGCATCGAGGAAGAGCGTCGTCCGCTAATTAATTTTAAAGGTGGCGCCTCGCTGACCGATATAGTGAAGGCGGTCAATGCCATCGGGGCCTCCCCTGCCGACATGGTCGCGATCCTCGAAGCCTTGAAACAGGCGGGCGCGATGAAGGCGGAGCTGGTGGTGCTGTAATGGAAATAGGGAACAACAAGGCTGCCGGCGGTCCCGCCGCCCCCGCCGCAAAGACGACGACGGACAAAGCGACGCTGCAAAAAACGGCGCAGCAGTTCGAAGCGATCTTCATGCGGCAGATGATCGGCGCGATGCGCTCGGCCAGCCTTGCCGAAGGGATCACCGACTCCAGCGCGACCCAGCAGTTTCGCGACATGGCCGACGCACGCACCGCCGACGCCATGGCCAAGACCGGGTCGCTCGGCATCGCCGACCTGCTGATCCGGCAGCTGGGTGCGAAGGACGCGACCGCCGCCGCCACGCCGGCGGGTGACAAGGCTGCCGGCCAATGAGCGACCTGTTCCTCATCGGCGCGTCTGGCACCAAAGCCTATCGCGCCGCCATGGCCGCAATTTCGGAGAATATCGCCAACGCCAGCACCGAAGGCTATGCGCGCCGGTCGGTCAGCACGGTTGAATCGCCGGCCTCCGCCGCGACGATGCAGCTTTATGTGCCCCGCACCATGTTCGGCGGCACCATGATCGGCGGCGTCAATCGCGCGACCGACCCCTATCTGGACGCTGCCGTCCGCATGACCAGCACCGCGCTGGGCAGCTCGACCGCGCGCCTGCGCTGGCTGACCGACACGGAAACGGCGCTCAACGATTCGTCCACCGGCGTCGGCGCGCTGATGACCGGCATGTACCAGAATCTGGAGAAGCTGGCGGCCAGCCCCAGCAACACCTCGCTGCGCGTGACGGTGCTCGACAGCGTCGGCCGCGTCGCCGACGCCTTCCGCCAGACCGCCGCCGATCTCAACACCACCGCGAAGGGCATCGCCACCGACGCCAGCGGGTCGTTGCAGACGATCAATACCGCGCTCAACAGCCTCGCCGACATCAATCTCAGCCTGCTGCGCGCGCAGCCGGGCACTTCGGCCTATGCGCAGCTGCTCGACGGCCGCGACGCCGCGCTGCACGACCTGTCGGCCAATCTCAACATCGACATCAGCTTTGGCGCGCATGACAATGTGCAGATCAGCTTCAATGGTCAGCAGCTGGTGTCCGGCACCGACGTCACGACTTTGGCCGTCACCAGCAATGCGAACGGCACCCTGGCGCTCGCGACCAGTGGCGGCACGGCGCTGACGGCACCCTCCAGCGGCACGTTGGGCGGCCTGTTCGCCGCCGCCGACACGGTGGCCGAGCGCCACGCCAGCCTCGACGTTCTCGCCAACCAGTTCGCGACCAGCATGAATGCCTGGCATGCGCAGGGCCGGACGGACGCCATGACGGCGGGTCAGCCGCTGCTGTCGGGCACCAGCGCGGCGACCCTCACGGCTCTCAGCACCGAACCGGCGGAGCTGGCGGTGCGGTCGGCCGATGGCACTCAAAATGGCAATCTGCTTGCGGTCGGCACCAGCCTGCGCGGCGCGGGCAGCGTCGAACAGGGGTGGAGCAGCCTCATCGCCATGCACGCCAATCTGCTCGCCGCCACCAGCGCCGAACAGAAAACCGCGCAGGGCCGCAGCGATCAGGCGGTGGCCGCGCGCGAAGCGGTCAGCGGCGTCGATCTCGACATGGAAGCGGCCGACCTGCTGCGCCTGCAACAGGCCTATTCGGCCTCCGCCAAGGTGCTGCAGATCGCCAAGGAAACGCTCGACTCCATCTTCCAGCTCATCTGAACGAAAGGGCGCGCGCCATGGTAGGCATCACCAACAAGATCATGATGGCCGAGATCCGGCGTCAGCAGGCGCTCTCGAAGAGCATCATCGACGGCCAGACCGCCGTGTCCACCGGCATCACGCTTAACCGCCCCTCCGACAATCCGCTCGCCTGGGTGCATGTGTCGGACATCGGCCGGGCGCAGGCGCAGCAGGCCGCCTGGCAGGCCAATGTCAGCGAGGGCCAGACGCGCGGCACCGCTGCACAGGACAACCTCGCCGAGATCAACACGCTGCTGCTGCGCTCGCAGGAATTGCTGACCTCCGCCCGCAACGGCATCACCGCCGAGGGCGGCAAGACCGCGATCCTGGCGGAGCTGACCACCGTCCGCACCACCATCAACGAACTGATGAACCAGAAGGATTATCAGGGCGTGCCGGTGTTCGACGAGCAGCAGACCTTGTTGATGCCGGTCAGCCGGGGCCTCAACCTCGCCGTCG
Source organism: Sphingobium sp. (assembly GCA_032082785.1). GTDB lineage: Bacteria > Pseudomonadota > Alphaproteobacteria > Sphingomonadales > Sphingomonadaceae > Sphingobium. The sequence goes on along the minus strand of DAMDPH010000016.1, from coordinate 25,878 downwards.
TCGGCACGCGCCAGCAGGTTTCCGAAGGCATCGATGTCGACGGCACGCCCATGTCGCTGGACGATATTCTGGCGCAGGGCCTCGCCGCGCTCGAAAGCGGCACCGACGTCGAAATCGGCGCAGCGCTCGACGCGACTCGCGCCGGCTTCGACCATATCGTCATCGAACAGGCCAAGCAGGGCGTGCGGCTGGACCGGCTGGACGTCATCGCCACCCGCCTGACCGATACCGACCTCGACCTGACGGAGCGGCGCGCCGACCTCGAATCGGCCGACCTCACCGAAGTCATCGCCAATCTGAAGGCGCAGCTGCTGCAGCTCGACGCTGCTCAGTCGGTCTTCGCGCGGATCAACCAGCAGACGCTGTTCGATCTCATCCGCTGATCGCAAAAGGGGCGACGCTTCCTAAAAGGAGGGTTTCTCAGGCCGTATTAACCATCTGACAGGCATCGCCGTGCGATGCAGTAAAAGCTTCATTCATCGGGGATATTCATGTTCGCAATCATCGGCCTGGTCGTCCTGCTCGGCATGGTGTTCGGCGGATTCATCTTTACCGGCGGCGATATCGGCCCGGTGCTCCACGCCCTTCCGCACGAAATGCTCATCATCGGCGGCGCCGCGGTCGGCGCGCTGATCATCGGCAATAGCGGCGCCGATCTGAAGGCGCTGGGCGGCGGCCTGGGCAAGGTGTTTAAAGGCCCCAAATATAAGAAGCAGGATTTCCTCGACTGCATCTTCCTCGTCAGCCGTCTGATGAAGACGCTGCGCGTCGAAGGCCCGGTGGCGCTCGAACCCCATATCGAGGATCCGGCCAGCTCCAGCATTTTCAGCGAATATCCGCGCCTGATGAGCGACAAGACGCTCGTCCACCTCATCAGCGACACGCTGCGCCTGGTGGTGGTGTCGTCCGGCACGCTCGATCCCCATGCGGTCGAGGAAGTCATGGATAATTCGCTCAAGACCCACCATCATGAAGCGATCAAGCCCGCCGACAATCTGCAAGGCCTCGCCGACGCACTGCCCGCTTTGGGTATCGTCGCGGCCGTGCTGGGCGTGGTGAAGACGATGGGCTCGATCGACCAGCCGCCCGCCATCTTGGGCGGCATGATCGGCTCCGCGCTCGTCGGCACCTTTCTGGGCGTGTTGCTCGCCTATGGCATGGTCAATCCCTTCGCCAATCGCTGCCGTTCGGTGATCGAGAGCGACGGCGCCATTTACCATGTCGTCAAGCAGATCATCATCGCGTCGCTGCACGGCCACCCGCAGCCGCTGGTGATCGAAGCCGCCCGCTCCAGCCTCACCCACGCCAATCAGCCGGGCTTCGCCGAAGTCTTTGATGGCATGCGGGGCAAATAAGCCATGGCCGAAAAGAAACGCGGCGCGAACGAGCCCGAGCCGCGGCCGATCATCGTCAAGAAAATCATCGTTGATGGCCATGGCGGTCATCATGGCGGTGCCTGGAAGGTCGCCTATGCCGACTTCGTGACGGCGATGATGGCCTTCTTCCTCTTGATGTGGCTGCTGGGCGCCACCACGGAAAAGCAGCGCAAGGCGCTGGCCGATTATTTCACGCCCACGCTGATCGAAATGAAGATGGCGTCGGCCGGCTCGACCGGCCTGATGGGCGGCGACAGCATCATGGGCAAGGAAAATTACCCGACCACCGGCGGTCAGGGCACCATGTCCATCACCATCCCGCGCGATGCCAGCGGCACCAAGGATGAGGGCGGCAAGGCGATGCGCGCGGCCGACCGGCGAAAGTTCGAATCGATCAAGCAGGCGCTGGAAGCACGCATGACCCGCAAGGGGCTGGGCAAGCTGCGCAAGAATGTGCGCTTCACCGAAACGCGCGAAGGGTTGCGCATCGACCTGATCGACGAAGCCGATTTCGCCATGTTCGCCATGGGCACGGATCGGCTGGTCCCCGAAGCGCGTTCGCTGGTCGGCGAAGTCGCCAAGGTGGTGGAGGGCATGCCCAATCCGCTGATCGTGCGCGGCCATACCGACGGCCTGCCCTATGCCTCCGGCCGGTCGATGAATAATTGGATGCTCTCCTCCGCCCGCGCCGAAGCGACGCGCCGGACGCTGGCCGACAATGGCATCGGCAATGCCCGTTTCGCCCGGATCGAGGGCGTCGCCGACCGCGAGCCGTTCGTGAAGAACGACGTCTATGACCCGCGCAACCGGCGCATGTCGATCATTCTCGGCTGGAGCCGGGGGAGCGGCGACGACGAAGCGCCCGACGCGGAAACGCGGGCGGCCATCGCCAAGCGCGACGATCCGTTGACGGTGGCGAAGGAACAGGCGCGCAAGCTGGACATGGGTGGCACCGGCCTCCCTGCCGGCGTCGAACTGATCAACGCCCCGGGCAGCGCCCCGGCGAAGAAGGCGGGGCACTAGGCGCTCAAGCTTGGTTAAATGCCGTTCGGGCCGAGCCTGTCGAAGCCCTGCCTCTCCTTCAAAGAAGCGGCCGATAGCAACGTGCTACCCCGCCGCGCGGATCAGGCCGGCAGCACCAGGCTCGCTTCCAACCCGCCGCCCGGCCGGTTGGCAAGCCGCAATTCGCCCTGATGCTCGGCCATGATCGCGCGCACCAGCGCCAGCCCCAGCCCCGCCCCGCCGGTTTCGCGATTGCGCGACCCTTCCAGCCGGGTAAAAGGCTCCAGCATCTCCGCCATCCGCTCCTCGGCAATGCCCGGCCCGTCATCGGCCACGGCGATGCGGATCGCGCCGCCCTCCCGCATGACGGAGACATGGGCGCGCTCGCCATAGACGACCGCATTTTCGATGAGGTTGCGCAGCGCACGGCGGATCTGCTGCGGCCGCACGAAGGCGACCGCCCGGTCGCTCTCCGCCATGTCGGCCGGCGACCCCAGTTCGATGAAATCCTCGACCACCGCATCGGCCAGCGCGGCGAGATCGACCTTCTGCGCCGCCTCGCTGCTGCGGCCCGCCCGCGCGAGCGAGAGAATATCCTCAAGCATCCGGTTCATCTCGTCGATGGTTTCCGACATGCGGGCCCGCTCGCCTTCATCCTCCACCGATTCGGCGCGCACGCGCAGCGACGCCAGCGGCGTGCGCAGGTCATGGCCAATGGCGCCCAGCATCCGGTCCTTCTCGTCCAGCATGGCGACGATCCGCGCCCGCATGGCATTGAAGGCGGTGGTGAGCTGCCGCACATCACCCGGCCCCCGTTCATCGACCGGATCGGCCGCGCCCGTGCGCGCGAATTGCTGCGCCGATGCAGTCAGCTGCCGCAACGGCCGCGCCAGCTTGATCCCCACCCACAGCAGCGGCGCGAGCACGATGACGTAGAGGATGATCGTCTGCACGCCCAGCCAGCCGCCGAAGCGGCGCGGCTCGGCATCGGCGCGGGTCTGGGTCATCACCCATTTGCCCGGCTCATATTCCGCCGCCAGCGTCAGGCGGCCAACGACGCGGCTGTGCGGCTCCCGCCCCTCCGCCCGCATCCGCAGCCGTTCCCACCGGCGCGGCGCCATGCGGGCCTGCGCCTGTGTGGCACGGACCGACAGAACGGTAAGGCCGATATCCTCGAACATATCCGCCGCCCGCTGCTCCACATCGGGGCGAGCTGTGCCGGTCAGGCGTGGCGGCCGGGCGAAAAACCGCGCCCGCGCGCGCTCCCGCCCGCCCCGCTCCACCCGATTGTCGAGCGCATCGACGATGCGATAGACGGCCGGCGCGGTCTGCGCCGTGAGATGCTGCTGCGTCCGCTCGCGCAGCAGAAGGCCAAAATTGATCGCCTGCGCCACGAACAGCGCCAGCGCGACCAGGATAATGATCTGCGCGACCAGGCTCTGCGGCCACAGGCGCAGCCGGTCGGACAGCCGCGGCGTCATAATTTCCGCACGTCGGCGGCCAGCGTATAGCCCCCGCCCCAGACCGTCTTGATCAGCGTCGGGTTCTTCGGGTCCGGCTCGATCTTCTTGCGCAAACGGCTGATCTGATTGTCGATCGCCCGGTCGAAGGCATTGGCCTCCCGCCCCTGGGTGATGTCGAGCAGCTGATCGCGGCTCAACACCTGATTGGGCCGGGTCGTGAAGGCGAGCATCAGATTATATTCGGCGGTCGACAGCGGCAGCGACACCCCCTCGGCATCGACCAGCGTCCGCTCCTGCGTCTTGAGCAGCCAGCCGGCGAAGGCATAGGTGGCGCCATCGGGCGCGGTCACCCGCTGCCCGCCGGTGGCGACGCGGCGAAAGATCACCTTGATCCGGGCCACCAGCTCGCGCGGGGAAAAAGGCTTCAGCACATAATCGTCCGCGCCCATTTCCAGCCCGACAATCCGGTCGGTCTCCTCCGACTTGGCGGTGAGCAGGATGACCGGGATCTCGCTGGTCTCGCGAATATGGCGACAGAGCGACAGACCGTCCTCGCCCGGCATCATGATGTCCAATATCACCATGTCGATGGCATTGGCGCCAAGGCGTATCCGCGCCTCCGCCGCGCTTTCCACCGCCGTGACGCGAAAGCCGTTGCGGCTGAGATACTGCGCCAGAGGGTCGCGGATCGATCGCTCGTCATCGACGAGCAGCAGATGGGGTCGTTCGCTCATTCTCTCTGTCTGTCATGGCTATGGGGCGGGGAAAAGCAAAAGACGCCCCCGCGCGGCCGGGGGTGGGCCGCGCGGGGTATGAAGGGGGATCAGTTGGCCGACGGCGCCTTGCGCGCGCCCCGCTCGGCCCGCATCGCCTGACGCGCGGCCTTCATCTCCTCGGCCGTGACCTTGCCGTCCCTGTTGCTGTCGAGCTTGTCGAACATCGCCAGCGGGCGCGCGAGGAAGTCGGCCTTGGCGATATCGCCGCCGGCGCGCATGCCCTGCTTGCCGCCCATCATGTCGCGCCCGGGGCCGCGATGGTGACGGCCGCCGAAATGACGCCCGTCGCGCTTGCCCGCCTCGGCGCGCTTTTCGGCCCGGGCCTGATGCGCGGCGGCGAATTCGGCCTTGCTGATCTGGCCGTTGCGGTCGCTGTCCATCCGGGCGAAGCGCGCGTCGAGCCGCTGCTGGCGCATCGCGTCGCGATCGGCCTGGGTCAGCTTGCCATCCTTGTCGACGTCCATCTTCGCGAAGCGGGCTTCGAGCGCGGCGGTCAGTTCCGCCTTGGTGACGGCGCCATCCTTGTTGGCGTCGGCCATCATCATCGGCCCGCCCCGCATGCCGCCACGATGAGCGCCGCCATCCTGCGCGGTGGCGAGAGAGCTGATGGCGAGGCCGCCGACGAACAGCGAGCCAAGGGCTGCGGTGGTCATGAACTTGCGGATCATGAATAATCTTCCTTCCAAGTGCCTGTCATGGGCGGCGCTGTGCCGTCCTTGAAGACCCTTATGGGAAAGACTTGTCCCGCAACTTTGTCAGCCGCGCCGCCGAAACGTCGCAATTTGTATCGGCGGCGCGGAATATATCAGGCGTCGCGACGGCCCAGAAGACGCAGCCGCAGCGCGTTCAGCTTGATGAAGCCGGCGGCGTCGCGCTGGTCATAGGCGCCCGCATCATCCTCGAACGTCACGACCTTTTCGCTGTAGAGGCTGTAGGGCGACTTGCGGCCGACGACATAGACGCCGCCCTTGTAGAGCTTCAGGCGGACGGTGCCGGTCACCTTCTCCTGGCTATGGTCGATCGCCGCCTGCAACATCTCGCGCTCCGGCGAGAACCAGAAGCCGTTATAGATCAGCTCGGCATAGCGCGGCGCCAGCTCGTCCTTGAGATGCGCGGCGCCGCGGTCGAGCGTCAGCTGCTCGATGCCGCGATGGGCGAGGTGATAGATGGTGCCGCCCGGCGTTTCATACATGCCGCGCGACTTCATGCCGACGAAGCGGTTTTCCACCAGATCGAGCCGGCCAATGCCATGTTTGCGACCGTAATCGTTGAGCGTTTCCAGCAGCGTCGCCGGCGACATGCCGACGCCATTGATCGCAACGCCATCGCCCCGCTCGAAATCGATGGTGATATATTCGGGCGCATCCGGCGCATCTTCCGGGTTCACCGTGCGCGAATAGACGAAGTCCGGCGTCTCTTCCCACGGATCTTCCAGCACCTTGCCCTCCGAAGAGGTGTGCAGCATGTTGGCGTCGGTGGAGAAAGGCGCCTCGCCACGCTTGTCGCGGGGGATCGGGATCTGATGCTGTTCGGCGAATTCGATCAGCCGGGTGCGGCTGGTCAGATCCCATTCGCGCCACGGCGCGATCACCTTGATGTCGGGCGCCAGGCCATAATAGCCCAGCTCGAACCGCACCTGATCATTGCCCTTGCCGGTCGCGCCATGGCTGACGGCGTCGGCGCCGACCATGCGGGCAATCTCGATCTGGCGCTTGGCGATCAGCGGCCGCGCGATCGAGGTGCCGAGCAGATACAGCCCCTCATATAGCGCGTTGGACCGCATCATCGGGAAAACATAGTCGCGCACAAATTCTTCGCGCAGGTCGTCGATGAAGATATGCTCTTCCTTGACGCCCATCAGCTGCGCCTTGGCACGCGCCGGCTCCAGCTCCTCGCCCTGCCCCAGATCGGCCGTGAAGGTCACGACCTCGCATTCATAGGTCTGTTGCAGCCATTTCAGGATCACGCTGGTGTCGAGGCCGCCGGAAAAGGCGAGGACGATGCGGTTGACCTTGTCTGACATGGGCTGAACGTCTCTTTTGATAAAAGGATTAGCGCGAAAAGCGACCGGCGCGCCGGTAACAGGCCAGCCGGTCCAGCGCAACCGGATCGGGGGGCAAGGATCGCTTCCCTCTGATATCCCGACCGAAAAATGGCGCACGCCCTTTGCGGGTCATGCGCCATCTTCTCCAATCGTCAGGGGGTTCAGAAGGCCGCCTGCACCCCCAGCATCAGCACATGGCTGCGCGCGTCGCTGTCCGACCAGCTATCCCGGTTCGGTCCCATCGCCGTCGGATTGCCGCCGCTCAGGAAGTTGAGCGGCACATAGCCTTCGGTGCGGATCACCTCGCCGAACAGGCCGACCGACTGCGCCAGCTTGTGCGATATGCCTGCCACCCACTGATTCTGCCGCTCCCAGGGGGAGCCGTCATCGCCGGCGGTAAAGTTGCTGAACTCCAGGCTGAGCCGCGTGTCCGACGCCATGGGCAGGCGATAGCGCCCGCCGATGGTGAGCGCCGACACTTTCTGCGCCTCATAGGCCGCCAGCACCGGGTTGACCGCGACCGGCACCGCCGATCCGGGCAGCACATCGAAGGTCTGCGCATATTCGGCCAGCATGTCGAATGGCCCGAACACCAACTGACCATAGGTGGCCCAGGCCGCGTTGCGCTCCGTACAGGCGCCGAAATGCTGCACCGGATAGGGCTGGCAATAGGCCGATCCATGGATGTAGCTCGCGCCCAGCATCGCGCTATTGCCCTCGCCAAAGGCCAGGCGGTAGCTCGCATCGACGGCGAAATTGTTGAGCTTCGAAGGAACGTTGGTGCCATCGACGGGCGTATTGGCGCCGCGGAACTGGGAACCGCCCACCACCGCCATGCCGCGCAGGCTGAGGCTGCCGTCATAATAGCCGACCTGCCCGCCAAAGGCGAGCGGGGCAAAGGCATGCCAGTTGGTCGAATTGGTGAAGGGGCTGACGCTGTCCTGAAGGCCGAAGGGCACATCCATCTTGCCCGCCGCCGCATAGAAGGGCGTCTTGGCCAGATTGCCCCACATGATATAGGCTTTCCGCATCTGGATCTGATTGCGGCTCACCGCCGTCAGCGTGCCCGCGCCAAAGCTCTGTTCCGGGTCGTAGAGCAACTCCATATAGGCGGTGATGTCGGGATGGGGCGCGACCGTCACCGCCAGCTGGGCGGAATGGATCGTCACCTCCTGCGTCTTCGTCGTGCGCTGGTTGCTGCCGGTGGGATGCCGCATCAGATAGCCGAACTTGTTGGCCCGGTTGGAGAAATGCGCGTCCGCCACAACCACGGCCCGGCCGCTCAGCGTCACCGTATCGTCCAGATCCTCGTCCAGCCGGGCGTCAAGCTGCTGGATCAGCCGCTTGTTCACATTTTCCGTGTGGTTGAGGATGGCATAGCCATAGGCCGGATTGACGCCGACCAGATCGCGGCTGCGTTCCTCCGCCCGCGCATCGCGCATCGCCTCCGCGGCCGGCGGCGGCGTGGCGGGGCCGGCAGGTGCCGCGGCCTGCTGATCCTTGAGCTGAGCGATCTCGGCCGCCATGGCGCCATTGGCCGCCTCCAGCCGCGCGAGGCGCTCCATCAGCTGGGCATCGCTCGCCCCCTCCTGCGCCGTCGCCGGCATGGCGACCGCCGCACCGACCATCAGGGCCGACGCACATGATGCGCGCAGCAGCCCCCTCCCCCTTCGATAAGACATCAACTTTCCCCCAGACGTCGGCGCGCGCCTATCAGCTGGCCGCCGAAGCAACGGCGGCGACATGGCGCGCAATTTCATTGTTATTGGGCGCGCCCCGCGCGGCGGCCTGCATATAGCCGATCGCTTCGGGCGTCGCGCCATGCGCCTTGAACAAGGCCCAGCCGAGCGTATCGAGCACATAGGGATCGGTCGGCGCCTGCTGATGCGCCTTGCGCGCCAGCGCGATGGCCTGTTCCATATCGCCCAGCTCCAGCCGCACCGATGCAGCATTGTTGAGCAGGATCAGATTGTCGCCATGTCCCTGTGCGATCAGCCCGGCATAGATTTTGTCCGCGCCCTGCCAGTCGCCGCGCCGGATCGCGGCATCGGCCTGGCGCATCGGCCCGGCGATGGGGTCGGGCTTGGCCTTGCCGGCGAGCCGCGTGCGATAGCGGGCGGCGACCGGATCGCCATTCGCCTCCGCCAGCTGCGCCGCCAGCGCCAGCGTATTGCCGCTTGCATTGGCGGCATCCGCCACCGGGCGGATTGCTTCGAGCGCCTTGGCTTTCTCCCCGGTCGCGGCATAGGCGCCGGCCAGCGCGACCCGCGCCCGCATATCGTCGCCGCCAGCGCGGATATAGCGTTGCAGGTCGGAAATCGCTTCGCCATGGCTGCCGCGCCGCGCCGCGATCAGCCCCTCCAGCATCGCCACCACCGGCAGGTCCGCGCCGCCCGCCGGGCTGTTCTGCAACAGGGTGCGCGCGCCTTCGATATCCCCCGCATCAAAGGCCAGCTGCGCCAGCAGATAGGCGCTGAGCGGATCGCCCGGCTTATGCTGCTGCGCCTGCTTCAGATATTCCTTGGCCTTGGCCGCATCGCCGCGATCGGCCGCGATGCCGCCCAGCGCCACCAGCGCGGTTGCGTCGCCGCGCCGCACCTTGAGCACCGAATTGAAATAGCTTTCCGCCTGCGCCAGCCGCCGCCGCTTCATCGCCATATGCCCGGCGAGCAGCAGCACGTCGGGATTGTCGGGTGCCTTGGCGAGCAGCCGGTCGGCAATCGCCGTCCCCCGCTCCAGATCGCCGGACATGTTGGCGCGGGCCGCATCGAGCAGCCCCAGCTCGACCGAATCGGGCGCGAGCGCCAACGCCGCGTCCAGATCGGCGGCACCCTCATCCAGATCGCCCTTGGCAAAGCGGGCCGCGACGCGCGCGGCATGGCCGACATCGGTGGCTGGCGGGTTCTTCTCCAGCTGCTCCAGCGCCTTGTCCGGCTGCCCCTGCATCACCAGCGCCTTGGCAAGATAATCCGACGCGATGCGCGCCTGATCGCCATGCCGCCCCAGTTGCTGGAACAGGTTGACCGCACGGTCGCCATCCCCCAGCTGAAGCGCAATCTGCCCCGCCGCCAGCAGCAATTTGGGATCGTCAGGTGCGGCATCCAGCGCATTTTTATAAGCGATTTCCGCGGCCTTCAGATCATGCTTCGCCAGCGCGGCGCGCCCGTCGGCGGCATATTCCTCCGCCGAACGGGAACAGGCCGAGACGCTGAGGGCCATGGCGACAGCGCCAAAGATCAGCTGCTTCTTTCTGGATGTGATCTTGCTCATGAGCCTGATCTATGGACAACGTAGGTTAATATTTGGCTTATTACTTGAATCGACAGGATTTCTCTTATGGATCAGGCGATTAATAAAATTTCGCTAGACTGTCCCTCTTTAGGTCACCCGGCATTCCCTGCCCCTGCTCGCCTTGCTTAACTGCCTGCCAACATTTAGAGATTATCCCAAGAGTGGCATGCGGCTTGAACATCAAGATACGCCTGTCGCGGCTTTATCTTGGATGTTCCGACCTTGGAGGGGTTATGAAAAAAACTGCTATCGCACTGGCGATGTGCGCCGCTGCCGGCCTGATGCCGGCATCCGCAGGCGCCGCCATCTACGAATATGCGCAGAGCAATGGCGACGCGCTGACGATCAACACCGATACGGGCGAAGGCTCTTTCACCGGCGCCAATATCAATGTGAGCTTCAGCAGCGCGGATCTGAAAAACTTCACCGGCGGGGCGAAACCGACCTTCACCGCCGTGCTGGATTCGCTGGACGGGAAGCGGCAGATCGGTGGCAAATGGTATAGTGACAATCCCAAGGATATTAATACCACCCACCCGCAAAAGCTGATCTTCTCCGGGTCGAGCGTCAATCTCTGGGCCTGGTGGGGCGACCCGATCAAGGGCGGCGATTACAAGACCACCATCACCTCGTCGACCAGCACGTCGAGCACGAGCGGCGGCACAACCACCAGCACGACCAGCGGCGGCACCGAAGTGCCCGAACCGGCCACCGTCGCCCTGTTCGGCCTTGGCGCATTGGGCCTGATGTTCGCCCGCCGGCGCTATCGCATGAGCCGCGTTCGCGCCGGTCTGGCCAAGCCCGCCCTGACCTGCTGACGCCAGACGACATTTAATAGACAGAGGCCGCCGAATAGCGATCCGGCGGCCTTTTTCTGTATCGGCTGATCCGATTAACCTGCGCTTCCCGAACTGTCCCTATTCAGGGCAAGTCCTTGTCGGCCGATGCCAGCATCTTGTTTAACATTCCTCCAAGACTTAGCCTTCATACCATGAGCGAATGACAGCCGGACAGGAGTTCTCGCCCTCAGGTGATCGAACGCCGCGATCCGGTTCAGGAGACATTATGAACAAGATCGCCGCCCTGCTGGCGCTATGCACCGCCACCACCGCTCTCCTGCCTGTATCGGCGAACGCGGCAGTTTACGTCTACACACAGAGCAACGGCGACCGGCTGCGAATCAACAACGAGACCTGGCGCGGAACCTTGTTCGGCAAAGACATAAGAGTGTCTTTCTACAGCGAGGACTTTGCGAAATTTACTGGAGGCGCGAAGCCAACATTCACCGCCGTCCTCAGCGCGCTGGACGGGCAGCGGAGGATCGACGGAAAATGGGTCAATGACAATCCCAAATGGTCGAACAGCAGCCATCCGCAAAAGCTGATCTTCAACAAGAATAAGGTCAATCTCTGGGCATGGTGGGGCAAGCCGATCGAAGGCGGCGACTATGTCACCAGATATCATCATTATGATGTGAAGGGACAGACATCCAGCTCATCAAGCAGCAGCTCCAGTAGCTCAACCAGTTCCAGCAGTTCGACCAGTTCGAGCAGCAGCAGTTCCACAAGCGGTGGCTCAACGACCGGCGGCGGCTCGACCAGCGGCGGCACCGAAGTGCCCGAACCGGCAATGATGGGCCTGTTCGGCGTCGGCATTCTCAGCCTGATGGCCGTGCGTCGCCATTTCCGCAACCGCCGCTCGCGCCGCGACGATGACTGATCGCCGGCGCCCGGCGGACCGGTTCTGACAAGGAAAAGATGGAGCGGGTAACGGGGATCGAACCCGTATCACAAGCTTGGAAGGCTAGTGCTCTACCATTGAGCTATACCCGCTTATCACGGCCGCGGCGGCGGCTAGTGCCGCCAGCCTTCCGAGACGTTCGCCCACTGCCACGACAGTCCCCGCGTCGTCAACATGGCGCGTGCGAAATTCTGACGCACGCGCCCCATGCCTAGCGCCAGCTGGCCGGATCGCCATAGCTGGGCGCCTGCTTGAAATCCGCCTTGCCGAAGGGGCGGTCGTTGAACAGATAGCCATAATAGAAATGGCGCAGCGCCCGGTGAAAGGCCCGGATGCGGTCCTGATAGGCGAGTTGCGCCTGCATGTCGGTGTCCGCCAGCCGTGCGAGCGCCACCTGCACCCCCACCGGCGGCAGCAGCCAGCCCAAAGTCCGCGCCGCTGCGTCGCGCGCCTCTATGCCGCGCCGATAGGCGGCGACCTGCGGCGCGACGCTCTCATCGCCGACCTGGTGAAAGGCGAAATACCATTTCCAGTGAAAAGCTTCGGGCAGCGGCGGGCTGTCGCGCCACTCGGGATGGCCGGCATAGAAGGCCCGCATCGTATCCTCGCGCGGAATGTCCCAGGCGCGGTTCACCGCCTCACGCTGCGCCAGCGTCAGCTCCACGCCCTGCTCCACCGGGATGCTGCGCTGAATGGCCACATGGGCGACGGTCGGCAGCACCAGCGTCAGCACCAGCCACAGCCCGGCAAGGCTCGCGGCATTGGCGACCGAACTCCAGCCCAGCCGCCCGATCAGCAGCGCCAGCCCGATCCAGAAAAGAAGATAGAGCGCCACCAGCGCCAGCACCGCCGCCAGCGAAACCGCACCCACGCCGGACAGCAGCCCCCCCAGCAGCAGCGGCACCGCCAGCAGCAGATAGAGGAGCAGCCCGCGCACCAGAACCCGGCGCCCCCAGATCATCGCCGTGCCGCCGGGCAGCGCGCGCAGCATGCGCAGCCGCCCCGCCTCCCGCTCGCCGGAAATCATGTCGTGGAACAGGGCGATGACGAACAGCGGCGCCAGATAGACCAGCACGAAGGCGAAATCGAACCGCCCCGGCAGCGCCAGTTCCGGGTTGAACGCCTCTCCATCATAAAGCTGCGCCTCCAGCCCCAGCGCGCGGACGCGCAGGATATAGGGCGACAGGTCGCGCAGGCCGAGCGACGCGAAGGCAAGCGGCGATGGACTGTCCCAGGTCGGGTGGAAGCTGTAATAAGCGGCGCTGCCGGGATCCTTATCCTTGTCGACCCAGGCGGCGATGGCGGCGATATCCTCGGCCTGCTGCGGCGCGATGCGGGCGATCACCGCCTGCTGCCGCGCGACTTCGGCCATGCCGGCGGCGACGGCGGCGATCGACAGAAGAGCGACGAGCAGCAGGGCGAAAACGGCCATGCGCGATCGCAGCAACAGCCGCATCTCTTGGCGGAACAGGGTCATGGACGGGCCTTTTGCAGATGACGGGCGACGGGCAGCAGCGCCAGCCCGGCAAGGACGAGCCACAGCAGCAGCAGCATCAGCGCCGGCAGGCTGGCGGCGACCAGCGCGCGCGGGCTGGCCGGCTCGAATTGGAAGGACGGGATGCGATGCCAGTGATTGGCCGAGATACGCTTGCGCGCGTCAGCGCCGGCATCCTTGGCGGTGTCGTCGGCATAGCTGACCGCATCCGCCTGCAACTGGTTGAGTTGCTGCACCATCTTGTAACGATAGGCTTCGGCCTGATCGAGGAAGCGGCGATGCCCGGCAAGGTCCGTGCCCGCCGCCGCCATCGACAGCCGGCGCAGCGCCACGGCAGGACTGACGACGCCAAAAGCATCGACCAGACCGCTTTGCGCCTGCTGGATGGCGAAGGCGCGGCCGGCATAATCGTCGAACAGGCCGGACGTCAGCTTCTCCCCCTCCAGCGCCAGCAGGCCCTTATAATTGACCGGCAGATCCTCGACCCGCTCAACGCCATATTGGCGCAATATCTTCTGCTTGAAGGCGGTGAAGAAGGGATCGTCGGGATTATGGCTGTCGCCCAGCCGCCGCAGATCGGCCTGAATGGCGATGTCGGTCTCCAGGCGGGTGGGCAGGCTATGGGTGTTGGCGGCCAGATCCGGCGCCACGCGCGGCACCAGGATCACCAGCACGGCCCAGAGCGCCAGCAGCGCCAGCAAGGCATCGCGACTGCGCCGCGCCATGGCCGAGGCCAGCGTGACGATCAGCGCCCAGAGCGCGAGATAGGCGGCATAGCCCAGCGCGATGATCGCCATCGGCCCGGCCATCGCGCCCGGCTGCCCCGCGATCAGGACGAAGGCGATCATCGCCGGCAGGCCGACCAGTGCCGCGACGACGCCCAGCGCCAGCAGCTTGCCCAGCAGCAGCTGCCGCGCGGACACGCCCTGCACCAGCAATTGCCGCAGGGTGCCATGTTCCCGCTCCCGCGCGACGACGCCATAGCCGAGGAAGATCAGCAGCAACGGCGCCAGCAATTGCAGCACGAAGGCCGGCGTCAGCTGGCCAAAGCGGACCAGCAGCGAGGATTGCCGCACATCGCCGAAATTGGCGCTGTTCTGCCGATGCCCCTCCAGGAACATGCTGTTGCCGGTAAAGGCATCGACGCCGGGATCGAAGGCCGCGAGCGGCCCGAGCGGGCGGAAGATGAAATGGCCGAAATGCACCATCCGATGCGGGTGGCGGTCGGGCTGCGCCTCGAACGCGTGCGCCGCCTGCGCCTGAAAGCGGGCGCGCGTTTCGGCAATGCCGCGCTGGTGCGACCAGCTGATCAGCGCGGCGGCCAGCGTCAGCAGCAGCAGCATGAAAAAGGCGAGCACCGCGACCCGGTTACGGCGCATCAGCCGCAATTCGTCCCGCGCAACCAAAGTGACCACGCTCATGCGGCGACCGCCTCGCGCGCGAATTTGCGGTGAAGCGCCCGCACGTCGAACCGCTCCGCGCCCTGCGCAACGGCTTCATCAAGGATGCGGCCATCTTCCAGAAAGCCGATCCGGTCGGCGATGTCGGCAGCGCTCAGCAGGTCATGCGTCACCATCAGTACCGCCGCGCCGTTGCGCGCGACGCCATGGACCAGCGCGTTGAAATCGGCCGTCGCGCGCGGATCGAGGCCCGACGATGGCTCGTCCAGCAGCAGCACCGGCACTTCGCGCAACAGGGCGATGGCGATCGCGACCTTCTGCCGCATCCCCTTGGAGAAACCACCCAGCCGCCGGTCCCAAGCCGCCGGTTGCAAGCCGGTCGCGTCGAACGCGGCATCCACCGCCGCCGCGTCGGGATGACGGCCCGCCAGCGCCAGCAGATAGGCGGCATTTTCCCGCGCCGTCAGATGGTCGTAGAGAGCGACATTTTCCGGCACATAGGCAATCTGCTCGCGCGCCCGATCAGCGTCCCCCACCGGATCGAAGCCGGCGATCCGCACCATGCCCGAATCGGGCCGCGCAAAGCCCAGCAGCGCCGCCAGGGTGGTCGACTTGCCCGCACCATTGCCGCCCAGCAGCGCGTAAATCTCGCCCGCACCGACATGGAGGCTGAGGCCCCGCAGCACCGCATGGCTGCCATAGGAAAGATGAACGTCGGATAAGGCGATGCGCTGGCCGGTGGCGGTCAGGGACATGAAATGAGGCTCCTTCGGTGATGCCCGCAACCATCCCCGCCCGGCAGGCCGCTGTCAATGACATGTTATAACATTTTTGCTTGACCCTTCCGCCACTTGCCCGGCACTGCGAGTTTGGACACGCTGGGTCACCGGCTTCCGACAGCCGGCACGCGTCCAGACGATTATCCCGCTTAACCCCGCCGGCCATTTGCTCTATCGCTCCCCCATGGCCACGCCTTCCCTGCGCCAGTTGAATGTTTTTGCGCAGATGGTGGCGGCGGGCAGCGTCGCGCGCTGCGCGCAGGCGATGACGCTGTCGGCCGAGGATGTGCGGCGCGAGATTGACGCGCTTGAACGGCGGCTGGGTTTTCGGCTGTTCGAAACGGTGGGGCAGGAGGTGCGGCTGACGCCCGCCGGGCACAAGACCGCGCAGGCCATGACCCTGATCGCGCAGGCGAGCGACGAACCGGTCCCTGCCACGCCCCCGCCCCCCGCTCCGGCGAAAGCGCAGTCAGCGCCGTCACCCGCCCCCGCGCCTGCCCTGCGGCTGGTGCCGCCACCCCCGCCCCAACCTGCTGACATCGATGACGCGCACGGGCGGCAGCGGATCATGCTGGGCGCGCCCGCCCCTGTCTTCGCCCATTTGCAGGACGCATTGTCCGCCTTTGAAAGCGCCAATGAGGATGTGGCGATCCTGCTCGACCTGCAAATCAGCACGCGGCAGGAAGCCGCGCAGGCGCTGGCGCGCGGGCGACTGGACATCGCCTATTTCTATGCGCTGGAGGCGCCGGTCGATCTCGA
>DAMDPH010000016.1:0-9602 GCA_032082785.1 Sphingobium sp. | reverse complement strand
CTATGGCTGGTCGGAGCAACTCAACCTCTATGCCGGCAGCCGCCACCCCCTCGCCCGCAGCGACAGCGTCAGCCGGGCGGCGCTGGCGGGCCTGCCGCTCTTGACGCTGGCGCCTCCCAACGGCCTGCGCCCGCTTGTCGAGGAAGCGCTGCGGCGCGGGCGCGCGCCTCTGGGGGCGTCGCAGCTGGAAAGCGACAATATATTGGAGATCATGGCGGCGCTGCGCCGCAATGAGGGCGTCTTCGCCGCCTTTGGCGCGCTGGCCCGCGATCTTGGCCGCATGTCCGGTATCCGGCGGCTGGCGCTCGACATTCCGCTTCCGGCGATAGAGGTGCGGCAGGCGGTCGCCCCCTCCGCCGCGCAGCGACCGGCGGTGGATGCGCTGGCCGAATTCCTCTTTCTTTAGAACGCTGCCCGCACCCACTGCGGCAAAAATGCCGCACCGCTGCACAAAGTGGCCCCTTATGTTGATATGGTATAACATGAGTGTTACCCAGCCGCATCTTTTCGCCCCCATTCGAAGGATGTTTGTTGATGTCTCGCTTTTCGCTGCTGCGTGTCGGCTGCGCCCTGCCCGCCCTTTGCCTCGCCATGCCCGCCCTCGCCCAGGCGGAGCCGGTCTCGAAGCGCGGTCAGGATTATCATGACGATCAGGCCAATATCGTCGTCACCGCCATCATCCCCCGTCGTCAGGGCGACATTCTTTCGGGCACCTCGGTCATCACCGGGCGCGAACTGACCCGTTCGCTGCGCCCCACCATCGGCGAAACGCTGGCGCGCCAGCCGGGCGTCTCGGCCACCTCCTTCGGCCCCAACGCCTCGCGCCCCGTGCTGCGCGGTTTCCAGGGCGAGCGCGTGCGCATCCTGACCGACGGCATCGGCAGCTTCGACGTGTCGAACACCTCGGTCGATCATGCCGTCGCCATCAACCCGCTGACCGCCGGCCGTATCGAAGTGCTGCGCGGCCCGGCCGCCCTGCTCTACGGTTCCTCGGCCATTGGCGGCGTCGTCAATGTCATCGACAGCCGCATCCCGCGCCAGGTGCCGGATGAGCCGGTGCATCTGGACGGCATCGCCACCTATGGCAGCGCCGCCGACGAACGCTCGCTGAGCGGCGAAGTGGAAGCGCCGCTGTCCGAGAATTTCGTCGTCCATGTCGACGGCAGCTGGACCAAGACCGACGATCTGCGCACCGGCGGCTATATCCTGACCAAGCCGCTGCGCGACATCGCCGCCGCATCGGACGAGGAGGAAATCCGCGAAGACGGCCGGCTCAAGAACCGCCTGCCCAACAGCGCGGCGGAAAGCTGGGAAGTGGCCGGCGGCTTCGCCTTCATCACCGATCGCGGCAATCTGGGCATGTCGGTGTCGCACAGCGAGAACCGCTATGGCGTCCCGTCCCGCATCGACGTCACCGAAGCGCATGACCATGATCATGAAGGCGAAGACGATCATGACCATGAGGGCGAGGAAGAACATGGCCACAGCCATGAGGATGTGACGCTCAAGATGCGCCAGACCCGCGCCGACCTGCGCGGCGAAGTGGCGACCAATGGCGGCTTCCTCGACAGCATCCGCCTGCGCGCGGGCTGGGCCGACTATCGCCATGACGAGATCGAGCCGAGCGGCGAGATCGGCACCACCTTCAAGAACCAGTCGATGGAAAGCCGGCTGGAATTCATCCAGGCGCGTCAGGGCGGCTGGGACGGCGCGTTCGGCGCGCAATTCTTCACCCGCCGCTTCCAGGCGGTGGGCGAGGAGAAGTTCCTGCCCAAGAATGAGACCAACCAATTCGGCGTCTTCACCCTGCAATCGCTGGACCTCGGCGACACGCGGCTGGAGGCCGGCGGTCGCTTCGAACATACAGACCTGCATGCCGATGCCGACGCGGACCTGTTCACCGCCGGCGCCAATCGCAGCTTCAACGCGCTGTCCGGCTCGCTGGGCATCAGCCAGGCGATCGTGCCGGGCTGGCGCGTCGGCCTCAACCTGTCGCGCAGCGAACGCGCGCCCTCTGCCGAGGAACTGTTCGCCCGCGGCAATCATGCCGGCACTCAGGCGTTCGAACTGGGCGACCCGACCTTCGGCAAGGAAAAAAGCTGGGGCGTGGAAGGCACGCTGCGCGGCGAAGGGACCGGCTATCGCGTCGCCCTGTCCGCCTATCACAACTGGTTCGACGGCTATATCTACGATTCGATCGTCGATAACAGCGTGTGCGAAGCGGCCAATGGCGGCACCGAGCTGGAATTCCCCTGCTTCGCCTATTCGCAGGCCGATGCGCGCTATTATGGCTTTGAAGCGGAAGCCATGGTCAAGCTGGCGCAGCTGGGCAGCTATGCCATCAATCTCGACGGCGTTGCCGACTATGTCCGCGCCACCATCAAGGGCAGCGGCCCCGCGCCGCGCATTCCCCCGCTGCGCCTGCTGGGCGGGCTGGAAGCGCAGGGCGACCGGCTGAGCGCCCGCGCCGAAGTCGAACATGTGTTCGAACAGGACCGGATCGCCGCGACCGAAACGCCGACCGACGGCTTCACCATGGTCAACGCCTCGCTCTCCTTCAAACCGCTTGCGGGCAATGACCGCACGCTGTTGATGCTGTCTGCGAACAATATCTTCGACGTCGATGCGCGCCGCCATGCCAGCGTGCTGAAGGATTATGCCCCGCTCGCCGGGCGCGACATCCGCGTGACGCTGCGCCTGTCGATCTGACCCGCGCCAAGTCCTGACGATACCGAATCGGCCCCGTCGCTGCGGCGGCGGGGCCGATTGCTTCATATGACAATTTGATTACAAGGCGCGGATGGAACATATCGCGCCCATCTGCGATTCGTCACCGATCGCCCGCATGATGGGTGAATGATGCGACAGATCGCTGCCCTGCCCTATACCACCCATGCCGATGGATCGATGCGCATCCTGCTGATCACGTCGCGCGATACCGGGCGCTGGGTGATTCCCAAGGGCAATCGGATCAAGGGCCTGTCCAACCACCGCGCCGCCGAAGTGGAAGCCTATGAGGAAGCCGGCATTCAGGGCATCGCCTGCCCCGCGCCCATCGGCCGCTACCGCTATGACAAGCGCAAGCGCAAGGGCGGCGCGCGCAAGGCGGTGGTCGATGTTTTCCCGCTGGCGGTCACCGACCATCTTGTGCAATGGCCCGAAAAAGGCCAGCGCATGTTACGCTGGTTTCCCGTCGACGAAGCTGCAAAGGCGGTCGACGAACCCGATCTTCAATCCATCATCGCAGCCTTTCGCGAGCCGCCTGCCGACCCGGGCTGGCTTTTCCGACTGTTGCTGCGGATACGACATAAGCAAAGCGAAAGGACTGGAATGCTGCGCTGGTTTCATGCGCTGATGCCCAAGCAGGGGCGTTTCTTCGACCAATTTGAGGAGCATGCGACGACGCTCGTCGCCGGCGCGGACGCGCTCGCCCGGCTGCTCAAGGGCGGGCCGGACATGGCCACCCATATTCAGACCATCTCCGATCGGGAGCATGAGGCGGACGATGTCATCCGCGAAGTGCTGCTCGACGTGCGCCGCATCTTCGTCACCCCCTTCGACCGCAGCGCCATCACCGGGCTGATCGGCGTCATGGACGACGCCATCGACCAGATGAACCAGACGGCCAAGGCGGTCGCCCTGTACGAAGTGACCGACTTCGCGCCGCAGATGCAGGACATGAGCGCGCTGATCGTCGAATGCGCGCGCATCACCGCCGAAGCCATGCCGCTGCTCCGCTCGCTCAGCCTGAATTCGGCGCGGCTGCACGAGCTGACCGAACGGCTGGTGCAGTTAGAGGGCCATGCCGACACGCTGCACGAAGCGGGACTGAAGGCCCTTTATGCAGCGGCACGCCAGGGCAATCCGATGGACTTCATCGTCGGCCGGGAAATCTACAGCCATCTGGAAAAGGTCACCGACCGGTTCGAGGATGTGGCGAACGAGATTTCCGGCCTGGTCATCGACCACGCCTGATCGCCGCCGGACACCGCCCTCATGGAAGCCCATATCGCTTTTCCGCTGCTGATCGCGCTGATCGGCGTGGCCCTCGCCTTCGACTTTTTGAACGGACTGCACGACGCCGCCAACAGTATCGCGACCATCGTGTCGACCCGGGTGCTCAAGCCGCAATATGCGGTCGCCTGGGCCGCCTTCTTCAACTTCATCGCCTTCCTCTTTTTCGGCCTGCATGTCGCTGAAACGGTGGGCAAGGGCATTGTCGATGCCAGCATCATCGACCCGCGCGTCATTTTCGGCGCGTTGATGGGGGCCATCGCCTGGAACCTCATCACCTGGGGGCTGGGCATCCCGTCTTCGAGCAGCCATGCGCTGATCGGCGGGCTGCTGGGCGCGGGCACGGCCAAGGCGGGGATGTCCGCCGTCGTCTGGTCGGGCGTGTTCAAGACCAGCGCCGCCATCGTGCTGTCGCCGGCGGTCGGCCTGATGCTGGCGCTATTGCTGGTGCTGATCATCTCCTGGGTGTTCCGCCGCTTCACGCCGCAGGGCGCGGACCGCGTCTTCCGGCGGCTCCAGCTCGTGTCCGCCTCGCTCTATTCGCTCGGCCATGGCGGCAATGACGCGCAGAAGACGATGGGGATCATCGCCGTGCTGCTCTATTCGCAGGGCATGCTGGAGGGCGGCTTTCATGTGCCCTTCTGGGTGGTGATTTCCTGCCAGGCGGCGATGGGCCTCGGCACATTGCTGGGCGGATGGAAGATCGTCCACACCATGGGGTCGAAGATCACCCGGCTCAGCCCGGCGCAGGGCTTCTGCGCGGAAACGGGCGGCGCCATCACCCTGTTCATGGCGACGCATCTGGGCATTCCGGTGTCGACCACCCACACCATCACCGGCGCCATCGTCGGCGTCGGCGCGTCGCGCCGGCTGTCGGCGGTGCGCTGGAACGTCGCGTCCAGCATCATCGTCGCCTGGGTCGTGACCCTGCCGGCGGCAGCGATCATCGGCGCGCTGTTCTACGGCCTCACCGGCCTGTTCTGAAAATCTGTTTGAAAATGCGCGTCTTCGCGCATGTCGTTACCGCACCGGCCCGCTGGTGCCGCCATGCGCCGGAAGGCGCATTCTCAAACAGGCTCTGAGGCGCGGGGGCGTCGCCGCGCCCCCGCATCCGGTTCAGCTCACCCGGCCGAGCCGGTGGTAGAGATTGGCATATTTGATCGATTCCGGCTTGTCCTGAACCTCGCGCAGATAATGGGCGATGGCGGTGCGGATCAGGCTGAAATCTTCCGGCGAAAAGACCGCGCGCGACCGCGCCGGCTGCGGCTGGATCGGCGGCTTTTCCAATGTCTCTGTCGTCATATTCCATTCTCCTGCTGCGCCCCAAGCTGTGGGCATGGCGGCAGGATAGCCGCCGCGCCGCGCCTGTGCAGCCAAAGCAGGGTCGGCAAGTCACAAGATGATCTTGTGATTCTGTCAAAACATGACAACATGACTGCATGGCGAGGACAGCGGATCGCAAACTCTATCTCGGCCCCCGGCTGCGCGTCCTACGGCGCGAGCTGGGGATCAACCAGACGCGCATGGCCGAGGAGCTGGGCGTATCCCCCAGCTATCTCAACCATCTGGAGCGCAACCAGCGGCCGATGAGCGCGCAGATGCTGCTGCGCCTCGCCGACAGCTATGACATTGACGTGCGCGCCTTTGTCGCCGGCGATCCGGGCGGCGCGGCGAATGAGTTGAGCGAAATCATGTCCGACGCACTGGTTCGCGACATCGGCGTGGCGCGCGATGAAATATTGGACGTGGCGGAAAATTACCCCGGCATCGGCGAGGCGATCGCCCGCTTCTACCGCGCCCTGACCGATCTGCGCCGCCTGCCCGACCAGCTGCGCACCGATCCGGGCGCGCCCGCGCCGCTCACCGCGCCCCTCGACTGGCTGCGCGAGACGATCGCCCGCGCCCATAATCATTTTCCCGACCTCGACCTTGCCGCCGAACGTCTCGCCCGGGAGATGGACGAAGACCCCGCCCTGCTCCAGGCCCGGATACAGGCGCGCCTGCGAGAGGCGCACGGCATCCGCGTCCAGCTCGCGCCCACCGACATGCTCGCGGGCACGCTGCGTCATTTCGACATGCACCGTCGCCGGCTGCTGCTGAGCGAGCGGCTTGCCGCCTCCGGCCGCCTCTTCGCCCTCGCCTATCAGCTGTGCGCGCAGGAACTGGCGGCCGACATCGCCGCGCAGGTCACGCGCATGACCCCGCCCGACGAAGACAGCCGCCGCCTCGCCGCCATAGCGCTCACCAATCAGGCCGCCGCCGCGCTGCTGATGCCCTATGACCGATTCCATGCGGCCGCCGAGCAGAGCGGCTATGACCTGCCGCTGCTGCGCGCCCGGTTCGGCGTGTCGGCCGAGCAGCTGGCGCACCGCCTGACCAGCCTCAACCGCAGCGGCGCGCGCGGCATCCCCTTCTTCATGGTCAAGATTGACCGCGCCGGCCTGCTGTCCAAACGCTATGAGGCGGATGCTTATTCTTTCGCCCGCTTCGGCGGCACCTGCCCGCGCTGGAATGCGCTCACCGCGAGCGACCCGGAGCGCGTGCGCGGCCAGTTGATCGAAACGCTCGACGGCCGCCGCTTCGTCACGCTGGCGATGGCGCTGCCGCGCGCCCCCTCGCCCGATGCCCAGGGGCGGCAGGTGGTTGCGATCGGTTGCGAGGCCAAATATGCGCCGCGCCTCTTCCACTTCGCCGATCTGGATGTCGAACGCGCGCCGGCGGTGCAGGTCGGTCCCACCTGCCATCTGTGCGATCGCCCCGCCTGCCCCGATCGCGCGCTGCCGCCCGCCACCCGCGCGCTCGACCTGCACGGCTATGAACGCAGCGCCAGCCCCTACCCCTTTCGCAGGGTTTGAGCGCGTGACGGAGCCTATAGGCATTCGCCCCTAGGCAGGCGCGATTCTCCCGCCGTTGCTACGGTAAAGCGCGCGCCGGGCAGGAGGAATGGCGGCTGGCGGCTGGACTTGCCGCCCCGACCCGCCTAGCCATGAAGGCCGATATTCCCCTCTTGCGAGTAGGCCCTTCATGCAGCGTACGACCCTCACCCGCTTTCTGATCGAACAGCAGCGCGAGGCGGGCGTGCTGCCCGGCGAACTGCGCCTGCTGATCGAAATCGTCGCCCGCGCCTGCAAGTCGATCAGCTATTCGGTGGCCAAGGGCGCGCTGGGCGAAGTGCTGGGCAGCCTCGACAGCGAAAATGTGCAGGGCGAGGTGCAGAAGAAGCTGGACGTGATCGCCAACGAACTGCTGCTCGAAGCCAATGAATGGGGCGGCCATCTGGCGGCGATGGCGTCGGAGGAGATGGAGACGATCCACCGCATCCCCAACCGCTATCCCAAGGGCGAATATCTGCTGCTGTTCGATCCGATCGACGGGTCCAGCAATATCGATGTCGACCTGTCGGTCGGCACCATCTTCTCCGTGCTCAAGGCGCCCGAAGATGTGTCGGGCCGCGACGCGACGGAGGAGGATTTTCTTCAAGACGGCCGCCGGCAGGTCGCCGCCGGCTACGCCATTTACGGTCCCCAGACCTTGCTGGTGCTGAGCGTCGGCACCGGCGTCTATGAATTCACGCTCAACCGCGAAGGGGGCGCCTGGGTGCTGACCGACGCCGACATGAAGATGCCGCAGGGCACGCGCGAATTCGCCATCAACATGTCGAACCGCCGCCAATGGTCGCCTGCCGTCGCACGCTATGTCGAGGAACGGGTGCAGGGCGCGCAGGGGCCGTGCGGGCAGGATTATAATATGCGCTGGACCGCCTCCATGGTCGCGGACGTGCATCGCATCCTCAAGCGTGGCGGCGTCTTCCTCTACCCCTATGACCATCGTACAGCGGGCAAGGCCAAGCTGCGGCTGATGTATGAAGCCAATCCGATGAGCTATCTGATCGAGCAGGCGGGCGGCGCGGCGAGCGACGGTTTCACGCCGATCATGGACATTGCGCCGACCGGACTGCACCAGCGCATCGGCGTGGTGCTGGGGGACCGGGCGGAAGTGGCGACGATCGTCGGCTATGGCGAGGATATGGACAGCGTCGCCGCCTGACGTCCTGACGAAGCGCCCGGCACTGTCGGGCGCTTCCCTCTATATGCCGCAGCTGCGGCACGCTGAGCCGATCGGTAAAAAAGAAGGGGGAGAGCTGCATCGCTGCGCTCCATCCCCCTTGCCGTCTCGTCGCCATGCCGGTCTTACCGGCGGCCCCTCTCCAGAGATGATGTGACAGCGCCTCAACGGTGCCTTTCCGTAGCGGAAAGCAGCCCGAAAAAAAAGGGCTGATCCGAAGACCAGCCCGAAAAGTTTTTAGGAGAGGATGCCTGAAAGGCACCGCCCTTTTGTCGCATCGGCCAACTAGGTGCAAATGCGAAGGGCGGCAGGCCGATTGCATAAAGTGCAGTCGCAATCTCAGCACTTTAGCGGCTGTCAATCAACCTGCGGCGTCGGAGTTGCTCCCCCGCGCAATGGCGACCCGCGCGCCGGCGACGAGGCCGGCTGGGGCGCGGCAGATGCGGAAGGCAAGCTGGCGCGGCTTGTCCCATGATCCGCGAATCGGGTGCTCGGCATGCGACCCTGACCGTCGCGATGCAGCGAGCGACTCCGAAGCGCCTCGACATGCCCGAAAACAGAGCCTGCGCTGCCGAACAACAGGATGGAGGGAAATGGACGGCGGATCACTCCCGTCGCTGCGAATCGACCCGAGTTTCGGCGGTGAATGGCGCGCACGGAGGTACGGGAAATTGGTCCGAAGGAGGCACGCGGGCGTATAGCTTCGAATAGATCCGGTCGGGCTGCGCTTGGCGAAGCCCTGCCCTCGCCTTGACGAAGAACAGCCCGGCTAAGGGCAAACGGAAGGAGCGGCGATCCAGATATTGCGCAGCGAAGCCGCCCCGTTCAGGCCCGCTTCCTGCCACGCCACTCCCGACTCCGGACATGAAAAAAGGAGCCGCCGGGCAGGCGACTCCTTTTTCCGCAAAACCCGGCGGCGACCGGGCTTTGTCTTATTCGGCTTTGGACTGCAGATTGACCGCAGCATATTTGCCGCGACGATCCACCTCCAGCTCGAAGTCGAGCCGGTCGCCCTCATTGAGGGCGCTCATGCCGGCGCGTTCGACGGCGCTGATGTGCACGAAGGCATCGGGCTGGCCATCATCGCGCTGAATGAAGCCGAAGCCCTTCATCGCGTTGAAGAATTTCACCGTGCCGCTGGCGCGCTCACCGGTCAGCTGACGCTGCGGGCCACGCTCGGCGCCACCGAAGCCACCCGGAGCCGCACGCGGTTCGCGCGGGGGCGCGCGATCGGTGACGGGAAGCGGTTCGCCGTCGATCACCAGATCGGTGGCCGACACCTTGCCGCCACGATCGACCAGGGTGAAGCCGAGCGGCTGACCCTCGGCCAGGCCCGTCAGGCCGGCCTGCTCCACAGCGCTGATGTGCACGAACACATCTTCGCCACCATCATCACGGACGATGAAGCCGAAGCCCTTCTGACCGTTGAAGAATTTTACGACGCCCTTGCCTTCGCCGACGACCTGCGCGGGCATGCCGCGACCACCGCCGCCGCCGCCACGGAAACCGCCGCCGCCGCCGCC
>DAMDPH010000015.1:12080-37222 GCA_032082785.1 Sphingobium sp. | reverse complement strand
GCCGCGCCGCCGCAACGGTCCCGGCGCCGGCTCGGCCGATCGCGACAGGAGGCGCAGGCCGGTGCGCGTGCTGAGGTCGCCCATCACCTGCGCCGCCAGCTGCGGGTTGTTCGACAGGTGGGTTTCCACCGCGAAGCGCGCGTCTTCGTCCAACTGGTCGTCGACATAGGCGTTCAGATCGATGTCGCTGGGCTGGTCACTCATCCCGTCCTCCTACCAGGCGCAGCGTCGCTCCGCCCGCCAATATGCCGTCCGCCGGCGCTTCGTGGGACCGCAGGCTGGCGCGGGCGCGCGACAGGCGCGACATGATGGTGCCGATCGGCACGCCCAGCACATCGGCCGCCTCCTGATAGCTCAACCCTTCGATCGCGACGAGGTGGAGCACCGCGCGATAATGGTCGGGCAGGGCGGCAAAGGCCTGGGCGATCTGGCCGAGCCGCACCCGTTCATCCTGCTCCGGCTCGACATGCGCCATCATCGTTTCGGCAAAGCGGTCGTTGCGCCGCGCCTCCGCCGCTTGCCGCCGTCGTGCCGAGATGAAGACATTATGGACGATGGCCAGTAGCCAGCGCCGCCGGCTGCGCGTCACCTCGAATGTCTGGTGCCGCTCCATGGCGCGGACGAGCGCGTCCTGCACGACATCGTCGGCATCCTGATGATCGCGCGCCAGCGACCGGGCATAGCGGCGCATCGCCTGAAGATCGTCGGCCATGTCGGCCCCGCCATCACCCTTCAGCCAGCGCATGCCATCACCTCCGCCGCCACCGGGCGCGGCACGGGCGCGACCAGACAGTCGCGGTAGCAGGCATGGACGCTGGAGAGGACATCGTCCCAGCCATAGCGGTCCGCGACGGCGCTGGCCATGCTGCCCATCCATCGCCGCCGCACGGGATCGCCGATCAGGCTTTCCACCGCATCGGCATAGGCGATCGCATCCTTGGCCGGCACCAGCAGCCCGGTGCGGCCGTGCGTGACCAGCGCGGCCGCGCTCGGCACGTCGGCGGACACCACCGGCAGGCCGCTCGCCAGCGCCTCCAAATTGACGTTGCCGAACGCCTCCGTCACGCTGGGGTTGAGCAGCAGGTCGGAACTGGCCACGGTGCGGCCCAGTGCTTCGCCTTCCAGATGACCGGCGAAGGTCGCATTGGGAAGGTGCCGGGCCAGCCAGGTCCGCGCTGGCCCGTCGCCGACGATCAACGGCCGCACCCGATGCCCACGCTCCCGCAGCAAGGCGATGCTCCGGGCGAACAGGTCCAGCCCCTTCTCATGCACCAGCCGGCCGAAGAAGAGCGGCACCACATCTTCGGCATCATAGCCCAGCCGCGCGCGCGTCTGTTCGCAGCGCAGCCGCGGATGAAAGCGCGCGCGATCCACCCCGCGTCCCCAGATCGCCACCCGATCGCTGCCATGCACCCGCGCCAGATCCGCCGCGATCGGCGCGGTGGGCGCGAGGATGCGGTCGCAACGGCCATAGAAGCGGTCGAGCCACGCCTCTATCCCGCCCCGCAGGAAGGACAGGCGATAATAATCGGCATAGGTTTCAAAGCGCGTATGGAGGCTGGCGACGACGGGGATGCCGCGCCGCTGTGCATGGTTCAGCGCCTGCCAGCCAAGAAGGTCGGGCGCGGACAGATGCACGACATCGGGGCGGAACTGGTCCAGATCGGCGCGGACGGTGCGGGTCAGGCCCAGCGCCAGCCGATATTCCGGCCGGCCCGGCAGGCTGAGCGACGGGACGGCGCGAATATCGCCGACGGACGCGAAGGCGGGCTGACGCGCGCGCGGCGAATAGATGCGGACCTCGGCCTCGCGTACGGTCTCGAGATAGGCGACGAGGCGATTGAGCGCCTGATTGGCGCCATCGCGCACACAATCATAATTGCCTGAGAATAGAGCAATTTTGAGCGGTCTGGCGGTCGCCAGAGAAATCGGGGGAGGGTCGGGCAGGCGGATCGCTTGGGCTGCGCATTGGGTCATGATGACGGGCTTACGCCTGCCATCCGCTCCTTATTCCGGGGACGTCTTCACCTATTTTCGCAGGACGCCGAAACGGACGCGCTGCTGGTCGCCCCGGCGGGCCAGCTTAGCCGATAGGTGACCTTGAAACCGTCATGGTCCGACAGGACCGGCCCGTTCGGCCCGCCATCGAACAGGCTTTCCACCCGCACCGGCTCGATCCTCACCTGCGATCCGCTGTCGAAAAATTGCAGGTCCTGCGTATCGACCCAGGGCGCATCGCCGTCCCAGGACATGCGGATTTCGCAGGGCGATGCCGGCTCCAGACAGGCGTGATGCACGAGGCGGAGGGACTGGCGCCGGCTGAAATTCTCCCAGCGCAGCAGCGCGTGGCGCATGTTGAAGTCGCCGCCGAAGATCACCGGATTGTCCGGATCGCGGCTCTCCTCGATGAACTGGGACGCTTCCCTTGCCTGCCGCGCATGCGCCGCCCGGTTGCGCTCGACGGGCGCGCGCGACGCGCTGCGCGAGTTCATATGCGTATTGAAGATGTCGATCGGCGTCGGCACGCCGGGGATCGTCACCCGCGCCAGCATGATCCCCTTGTTCGCCAGACAGTCGATCCCGGCGCAGGAGCGTCGGTCATAGGGGCGGCTGCGCGTCATCTGCACCGGAAAGCGCGAAGCGATGGCAAGGCCGCTGCCGGTCAGATGCAGGCCGACCTCCCCGCGCGCGATGCTTGCCTTGCCGGGCAGGGGGGCGGCGTCGCTGCGTGGCGCGCGCGCCGTGCGCTTGGGGCCGGACCGGATCGCCGGATAGCCGCTGGCGAGCAGCGCCCGCTTGGCCGGACCGCTGAACATCTCCTGCACCAGAACGATGTCCGGCGCGGTTCCGGTGGCGCGCAGCGCGGCAAGATGCTCGCCGATCCGGCGCAGTTCATCGGCCCGGCCGGAGCGCGCAGGCCAGCCCAGCCCCTCCACATTATAGGTCAGGACCGACAGCAAGGCGACATGACGTTCGGTGCCCGGCACGATGATGCTGTCGATCGGCGGCACCTCGTCACAGCTCATGCTGCGATAGGGCAGGGGCGTCGCACAATTTGCGAGAGCCAGGCACAGTAGCGGGGTCAGCCTGTTCAAGCGCATCGGTGGTGCAACATTCTTCCCGGTCCGGCTCAGCGAGGCCCCGTTCCTGACATGGAAGAGCCGATCAGGCCAGAGTGAAACAGGCTTGTTTTTACGGCTTTCTACGCCGCCTGCGCGCGCGCCGCCCGCCCAATATGCGCGTGCTCATCCATGTCGCGCCGAAGCTCAGCAGCATCATGGCGAAGGCAAAGCCCAGCAGATGGCGTTCGGTGAACTGCATGTCCGGCCCCATGCGGCTGGCCGCCAGATAGCCCGGCGCGAACATCAGCGGCACCCACAGCAGGGCCGACAGGATGTTGGCCAGCTGGAAGGGTTTCTTGGCCATGTCCATCACGCCCGCGACCAGCGGCACCGTCGCCCGCACCGGCCCCAGAAAGCGACCGAAAAAGACGGCGAGGAAGCCATAGCGGCGAAAGAAAAGCCGGGCCTGCGCCACCATCGTCCGGTGCCGGTTAAGCGGCCAGCGGCGATAGACGGACGGGCCGATCCGGCGCCCGGCCCAGAAGGACACCCAATCGCCCGCGATCGACCCCGCTACGGCCCAGGCGATGATCGGCAGCGGATCGAGCGTGCCCGTGCCGATCAGCCCGCCGATGGCGATCATCACCGTCGTCGCAGGGATGAAGATGCCGATCACCGCCAGAGATTCGCCGAACGCGAGCAGGCCGATGACCGGCCCTGCCCATGCCCCATGAACGGCGATGATGGCCGTGGCTCTGCTGACAAACTCTTCCAAAACCGGTCTTTTGTCCTCCGCTCAACCGACAGCTATGACGTTCAGGCCGATAGCCCCGAGCAGCGCCGTCCCCAGCAGGATGCGATAATAGACGAAGGGGGCGTAGCTGTGCGTAGAGATGAAACGCAGGAAAAGCATGATGACGCCATAGCCGCTGAAAAAAGCCGTCAGCGTCGCAACCGTCAACGGCAGCGCGGCCGTCTGCGCCAGCATGTCCCAATGCATCGCCAGCTCGAAAAAGCCCGATGCCAGCACCGCCGGAACTGCCAGCAGGAAGGCGTAGCGCGCCGCCGCTTCGCGCGTATAGCCAAGCAGCAAGGCGGCGCTGATCGTCCCGCCCGACCGCGACACGCCGGGGATCAGCGCCATCGCCTGCGCAAAGCCCAGCAACAGCCCGTCGCGCCAGCCCATGCCCGTCAGGAGCCGCCGCCGCGCACCCACACGGTCGGCAAGGCCCAGCAGCAGGCCGAACCCGATCAGCATCGCGGCCGTCAGGCGCAGGTCGCGCAGGCTGGTTTCGATCGCGTCCTTGAACAGCAATCCCAGGATCGCGATCGGCAGCGTGCCCAGGATGATGAGCCAGCCGAGCCGCGCATCGACATTGTCCGCAGGCCCCCTGCCTGCCAGCGCGGCCAGCCAGCCCGTCGCGATCCGCCAGATGTCGTGCCGGAAATAGAGCAGCACCGCCGCCTCCGTGCCGATCTGGACCACGGCCGTGAAGGCCGCTCCGGGATCGCCGCTCCCCATCAGGGCGCCGGCGATACGCAGATGCGCGCTGGAGGAAATGGGCAGAAATTCGGTCAGCCCCTGCAACAGCCCGAGCAGGATCGCGTCAGTAAGCGGCATGGGATCTTTCTACAGGGTCGCGAACGAACGAAGGGTGAAGCGGGCATGCGTGGACAGGGAGCGCATCAGCCCCATACGACCGCCACGCTGCGCCTATTCCATCCCGGCGCAAATTTTTTAAATCTGACTTGGACATTGGCCGGGATGGGGGACATTGTCTGCGCGTCGTAAATGTCGAGCGATCAAGCCGATGCTTTTCACGCGGGTCGCCGGTCGCTGGACGTTGTGAACAGGGGATCTCACATCATGACCGACAAGTCCGACCATGGCGTTTCGCGCCGCGATCTTGCGGCCCTCGCTTTTACGGGCGCGGCCGCCATTGGACTGGACAGCGCCGCCTCCGCGCAGGAGGCGAAAGCCAAAGCCGCGATCGAGCCGACACGTCTGGTCAGCGCGGGCGAAACCCTGCGGCCGGAGATTGTCGGCAATTTCGGCATCGTCGCGGCCGGGCGTCATTATGCCGTGGCGGCGGGCACCCGCATCCTGATGGCGGGCGGCAATGCGACCGACGCGGGCGTCGCCGCGGTCTTCGCCGCCGCCGTCACCGAAATCTCCCATTTCGGCTTTGGCGGCGAAGCGCCCACCATCATCTATGACGCCCGGCGCAAGAAAGTCTCCGTCGTCAATGGGCAGGGGACCGCCCCCGAACTGGCCACGCCCGACCGCTTCAAGGCGGCCGGCGTCATCCCCGGCAACGGCCCGAGCGGCGGGACCATCCCGGCGATGGTGGACGCGATGGCACTCGCGCTGCAACTCAACGGCACCATGACCCTGCATCAGGTGATGCAGCCCGCCATCGAACTGGCTGACGGCTTCGTCATGTATAACTTCCTGGCCGAAATCTTCGTCAGTCAGCAGAAAGCGACATCGAAATGGGCGGATGCCTATGCCGCTTATTATCCCGGTGGACAGCCGCCCAAGACCGGCGAGATCTTCCGCCAGCCCAATCTGGCGCGCACCATGCGGATCATCGCCGACGCCGATGCCGCCGCCTTCGCCAAGAAGAAAGATCGCAACGCCGCCATTCAGGCCGGGCGCGACGCCTTCTACAAGGGCGACATCGCCCGGCGCATCGGCGCGGCGATGGAGCGGGATGGCGGCCTGATGCGCTATGAGGATCTTGCCGGCTATGAGGGGCGGATCGAAGCGCCGACAACCAGCCGCATTCTGGGCTATGACATCTGCAAGGGCGGTTTCTGGAGCCAGGGGCCGGCCATGCTGATGGCGCTCAACATAGCCGAAGCGGCCGGCATCGCTTCGCTGGCGCCGGACTCGGCCGACTATCTCCACATCATGGCGGAATCGATCAAGCTCGCCTTCGACGATCGCAACATGTATTTCGGCGATCCCGATGTCGCGACCGTGCCGATGAAGGGGCTGTTGTCGAAAGACTATGCCGCCGCACGGGCGAGGGAGATTGGCGGCCGCGCCTCGCTGGAGCATCGCTATGGCGACCCCTGGGCCTATGAAGGCGCGCCGCGCACCACGCCGCGCTTCCTGCCGCACCAGCTCAGCGCGCCGCCGCGACCCACCGCCGACACCACCGCGATCGAGGTGGTGGACCGCGACGGCAATCTGTTCAGCTGCACCCCCAGTTCCGGCTGGATGCTGGGCGGCGCCTATATTCCCGGCGATACCGGCGTGCCGATGAGCAACCGGCTGACCGTCTTCGATCTCGATCCCGAAAGCCCCAATGTGCTGGTTCCCGGCAAGCGGCCGCGCACCACCCTGTCGCCGTGCATCGTGATGAAGGATGGTGCGCCCTTTCTGGCGATCGGCACGCCGGGCGGGGACAATCAGGACCAGCAGATCATGAATGTGCTGCTGCGCGTCCTTGCCCATGGCCAGCCGCTACAGGCCGCGATTGAGGCCCCCCGCATCAACTCCAGCCATTTCCACAATTCCTTCGCGATCAAGAAGCATGATCCGGGCGTGCTGGAGGTGGAGGAGAGGGTGGCGCCTGCCGTGCGCGACGATCTGGCGGCGCGCGGCCACAAGCTCGATGTGCTGGGGCCGTTCGGCGTCTCCACCGGCATCGTTGCGGTCGGGGTGACGCCGGGCAGCGGCACCCTGCGCGGCGGCGCGGATGTGCGGCGGGAACGCTATATTTTCGGCTGGTGACGGTCTGACGGGTTAGGGATGCGCCTCCCGCTTATGCACAACATCCGAATTTTTTTCCAATTTCTGGAGAATGGATGTACTGTCGCCGATGATATGCTCATCATCCAAGCGCCGCCCCAGCCATGTCCGCCTCCGGTCCCACGCCTAGCATCGGGACCGATAACGCCGCGCTTGCCGTTGGCCCGTCCATGGCGGTGAGCGCGCCGAACTTGCTGGTGGCGCTCATCATCGCCCGCGCCACCATCCTCGCCTATCCCGAGCTGTTCCCGGAGCTTGTGCGGGATCTGGAGCTTCGCGGCATCCATGTCATCGTGCTGGTCATCGACAAGGAAGGCGATGTCGACGACGCCATGGAGCGCGCCTCGCAGCTCGGGGTCGCCGGCATCATCGCCGCCGCTCGCCCGTCGGAGCGGGAGCTTGCCCTTGCCAGCCGGCACAGCGTGCCGCTGCTCCTCTATAATTGCCATGCCCAGGGGCCGACCGTCGATTCCGTCAGCTGCGATCATGCCGCCTGCGGCCATATGCTGGCGATGCTGCTGCTGGAGGGTGGGCATCGGCGGTTCGGCATCATCTCCTCGCCGGCGGACTCGCTCGTAGGGCTGGAGCGGGTGGCGGGCGCGATCGATGCGCTCAAGCGCAGTCGGGCGCTGGCCATCGAAACGGCGGAAGGCAATTATAGCTATGCCAGCGGCGCCGCCGCGCTGGACGATCTGTTCGCCCGGATGAAACCGCGGCCCTCCGCCATCATCGCCGCGAATGACGCCATGGCGATCGGCGCTCTGGATCGGGCGCGCGCGCTTCAGGTCCGTATTCCCCGCGACCTGTCCATCGTCGGCATCGACGGCACCGACACCGCGCGCCTGCCCTCCTACGAACTGACCACGATGCGCCAGCCGCTGGCGGTGATGGCGTCGGCGGCGGTCGAGCAGTTGCTGCGCCGGATCGAGGATCCCGACCGGCCCATCGAAATCCGGTTGTTCGGTGGCGAACTGGTCGAGGGGCGGACCGCGCGCTTCGTCCGGCCGGTGCGCAAGGGGACCTCCGGCCGGAAAGCGCGCGCCAGCTGATCAGCGGCGGGCGATCGCCTGCGCCTCCGCCAGCAGATCGCGCCCGAGCTGGAGAAACAGGTCGGGCATGTCGATGAAGATCCAGTTTTCGCCCAACAGCGCGCCATCGCGGCGCCACCAGTCCATGACGCGGATGGTGATCGGCTTGTTCGTGGCCTCCAGGCCCAGCCAGCCGCTCCCGCTATGGGTGCCGTGGATGCTGGGCCAGCCGGTCGAGGCAACGAACAGCCCATCGGCGAAACGCGCCTTGTGATTGCCGCCCTTGAAATCGGGCCAGGCCTCGTTGAACGGAATTTCATGATAGCGCATGAAGCCGTCCAGCCCGCGCGTCGTACCGATCCCGCCGGGGCCGTACCACATCATGTCCTCGATGAAATAATCGGGAAAGCGCATGCTGTCATGATCGACCCCGTCAAACCCCTGCATGCCATCGAAAATCATGCTTTCGACCAGCGCCAGGCTGCGATCGGTTTCCGCCCGATCCTGAAGCGCAAGCAGCAGGCCGTCCTGCTCCGCCGGGCCGGGGCATAGCGTTTCGATCCCGAGCGCCCGGGGCAGGGGATTGCAGTTCAGCTGCCGGAAGATGTCGATCAGGTCGAACATCACATAGCTGTCGATGATCTTGCCGTCCCTGAGCTTGTAGAACTCGCCGAACCGCACATAAAGCCAGTTGTCGGTGGGAGGCAGGCCCATCCATTCCTTTTTCAGCGTGCCATAATAATAGCCGGTGGCGCAGACCCAGTCATGATCGGCATAATGGCCGCCCATGAAGATATCGTCGCGGCGCTCCAGGTCGGGCATGGCGACTTTCATGGGAAGCAGATGGCGTTCGATCAGCTGCTCGACGCCGTTCAACTGGTTCACCGGATGACCGCACAGATATGTGGTGTCGGCGCTGAACAAGTCCCGGGCGACATCCGGCAATGTAGCGGCGTCCGCGCGGGCAAGCCGCTGCAGGCCGCTTCTCATGCGCTGCTTGGTCGCAGCCGGGTCATGCATTTTCATCACCATCTCCCTCTAGCTGGCGCTTCACTCATCAGCGCCCGGCGATATTCTCCCAGAATTGGCGAAAAACATTGCGGGGTCAAGCGCCGATTTCTGGCGCTATTGAAGAGAGATAGAGCGTGGTGCGCCTGCTTTCCTGCCTCCAGCTGGCTGACCTTTGTCAGAATGTCTTGCGCCGGCCGGCGAATCATGTTTTCATAATTCTCCAGATTAGGGAGAAAATAACATGGCGGCTACGGAGAGTGGAGCAGTGAAAGGGGCAGGGGCGGCGACGTTGCCCGTGGAGCGCGTCAAGGATGCCGGTGCTGAAGGCGACAATCGCAAGGCGTCACGCCCCGACGCCCGCCTCAGCAACGGCGCCGATGCGGCGTCCGGCCTGCGGCTGCCGCGTTCCGCCATGCCGTCCGACTATTCCATCTCCTTGCAGGACTCCGTTCGCGGCGGCACCGACCGTTTGCTGAGCGTCCCTTCGGCGCAGCGCCGCCATCCGATGCGCGGCTTCGAGGCGCAATATACCGATATCATCGACTATATCGTCCGGATCACCCACCGTATCTGGGAAGAGAAGGATATCGGTTATATCTACGATACCTATCGCCATAATTGCCGCGTGACCGATGATGCCGGGCTGCAATATGGCCGGGACAAGATCGTCGCCGATACCGTGCATACCGTCTCGGCCTTCCCCGACATCCGGCTTTATGCCGACGAAGTCGTCTGGGCCGGCGACGAGGACAGCGGTTTCTTCACCTCGCACCGCACGGTCATCACCGGCACGAACACCGGCTATAGCCGCTTCGGTCCGCCGACCGGCCGCCGGATCAACGTCTGGTGCATCGCCAACTGCCTTGCCCAGGATAATGAAATTTTCGAAGAATGGGTGATCTATAACCAGTCCAGCATGCTCCAGCAGCTGGGCCTCAACCTGTTCGACAAGGCGCGCGAGTTTGGCGACGCCCGCGTCAGGGAAGGGGCGCCCAAGCTGGTCCCGACCGAGCCGACCCGGCTCGCCGGCCAGGGCAAGCCGCGTCGCTTGCCCGCACCTAGCGGCGGCTTCGATATTGCCGAGGAACTGAGCTATGCCTTCCACAATGCCTGGAACTGGCGGAACATGGCGGCCTATGACCGGCTGTACGACAGCAATCTCATCTTCCACGGCCCCACCGATCGCGAGCTGCGCGGCCTGTCGCCCTATAAAGCCTTCATCCTCAGCCTCATCGCCATGTTCCCGGACATCGCGCTCAAGGTCGATGAAGTCTATTGGATGGGCAATGAGGCGGACGGCTATATGACGTCGGTCCGCTGGAGCGCGGTCGGCACTCATCGGGGCTTCGGCGTCTATGGCGCGCCCACCGGCCGCCAGATCCGGCTGTGGGGGATTACGCAGCACCGGATCAAGGACGGGTTGGTTCGTGAAGAATGGATGATGTTCAACGAATTCGATCTGTTGCAGCAAATCTTGGCCAGTGAGCCGATCTGAACAAGCCGGTATGAATAAGCCGGCATGGCCGGCGCAATGGGAGGGATTAACAATGCGCAAGACGCTTATCGCCGCACTTATCGCCTGTTCCTCGATGACCGCCCCCGCGCTCGCGGCGCAGCAGGACCAGTCCGGCGGCGCGCCGGCGGACGGCGCCGTCGATCGGGCCAGCATTCAGGAAATCGTCGTCACGGCGCAGCGTCGGGCCGAACGGCTTCAGGATGTGCCGATCGCCATTTCCGCCTTCGATCAGGACGCGCTGACCAAGAGCGATACGCGCGACCTCAGCCGGCTTGAACAATTTACCCCGGGTTTCAGCTTCGGCCAGTCCGGCTTCGATACGCGCCCCGGCATTCGCGGCGTGCGCACCGACGCGGTGGACGGCAATGGCGACACCACCGTCGGCTATTATGTCGACGATGTCTATCAGAGCCTCGCCGTACAGGCGTCGCAGCCCTTCGTCGACGTCGCCCGGGTCGAAGTGGCGCGCGGCCCGCAGGGCACGCTATTTGGCCGCAACACTTTCGGCGGTGCGATTTCGGTCGTCAACGCGCTGCCGGGCGCGGACACCGAAGCATCGGCCGACTTCATCTACGGCAATTATGACCGCATTCAGGCGAAGGGCTTCATCAGCCTGCCGCTCAGCGACACATTCGGCATCCGCATCGCCGGCCTTTACGAGGATCGCGACGCCATCGTCGACAATGTGGCCGTGCCCGGCAACGATATTTTCGACCGCCGCACCCGCTATGTGCGCGGAACGCTCCGCTGGGCGCCGGACGAGAATTTCGAATTCATCCTGCGCGGCACCTATTGGCAGGAGGGCGGCACCGGCGCGGGCGCCTATGGCTATAAGCAGGGCGGTCTGATCGTCGATCTGGCCACCGGCCTGGGCAGCCTCACCGGAACGCCCTTGCCCTTCTACATCGCGGAAAAGGATGGCGTGGCTGATATCAACGGGATCGATGTCGGGCAGCAGCTTTCCACCGGCCCCTATCAGTGGGAATCGGCCTTCACGCCGCGCGCGCGGCTGGACGAATATGCCGTCAATGGCCAGCTGCGCTGGTCCAACGACACGATCTTCCTGCGGTCGATCACCAGCTGGCAGGATTTCAAATATCTCAGCAATACCGGCCTCGCCATCGGGTCGCCGGACACCGAATATACGCAGGATCGCAATACGACGACCTTCACCCAGGAATTTCAGATCGGCAGCGAAAGCAGCAAGCCGCTGCAATGGGTGGCGGGGCTTTATTATTTCCGCGACCGCTATTTCGATCGCTTCTCCCTCTTCTCGCCCGGCTATGATTTCTTCGCGCCCAATAATCTCAGCACAGACTCCTACGCGGCCTATGCGCAGGCTTCCTATCATGTGTCCGACAAGCTGCGCCTGACCGCCGGCGGGCGCTATACCGTCGATGACAAGGGCATCGACGCCCAGTCTTTCGACACCTTCGACGATTATGGCACGGCCAAGGACAGCGAGAAGTTCAAGAAGTTCACCTGGCGGCTGGGTGCCGATTATTTCATCCAGCCCGGCAATATGCTCTATGCCACCATCTCCACCGGCTTCCGTTCGGGCGGGTTCAATGTCGCGGCGCTCACGGTGCCGGGCCTGTCGCCGACCTTCGATGTGGAGACGGTCACCGCCTATGAAATCGGCTCCAAGAACCGCTTCGCCGATGGTCGGGTACAGCTCAACCTCTCGGCCTATTATAATGATTTCGACAATCTCCAGATTCAGAGCCAGTTCCCACTACCCGCACCCAGCACGTCGGTCATCTCGGCCGTCCTGAACGCGGGTTCGGCGCGGGCCTATGGCGTGGAGGCGGAGGCGATCTGGAAGCCGGTACCGGAATTGATGCTCAATGCCACGGCGGCGCTTACCAATGCGAAATTCACCGATTTTTCCTATTTCGGCCGGCCGTCGCGCTTCTATCCCAATGCGCTTCAGGATCTGAAGGGCAATCAGATCCCGCGCACGCCCAGCTCGAAATTCACGGTCGGCGCCTCCTATGACATTGTGGTGCCCGGCTTCGGCACCATCACGCCGCAGGCCAATGCGACCATCTCGTCCCATTATTATAATACCGACTATAACACCCCGATCGATCGGCAGGACGCCTATGCCCTGGTCGATGCGTCGCTC
Source organism: Sphingobium sp. (assembly GCA_032082785.1). GTDB lineage: Bacteria > Pseudomonadota > Alphaproteobacteria > Sphingomonadales > Sphingomonadaceae > Sphingobium. The sequence continues at coordinate 24,717 of DAMDPH010000015.1, read as the reverse complement.
GGCTGGCGTTCGGAAGATGAGCGGTTCGGGGTGCAGGCGTTCGTCACCAACCTCACCAACAAGGCGCTGCTCAACTATGGCGCCTTCGGCTCGCAATCGCTGCTCACCAGCTACGGCCCGCCCCGCTTCTACGGGATCAGGCTGAGCGTTCGCACGCGGTGAGCGGCGCCTGGCACAGAATGAGGGGCGGCCTTGCCGCCCTGCTGGCCGCGACGATCCTGTCGATCGGGAGTGTCGCGGCCGCACCTCCCGCGCCGCAGCCGCCGGAGCAATTTCTGCTCGGCGTGTCCTGGTATCCCGAATGGGTGCCGGAGGCGAGCTGGGACGCGGATCTCGCACTGATGCGGACGGCCGGCATCACCTATGTGCGGATTGGCGAATTCGCCTGGGAGCGGCTCGAGCCGGTCGAGGGGCATTATGCGCTGGACTGGCTGGACCGCGCCATTGCCCGGGCGCGGGCGCATGGGATGAAGGTGCTTCTGGGCACCCCGACGGCAGCGCCGCCGGCCTGGCTGACGAGCCGCTATCCCGACGTGCTGCTGGTCGAAGCGGACGGGCGCCGAGCCGAACATGGCGGACGCCGCCATTTCTCCGTCACCAGCCCGACCTATCGGCTCAAGGCCCGGCAGATCGCCGCCAAGCTGGCCGAACGGTTTGGCCGCAACCCCGCCCTGATCGGCTTTCAGATCGACAATGAATATGGGCGCGAGAGCCATGACGCGTCGACCCTTCAGGCCTTTCATCAATGGCTGGCAAAGAAATATGGCACGATCGACCGGCTGAACAGCGAATGGTTCACCGTCTATTGGAGCCGCGCCTATGAGCAATGGGATCAGATCGGCATACCCGATCCCAAATATGCCAATCCGCCGATGCGGCTCGACTGGCTGCGCTTCCTGAGCGACACATGGCGCGACTATCAGGCCAATCAGATTGCGGCGCTGCGCCCGCATCTGTCCGCCGACAAGATCGTCACGACCAACTTCGTCGCCAAATATGACGAGTTCGACTTTTCCGTGCCGGCGCAGGATCTCGATGTCGTCGGATGGGACTGGTATTTCGAACAGCCCCGGCTCGACCCGGCCGAAGGCGCGATGCTGCATGACCTGTATCGCGGCTTCCTCGGCCGCAATCCCTGGATCATAGAGGCGACGCCCTCCAACATCATCTATGCCGACCGCAACTATGCGGCGCCGCCCGGGCAGGTGCGGGCGATGATGTGGCAGGCGATCGGCCATGGCGCGGATTCCTATTCCTTCTGGCCCTGGATGACGCCGCCGGGCGGAAACGAGCCGCTCCATGGCTCGCTGGTCGACCTGGCCCGGCGCCCGCGCCCGCCCTTTGCGGAGATCGCGCAGGCCGGCAAGGAGATCGCCCGACTATGGCCGGCCTTGCGCGGCAGCGTGCCGGTGGCGGATGTCGCGATGCTGCATGATTATCCCAATCGCTGGGCCATCAAGCGCGAGCCGCTGACCGTCGATTATGATCCCTGGACCTTATATGTCGACTTCCACCGCGCGGTCGCCCCGCATGTCGAGGGGATCGACGTCCTGCGCAGGCCGGACAATCTGGCACGCTATCGCCTGGTCGTTGCGCCCAACCTTCCGATGGTGGACGATGCGGAGATTGCCGCCCTCACCGACTATGTGCGCAAGGGCGGGCATCTGCTGATCGGGCCGCGCGCAGGCGGGCGCGACACCCAGCTCAGGGTGCGGCCGGTCGGCGCGTTCGAAAAACTGCTCGGCGCCCGCATAGACCATTATGAGGTGCCGGCCGAGCCGGTCGACCTGTCGGGACGTCTGGGTTCGGCCAAAGCCTCGATCTGGGCGGAACGGATCGTGCCCGAAGCGCCGCTCGACACGCTGCTGACCTATCGCCATCCGGGCGGCTGGCTCGACGGTGCGCCCGCGGTCGTCAGCCGCAAGGTGGGCAAGGGCCGCGTCACCTATGTCGCCGCCTGGCTCGACGCCCCTGCGCTCGACAGGGTTGCGCAATGGGCGGCGGCGCAGGCGGGCGCGCGTCCGCTCCTTGGCGAACGCCCCGCCGGTGTCGAAGCCATGGCCCGGGCCAAGGATGACCGCCGCCTCATCGTGCTGGTGAACTGGAGCGACAAGAGCGTCGACGTGCCGCTGCCCGCACCGATGCGCCGCCTGCTCGATGGGCAGCTTGCCCGCAGCGTCACGCTGGACCGCTTCGGCGTCGAAATAGTGGAGGCCGCGCGATGACCGCCCTGAATGCCGCGTTGCGGCGCGCGGATACGCTCACCCGCACCGAGCAATTTTCCATCTATGCGGTGATGCTGCTGGCCAGCCTCGCCTATAATTACAACTTCATTCTCATCGACTATGTCCGGCCCTTTCTGGTCCGCGATGCCGGCATGACGCTCCGGGAAACGGCGCTGCTCTACACCGCGCAATCTTCCGGCGTGCTGGTGGGGTCGTTCGCCGTGCCGCCGGTCATTGCGCGTTATGGATCGCGCACCGTCCTTGCGATGGCCAGCCTGATCCTGACGCTCTGCACCGTTGCGAACCTCTGGGTTGAGGATTTCGCCGCCTGGGCAGCGACGCGCGCGGTCGTGGGCCTCGTGCTGCCCGCCTGCTATATCTCGTCCATCACCATGCTCGCCAACGTCTTTCCGCCGCGGCTGCGCGGGCGGCTGCTGTCGATCAATATGGCGATGTTCTCCGTCTCGCTGCTGACGCTCGGCACGCTGGGCGCGACCATCGGCGCCAGCGCCGCGGGGTGGCGCAATCTGGTCGGCATCGGCGCTTTGCTGCCCCTGATCGCGGTCGTGCTGACGCTGTTGTTCCTGCCGGACGACCGCCAGTTTCAGGTGTTCGGCAATGAGGAGCAATCCGACGCGGAAAACCGCACGCGCGGCCAGTGGAAGGAGATGTTTGCCGGGCGACGGGCGCGGCTGACGATCGCCTGCATCCTGCTCGCCGGGCTGAATTTCAGCGCCTATCAATTTTACAGCGGCTTCATCACCACCTATCTGCTCAATGTCCGCCAGTTCACGCCGGAAATTATCGGCCTGTTCGTCACCGTCGACGGCATCGGGACATTGGTCGGCACGATCTTCTGGGGCGTCATTGCCGACCGCTATGGACGGCGGGTCAATCTGCTCGGTTTCGTGCTGGCGGCGGTCTGCATCGCCGCGCTGCTCGTCATGCCGACGGTGGTGCCGCTGCTGCTGGCGATCGAGCTATGCTATGCCATCGGCCTTTCCTGCACCAATTGCTGGGCCGGCTATTTCGCCGAACTCTTTCCCGTGCGCCTGCGGCCGATGGGCACGTCGCTCTTTCATGGCGGCCATATCGTGTCGCTGTTCGCCCCGCTGGTGGTGGCGACGGTCGCCACCCATGCGCCGCTTGCGGCCGGGATGGCGCTGGCGCCGCTGAGCTTCATGCTGGCGGCGCTGATCTGGTGGCGGCTGCCGGAAACGCTCAGGACCGGCCGCCGCTATGCCGGTTTCGATCCGGACCAATAAGCCAGCGCATCCCCCCAATCGCGCTCAACATGGAGACAGAAAAAATGCGCTCGCAATTCTACGACCGAGTGGATGGAGAGGTGAAGGCCATTGCCGCCGCCGGCCTTTCCAAGTCGGAGCGGATCATGACTTCGCCGCAAGGCGCGACAATCGCGGTGGCGGGGCAGGAGCGGCCGCTGCTCAACATGTGCGCCAATAATTATCTCGGCCTCGCCGCCGATCCCCGGGTGGTCGATGCCGCCATCGCCGCGACCCGAGGCGCCGGCGCGGGCTTTGCCTCGGTGCGGTTCATCTGCGGCACGCATGATCTGCACAAGCAGCTGGAACAGGCCATCGCCGCCTATCTGGGCTTTGACGACGCCCTGCTGTTCGCGGCGGCGTTCGACGCCAATGGCGGCGTCTTCGAACCCTTGTTGGGGGAGGAGGATGCGATCGTCTCGGACTCGCTCAACCACGCCTCGATCATCGATGGGGTCAGGCTGTCGAAGGCGCGCCGCCTGCGCTTTGCCGCCGGCGACATGGACGATCTGGAGCGGGCGTTGAAGACGGCACGCGAAGGGGGCGCACGAACGATCCTGATCGCCACGGATGGCGTCTTTTCAATGGACGGCAGCATCGCCGACCTCGCGACGATCACCACGCTCGCCGATCGCTATGACGCGCTGGTGCTTGTCGATGATTGTCATGCGACCGGCTTTCTCGGGCCGCAGGGGCGCGGTTCGGCCGCCCATTGCGGGGTCGAGGGTCGGATCGACATCGTGACGGGCACCTTCGGCAAGGCGCTGGGCGGCGCCATGGGCGGCTTTGTCGCGGCGCGCGCGGGCGTCATCGAACTGCTGCGGCAGCGCGCGCGCCCCTATCTCTTCTCGAATGCGCTGGCCCCGTCGATCTGCGGCGCCAGCCTCAAGGCCATAGAGATTGCCGCATCGCCGGAGGGCGACCGGCTTCGCGAGCAACTCACCGCCAATGCGGCGCGCTTCCGCGCAGGCATGACCGATCTTGGCTTCGACCTTCTGGCCGGCGACCATCCGATCATTCCCGTCATGCTCTATGACGCGCCGCTGGCGCAGCGCATGGCGGCGCAGCTGTTCGACGAAGGCATTTACGTCACCGGCTTTTCCTACCCCGTCGTTCCCCGCGACCGTGCCCGCATCCGCACGCAAATGTCGGCCGCGCACAGCATCGAGCAAATTGACATAGCGATCGCCGCCTTCGCGAAAGTCGGCCGCCAGCTGGAGATTATCCGTGAAGCATGACCTTGTGCAGGCCGCATCCGTCGCGACCCATGTCCAGACGATGCTGGGCCTGGCGAAGCTGGAGGCGCGGGAGGGGATGTGGGCGACGCGCGCACCGGTTCCCGCCATCGGCCCGGATGACGTTCTGGTCCGCGTGCGTCGCACCGCCATCTGCGGGACCGATGTCCATATCTATAATTGGGATGGCTGGGCCGCATCGACCATCCCGGTGCCGATGATCGTGGGCCATGAATTTTCCGGCGAAATCGTCGAGATCGGCAGCAGGGTGGACCGGCCGTTGCGGGTGGGGCAGCGCGTGTCGGGCGAAGGGCATCTCATCGACCTCAACTCGGCCGCGGCGCGCGCCGGCCGCTTCCATCTCGATCCGGGGACGCAGGGTGTGGGCGTCAATCGTCAGGGCGCCTTCGCCGAATATCTCTGCATCCCGGCCTTCAACATCGTCCCGCTGCCCGATGATGTGAGCGACGACATCGGCGCGCTGCTCGATCCGCTCGGCAATGCGGTGCATACCGCGCAACAGTTCGACCTTCTCGGCGAGGATGTGCTCGTCACCGGCGCCGGCCCCATCGGCATCATGGCGGCGGCGGTCGCGCGACGCGCGGGCGCGCGGACCGTGGTGCTGACCGATGTGAACGACTATCGGCTGGCGCTGGCGGCGCAGTTGGCGGACATCCGGCCGGTCAATGTCCTGCGCGAGGATCTGCGCGACGTCATGACGGCCGAGGGCATAGCCGATGGTTTCGGCGTGGCGCTGGAAATGTCCGGGGCGCATGCCGCCTTCAAACAGGCGGTGGACGCGCTGGCGATGGGCGGCGGGCTGGCGTTGCTGGGCATCCCCGATCAGGCAATGACGACCAACTGGAGCGACATCATCCTCAAGGCCATGACCATCCGCGGCGTCTATGGGCGGGAGATGTTCGAGACATGGCGCAAGATGCTGGGCCTGCTGCGCGCGGGACTGGATCTCAACCCCCTCATCACCCACCGTTTCCCCGCGAGCGAATTTCAGGCGGGCTTTGACAGGATGTTGTCGGGTCAGTCGGGCAAGGTGCTGCTCTTGTGGGACTGACCGGACCGGCGGTGCGGGGGCGGGGGCGGGCTTTTCCGTCCCCGCCCACCCCTGCGGCGCGGGATAAAGCGAAAAGCATGACTCCATGCCAAGGCGCGGAGTCATGCCACTGAGCGAGCGCCTCAGTCGGCGGTCCAGCCCCCGTCCACCACGATCGATGTCCCGGTGACGAGCGAGGACGCATCGGAAGCGAGGAAAAGCGCGGCGCCCATAAGGTCTTCGACCTTCCCCAACCGGCCCAGCTTGATCTTCGCAAGAACAGCGGATTTGAACGCCGCATCTTCCAGAAAAGGCTTGGTCATTTCCGTTTCGATGAAGGTCGGGGCGATGCTGTTGCTGCGGATGCCGAACCCCGCCAGGTCGAGCGCGAAGGATTTGCTCATCCCCTCCAGCGCCCATTTCGACGCGCAATATAGCGAGCGGTTCGGCCCGCCGACATGGCCCATCTGGCTGCCGATATGGATGAGGCTCCCGCGCGCCTCTTCCTTGATCATGCGGCGGACGCAGGCCTGGGCGACGAAAAAGGCCGACTTGACATTGAGGTCGATGACCGCGTCGAAATCCTCCTCGTCCACATCCTGCATCGCCTTGGGCCGATTGGTCCCGGCATTGTTGATAAGGATGTGAAAGGCCGGGCGCGCCGCAAAAAAGGCGGCGACCGCCGCCAGATCGCTCACGTCGAGCTGGGCGGCGTCTGCATTGCCGCCGGCATCGCGGATCGCCTTCGCCGCCGCGTCGATCTCATCGCCGCTGCGTGCGACCAGCGTCACCGCGGCGCCCGCCTGCGCCAGTGCCGCCGCCAGGGCGAGGCCGATGCCTCGCCCCGCACCCGTCACCAGCGCCCGGCGCCCGTCGAGCCGAAAGGATGGCGTGACCGGCAGCATCATTCGACCGGCACCAACGGCTCGGCTGCGCCGGCATAGGCTATGTTCCGCCCGCCATAGCGGCGCACCCGGACATTGGCCTGCTCGCCATGGCCGGCAAAGCCTTCAAGCGCGCACAGCCGGCTGCAATATTCGCCGATCATCGAAGAGGCCGCGTCGGTGGTGATGCGCTGATAGGTGCAGGTCTTGAGGAACTTGCCCACCCACAGGCCGCCCGTGTAGCGCGCCGCTTTCTTCGTCGGCAGCGTGTGGTTCGTGCCGATCACCTTGTCGCCATAGGCCACATTGGTGCGCGGGCCGAGGAACAGCGCGCCATAATTGGTCATATTCTGCAAGAAATAGTCGGGATCGCGCGTCATCACCTGAACATGCTCGTTAGCGAAGAAGTCGGCAACCTTCAGCATTTCGGCCTCATCCTCGCAGACGATCACCTCGCCATAATTTTGCCAGGCTTCGGCGGCGATCTTGGCCGTGGGCAATATCTGGAGCAGGCGCTCGACCTCGCGGATCGTATCTTCGGCCAGTTTGCGGCTGTTGGTGATGAGGATGGCGGGGCTGTCGGGGCCATGTTCGGCCTGACCCAGCAGGTCGGTGGCGCAGATCTCGCCGTCGACCGTATCGTCGGCGATCACCATCGTTTCGGTGGGACCGGCGAACAGGTCGATGCCCACCCGCCCGAACAGCTGGCGCTTCGCCTCCGCGACGAAGGCGTTGCCGGGGCCGACCAGCATGTCGACCGCGTCGATGCTTTCCGTTCCCAGCGCCATCGCGCCGATCGCCTGAATGCCGCCCAGCGCGTAAATGGCGTCGGCGCCGGCCATGGCCTGCGCGGCGACGATGGCGCGCGCGGGCTTGCCCTCATAAGGCGGCGCGCAGGTGATGACGCGCGGCACGCCGGCGACCTTGGCGGTGATGACGCTCATATGCGCGGCGGCGAGCAGCGGATATTTGCCGCCGGGCACATAGCAGCCGGCCGCGTTCACCGGGATATTCTTGTGGCCCAGCACCACGCCGGGCAGCGTCTCGACCTCGACATCGGTCAGGCTTTCCCGCTGGATCTGCGCGAAGTTGCGCACCTGTGCCTGCGCAAATTCGATGTCCGCAATCTCCTGCCGGGTGAGCGCGTTCAGGCAATCGTCGATTTCCTGCTGCGACAGCCGGTAATCGTCCCGGTCCCATTTATCGAATTTGATCGACAGGTCGCGAACGGCCGCGTCGCCGCGCTTGTCGATATCGGCCAGCGTCGCCTCGACGGTGTCGCGCACCTGCCGGTCGACCTCCGCTCTGATGTCCGCTGTGACTGCTCGCTTCAACCATTCGGCCATGACTCATCTCTCCCTGACTGGATGAAAATATATTGACTTCGTATGCAACGATATTCAAGATGTTTTCAACGAAGGATGGCGATTATTCATTTTACATGGGCAAAATCTGTATGACTGAGAAGGCGTTTAATCTGGCTGATCTGGAGTCGCGCGTGGTGCGATATCGCGATCTGCGGCCTTGCCTCAATGCGTTTATCGATACGCGCACACCCGGTTCGGAACGCAAGGAAAATTTCACGATCATCGGCCCCGGCGTGTCCGAAAATCCGGACCAATATGTGCATATCGCGGAGCCGCACGGCTTCAACATCGGCGGCGCGCGCCAGCCACCGCTCTGCGTCAACTCGCAGCACAGCCATGACACGGCCGAGATTTTCGTGGTCCATAGCGGTGCATGGCGATTCGACTTTGGTGAAACCGGGCAGGATGCCAGTCTGGAAGCCGGGCCGGGCGATGTCGTGTCCTTTCCCGTCAACATGTTCCGGGGCTTCACCAATATTGGCGACGGGCCGGCCTTTCTCTGGTCGGTGCTGGGCGGCGACGATCCGGGCCGCGTCACCTGGGCGCCGCGCGTCTTCGAACTGGCGCGCGACTATGGGCTGATGCTGCTCGAAAATGGCGCACTGATCGACACGGCGGCCGGAGAGACGCCGCCGCCCGGCATCGGCCCCATGCCGGTCACAACGCGTGAACGCATAAAGGCGATGCGCGTGATGACGCAGGATGATGAACCGGAAGTCCTCGTCCGCGCTTCGGCATTGCCGGCAACGGGGGAGACTTTGGTGATCGGCGAGGGCGGGGTGCTTCCTGCTGTCGAAGGCTTCACGCTGTCGCGCCTGATCCTAGCGCCGGGCGCGTCGAAGCAGGCGGCGGCCGAGGTGCTGTTCGTGCAGGACGGGCATCTCGACATCCGCGCCGGCGAGGCGCGCCTGACCCTCGATCCGGGCGATACGATCACCATTCCGGCCGACATGCCGGTCGAATATGGCAGCGGGCAGGGCGCCACCCTCTTCATCGTGCGCCGCGTCTGAAGCGGGCCGCCGCCCGGCGCGAACAGAAAGGGGCGGCGGTCAGCCCGCCGGGTCGGGCATCGCAAGATGCGCCGACCGCCCCTCGATCAGCGTGCCGGCGAAGCTGCGCGTTTCGGGCGGCAGGTCCGGCCGGTCGATCCGCTCCAGCAGCATCGTCACCGCTGCGTCGGTCATCCGGCGCACCGGCTGGCGGATCGTCGTCAGGCGATAGCTGGGCCAGGCGGACGGCCCCACGCCGTCAAAGCCGACGATCGACAGATCATCGGGAATGGCCAGGCCATGATCATGGCGCGCCGCGTCGATGGCGCCCAGCGCCATCAGATCATTGGCGCAGATCACCGCATCCAGCGCGCCGCCGGTCTGCGCCATCAGGCTATTGAGGGCGGCCGCGCCGCTGGCATGATCGAAGCTGCCGGCAGCGATGATCGGCGTAAGCCCATGCTCGCCCAGCTTCGCGGTGGCGGCGCTCACCCGTTCCCGCCCGACATGATTGTCATCCGGCCCGGCGATAATGGCAAAGCGGCGCGCGCCCGCATGCACCAGCCGATCGACCAGCAATCTCTCTCCGCCGGTGGAATCGCAGGTCACGCTCGGCACCGCTTCGCCCTCGCCCGAGCGGTTGTAGAGGACGACGGGGACATGCTGCCGGGCAAAGGCGCGAAGATGGTCGGTGGACAGGCGCGCGGCGACGATCGCGCCATCGACACGATAACGCCAGATCTGGTTCAGCGTCGCCTGAACATCCGCTTCGGACTTCAGCGTGAACAGCAGTACCCGCTGGCCATGTTCGTCGAGCTTGTTGGTCAGTTCGGCCAGGACTTCGGGATAATAAAGATTGGTGAGGTTGGAGATGATGACGGCGACCAGATTGGATCGCTTGGTGATCAGGCCCGACGCCATCGCATTGGGTTGATAGCCCAATTTGGCGGCGGCTTTCTGGACGCGCTGCCGGGTTTCGGCCGCGATGCTGGCGCCGGGGCGGAAACAGCGGGACACGGCCGACTGCGACACGCCGGCCAGTTGCGCCACGTCATAGGATGTCGGGCGCCGCGCGCCGTCGCCTTTTGGTCCGGATGCCTTGTTGCTCATGATGACCTGATAGCGCCTAATGCGCGTCATCTGAATAGATTTGCGCACCCTCCGGCAGAGCGGGCGATCGTCGGCCTGACATCAGCGTGCGCGGGCGGTGATCCCGATCCCGCGGGCCGGCCGTCATTCGGCCGTCGCAGCCATCAGGGCCGCGGCCCCCTGCATCAGAAAGGCGTGATCGGACGAGAGCAGGAACAGGCTGGCGCCCTGCTGCGCCCAATGCGCCACATCTGCGGGCCGGGGCACGAACAGCCCGGTGGTGCGGCCATGGCGCAGTCCCGCCGCGCATATCCGCTCCACCGCCTGCACCACGCGCGGGTCGTCGACGCTGTCGGCGCCATAGCCGACGGCCAGATCGACCGCGCCGATGAACAGGGCGTCGATCCCCTGGACCGCCGCGATGGCGTCGATGGCATCAACCGCCTCCGGGTCTTCAATCTGGGCGATGACGATCGTGCCGGCGCTTCTGGCGCGATGCTCCACGATGCTGCTGCGCGTATAGCGGGCGGCCCGGCTCGATCCGGCATAGCCTCGCCCGCCCGGTCCATAATGGCTCGCGCGCGCGGCCGCCTCCGCCTCCGCCACAGAGCGGATATGCGGCAGGACGACGCCGTCGGCCCCGCAGTCCAGCGCGTTGAGGATATGTTCGGGCGCCGCGCTGGGCGTCCGCACCAGGACCGGCTTGCCGGCCGCGCGGGCGGCAAAGATGCAGCCATCGATCGCCGCCCGGTCGAACGGCGCATGTTCGGCGTCCAGGCACAGGCAGTCCAGATCGGTGAGCGACAGGACTTCCGCGATGATGGGCGAAGGCGTCTTCATCCATGTGCCGACGATCCGCTCGCCCGCGCGCAGCCGGGCCTTGAAGTCAGACAAGCGCCTGCTCCTTCACCCGTGCGAGCCAGGACCGGAGGCGCTGCGCCATGGCGTCCGGCTCTTCCAGCAGGGCCATATGGCCGCCCGGCACGATGGCCAGCTCCGCGCCGGCAATGGCTCCGGCGGTCTGGCGGTGCCATTCCGGCGGGCAGATCCGGTCCTCCGCGCCGCTGACGACAAGCGTCGGGCATCCGATGGCGCTGAGGCCGGGTCGCGAGTCCGGCCGCGTGCGCAAGGCTTCGCTCTGGCGCAGAAAGGCCTCCGGCCCCACGGCGGCCGCCATGCCGAGGCAAAGGGCGCCCAATTCCTCCGTCTCGGCGCAGCCCTCCGCGAAATAGGCGGGCAGGAAAGCGTCGCGCACAATGTCGAGCATATGACCGTCGCGCACCGTCTGCTGGTGCCGGATGCGATCGGCCGATCGTTCGGGCAGGTCCGCCGACGCATTGATGCCGACCAAACACAAGGCCGCAACCCGCTGAGGCGCCAGCCGCTCTATCGCCAGCGCGACGATCGCTCCCATGGAGAAGCCGACGGGAATGACCGGGCCATCGCACAGATCCAGCGCGCGCCGGGCCATGCCGTCGACATGATCATCCTCGTTCAGCGGAACATGGGTGAGGTCAAAGCCCATATCGGCGATGCGGTCGGCCACCGGCCGCCATGCGCGGGCATCGCACATATGGCCGGGCAGGAAGAGGAGTGTCGGCATGGCTCGATGCTAGAGCGCATTGCATGCGGATGCAACATTCATTCTGTTAAACGCGTGCTGAGCTACGGCGACTAGGAGTGATTGAGGCGAAGGTGTCGGCGTTAACGTGCAGTTTTCGCAGTCATAGCTGCCCCCGCCGCCCCTCAATGTTCGCGGAACGAGGCCCAGAAGCTGCCGGTCAGCGGCTCCAGAGCATAGTCCAGCGCGGTGCGTTTGCGCAGCGGCACCAATATCTGCACCGGCATGCCGGGCCGCAGCGCGAAGGATTTGCCGCGATAGCGGCGAATGAGCGCAATCTGTTCGGGCGGGACCATGATGTCGCCGGTGAAATAGGTCTGGCCGGACCGTTCATCGGTGAAGCTGTCGGCCGACAATCGTTGCAGCTGCCCTTCCAGATCGGGCAGTTGCCGCTCATGCAGGCCGGGGAATTTGACCATGGTGCGCTGGCCCAGCGTCAGGTCGTCGGCATCGTCGGGCGAAAAGCGCGCCTGGATCAGCAATTGCTGATGCTCCGGCACGATATCCATCAGCTTCTGGCCCGGCGTGATGACGCCGCCCGGCGTGAAGACGCTGAGGCCTACCACCGCACCCGTAGCCGGCGCGCGTATGGCGGTGCGTTCCAGCGCGTCTCGCGCCGCGCGCCAGTTCGGCATGACCTCGCCCAGCCGCGTTTCCACGTCGCGCAGGTCCGACGCGGTGCGCTCGCGAAAACTGCGCTCCGCCTCCAGCGCCTGGAGCCGGCTTTCGCGTCCTGCGCCCCTGGTCTGCGCCACGCTGGCGGCATATTGGCCACGCTGCCCTTCCAGTTCGGCCCGCATCCGCTGCAATTCGCGCATCCGAGTTTTCGAAACAAAGCCCTTTTCCGCCACCGGCCGCAGCGCCGCGATCTGCTCGTCCAGCAGGCGCAGCTG
>DAMDPH010000015.1:0-12070 GCA_032082785.1 Sphingobium sp. | reverse complement strand
CCCGCCGCGATATGTTGCTGGCCATAGCCGCGCCCCTGATCGGCCGACTGGTCCGCCCGCTGCGCCAGCGCCCCGCGCTGCGCGTCCAGCACCGAACGCCGCGCGGCCAGTTCGACCTGTTGCAGCTTGAGCGCCTGCGCCGCCTCGGCCGCATCCTCGCCCGTCAGCGTGGCGAATTCCGGCGGGGCGGCCACGCTGCCGGCGCCGTTTTGCTCCGCCTCCAGCCGGGCGCGCTGGGCCAGCAGGCGAACCGCCTGCGCCGCCAGAGCGCGTTCCTGCGCCTTCACCTCCGACGCCACCAGCGAGATGAGCAGCTGCCCGCGCTTCACCCGCTGCCCTTCGCGCACCAATATCTTGTCGACGACGCCCCCTTCGCGATGCTGCACCGACTGCCGCTCCCCGGAAATGCTGACGGTGCCGGAGGCGAAGGCCGCGGCGTCGAGCCGGGCGAAGGCGGCCCAGCCGAGGAACAGGATGAAGAAGAGGATGGCGACGATCAGCCCGATGCGGATGTCGCTCCCCGGACTGGCGAGCCTGTCCGCCGGGGTGGCTGCGGGAAGGGGCGCTGCGATGCGGTTCATCATGACGCCGCCGCCGTGGGCACGCCGCGCATATTGGGTGGGGCGATCTTCGGCAAAATTTCGTCGCGCGGCCCATAGAGGGCGGTGCGGCCTTCGCGCAGCACCAGGATCCGGTCCACCACCGGCAGGATGCCGAGCTTGTGCGAGACGATGATGATGGTGCGCCCTTCCGCCTTCAGCTTGAACAGCGCCTGCACCAGCGCCGCATCGCCTTCGCCGTCGAGATGCGCATTGGGTTCGTCGAGGATGAGGATGGCGGGATCGCCATAGACGGCGCGGGCCAGCGCCACCCGCTGCGCCTGCCCCGCCGACAGGCCGCGCCCGCCCCGATGCAGTTCATGATCATAGCCGCCGGGCAGATGCGCGATCAGCCCGGCCGCGCCCACCTTGTCGGCCGCCGCGACAACGGCGGCGTCGATGGCGCGCCGGTCTTCGCCCAGTTCGCCGGCGAAACGCGCGACATTCTCCGCAACACTGCCCGCAAACAGCGCGCTGTCCTGCGGCAGATAGCCGATGTGGCGCGCCAGCGCTTCGGGATCCCAATCGCGCGTATCGGCATCGTCGATGCGGATCGTGCCCCGTTCGGGCAGCTGCGCGCCGGCGATCGCCCGCGCCAGCGTCGATTTGCCCGCCCCGCTCGGGCCGATCAGCGCGACCACTTCGCCCGGCTGCACGGCAAAGGATATGGCGTTGAGGATGGCACCGTCCCGCGCCTCGTTCAAGATGGTCAGCCCCTCGACCGTCAGCGCGCCGCGCGGGGCCGGCAATTGCGTGTGGATCGGCACCGCCGGCGTCGCGGCGAGCAATGTGTTGAGGCTCGCATGGCTCTGCTGCGCCTGGATGATCTGTTTCCAGGTGGCGATCAGCTGCTCGATCGGCTGGAGCGCGCGGGCGATCAGAAAGGAAGCGGCGAAGATGGCGCCCGCAGAAATGAGATTGTCGATGGCCAGCAGCGCGCCCAGTCCGAGCGCCAGCGATTGCAGCGACAGCCGCACGAATTTGGTGAGCGTCAGGAAGCCGCCGCTGGCAAAGCTCGCCTCGGTCTGCGCGATCAGCATCGACTCCCGCCGCCGCAGCTGCCGCGCGACCATCGCGCGCCGCATGCCCAGCGCCCGCACGCTGTCGGCGGCGCTCAGCAGCGCGTCCTGCCGCGCATAGGCTTCGCTCGCGCTGCGCTGCGCCTGATCGAGCCGGGCATGGGTGAACCGCTCATTGGCCCAGGCGATCAGCGGCAGGATGATGCAGCCCAGCAGCGCCAGCGCGCCGATCCAGGGATGGACGAGGAAACAGACGAGCAGGTAGATGGGCACCCAGGGCGCGTCGAACAAAGCGATAATGCCGGGGCCGGTCAGCGTGCCGCGCATCTGGTCGAATTCCCGCAACGCCTGCCGCGCCACCGGCAGGTCGGGCCGGCCTAATGTGGCGTTGAGGATCAACGGCGCCAGCACGCTGTCGAGCTGAATGCCCGCCCGGGTCAGCAACCGCTGCCGCGCCCGGTCGAGCATCGCCAGCACCAGCAGCGCGACCAGCAGGATGATCGTCAGAAAGGCGAGCGTCTGCACACCCTGCGTCGGCACCACCCGGTCATAGACCTGAAGCATATAGAGGGTGGGGACGATATAGAGGATGTTGACCAGCGCGCTGAACCCGGCGGCGGCGATGAAATGCCGCCGGCAGAGCGCCAGCGCCGTCCGCACCGGCCCCTGCACGTCAAAGCTCATGACGCAGATCCCTGATCGAGAGGGCAGGGGAGGCGGCGACAGCAGCCCGCGCGGCGGCCTTCACCGTCGCCTGTCCGCCTGAACGCCCGGGTTCAGCGCTGCCCATCCGGCGCCTCCTTCGCGCCTGAAACGTAGGAGCGAGGCGAAAGATGCATGGTATCCAGGGCGCGGCGTGCGCCCGCGACATCAAAGCAGGAAATCGTGGCTTGAGAGCGAAGATAAGTTGGCAACGAAGATTGATATGTCGGCCTTGCCGTCCCCATTCACATCACCCTCGACCAAAATGCCACCCTTCTGCGTAACGATCCTAAGCTCGCCGGCCTGCTTTGAAAAGCCGTCATCGTCGATGAAGGTGAACGCATCGTTGCGCGCGGTGCCGGAGCGGGCGTCGATCGCTTGCAGATGGATCTTGTCCTGCCCGCGAACGAAGTCGACAATTTCGTCGCGCTCGGCGGGTGTGCTGTCGCCGATATGGGTGAAGACGAAGCTGTCATGGCCTTCGCCGCCGATCAGCTTGTCCGCGCCCTTGCCGCCGGTCAGCCGGTCATTGCCCGATCCGCCGATCAGCGTGTCGCGCCCGCCCGCGCCCTCCAGCTGGTCGGCGCCCGCGCCGCCCTCCAGCCGGTTTGCGGCACCGTCGCCCTTGATGATGTCGTTGAAGCGGCTGCCAATCAGATTTTCGATCCCGCTCAGCTTGTCGCCCTCGGCATGGCCATGCTGCGTATTGCCGGTGGCCAGATTGATCCACACCTTCGCGTTGGAGCCGGCATAGCTGACGACATCGTCGCTGCCGACGCCCTCATAGCTTTGTCGCCCGGCCTGGCTGGTGAAGCTGCCATCCTTGTCCGCGACGGGCGGGGCGGAGGGTTTTGCCGGCGCCGTGTCGAACTGGTCGGCGACAGAGGC
Organism: Sphingobium sp.; assembly: GCA_032082785.1. Classification (GTDB taxonomy): domain Bacteria; phylum Pseudomonadota; class Alphaproteobacteria; order Sphingomonadales; family Sphingomonadaceae; genus Sphingobium. The sequence goes on along the minus strand of DAMDPH010000015.1, from coordinate 8,862 downwards.
GGCAAGCCGCTTGGCGATGATGCCATATTCGGCATTGCTATAATGGACATTGTCCTTGTGATGCGCGAGCAGATCTTCAGTCTCGGCGCCGAAATGGGTGTAGCGATCCTTCCTGATGATCGTTTCCATCGCGCCGCGAATGGCGTCATATTGGCTGAGTGCCACATCCTTGGGGAAGGTGCCCAGTTCCTGGACGAAGATCGGCAATTGCGGATCGCCGACGACTTTCCGAATATAGGCGAAGGTCGCCTCGGTGGCTTCGACATAATTGTCGATCGCCCGTTCCTTGCCGCTGCCGCGGGCGATGCGGGCGTCATCTTCACCCTGCGCCCAGACCAGCGCGTCAATGTCGCGCCCCTTCAGCAGATCGACAAAGCGTTCGAGCATGGGGCCGGGTTTGTTGGCGACGACGTCCCACCAATAGCTTTTGGAGTCGGCATATTGGTTGGAGCCGCTGCCCGAATAGGCAAGGTTCAGCGCCTGCACCTTGGTGCCGAGCGCTGAACCCAAAGCGGCCTCGAAAATATCATTGCCGAGGCGGCCGCCGCTCCTGTCGCCAGACCGAACGTAGAAATGTCCCGCAGCATTGGATTGACCGGCAAAGGCGATATTCAACGTTGCGGACATTCTACGCTCCTTCAGTCTAATGAAAAACGGAGGCGCGCCTCCGGCCGATTTACAAGATCAAGGCAGGATTAAAGAAGGAAGTCGTGGCTGGACAGCGACGACACTCCGGCAAAGAAGATCGACAGATCTGCCGTGCCGTCGCCGTTCACGTCACCTTCCAGCAACATTCCCCCGCTCTGTTTCGTCAAGCGCAGTTCGCCAGCCGTCTTCGAAAAATGGCTGTCTTCAATGAACTTGAAGGCTTCGTCTTGGGGTGTTGTCGAACGGGCGTCAATCGCCTTCAAACTCAGCTTGTCTTGCCCACTAACGAAGTCACCGATAACATCGCGGTCGGCGGGCCTGCTGTCGTTGATATGGGTATAGACGAACGTGTCGCGTCCTTCCCCACCGAACAACAGGTCACCATCCTTGCCGCCGGTGATCTTGTCATTGCCGGCGCCGCCATAAAGCCGGTCCTGACCTGCGGCCCCTTCCAGCTGATCATTGCCCGCGCCGCCTTCGATGCGGTTGCTCTCGGCATTGCCCTTCATGATGTCGTTGAACCGGCTGCCGATCAGATTTTCGATGTCGGTCAGCTTGTCGCCGCCGGCATGGCCATGCTGGGTGTTGCCGGTGGCAAGGTTGATCCACACCCGGTCGTTGGACGCGCTATAGTTGACCGTGTCGGAGCCGCTGCCGCCGGTGATCGACTGCGACCCCGCCTTGCCGACGAAGTCCATGTCGGTGACGATCGCGCCGGGCTTGGCTGCAAGGCCGCTGTCGGGACGGCTGTCGGGACGGCCGGATTCCGCAGCACCCGTCAGGCGATCGAGCCGGTCGGCGAAATCGGCCAGGATTTCCGAACGATGTTCGGCCACCGTGTCGGCGCCATAATAATTGCCCAGCCGATCCGCGGCCGCCTTGCTGTCGGTCCAGTAATTATGGCCGGTCTTGACGAAGTCGCCGCCCCAGCCGCCCTTGGTCGGGTCGTCCAGATTGGCAGCGTTGATGAGGTAGAGCAGCGTGGGCGTATCGCCCATTTTCAGGCCGTTGACGACGCGGTCATAGCTGGTGTTGGCGTAAAGATCGCGCGTATGCTGGTAGAAATAATTGCCCAGCGCGCCATGGCCCTGCGCATGATCCTCGGCCCAGCCCTGGATCGGCCGGTTGGCGCCCGACGAAGGCACATACATGCCCCGGAACGTGCCCATGTCCTGGATCCACCAGACATCATTCTTCCATTCCTTCTCCAGATAGCGGGTCGCATTGGCGTCCTGCTTGTCGACGGTCAGAAGGCGGATCTTGTTGGCGATGTCGGGGGCGTCGTGCAGCGCCTGCGCAATGTCCGTCTCGCCACCCCAGGTCAGCACATAGAGCGGATCGGCCGCGCTGCCCTTGCGCGCGGCGGCGATGATCGCCCGCGACGCTTCGGTGCTTTTGGAATAGCCGGCGCTGGGCGCGTCATGCGTTGCACCCTGGAAGCTTATCGAACGCAGATATTCCGGCGTAGGATAATCCCCATGCGTGGACAGGGTGGAATAATCCTTGGCATAGGCGTTGATGACTTGAAGAATGTCGGATTTCCGGCCGAGATCGTCGGTCGATGAAATTCCTTCGATACGTAGAACATCGGCATAGAGGAGCGCGTGGACAAGCGACTGATCGTCGTCCTTGTCTCCGCCTCCAATATCCGTAGATATGAAGACGCGTGGCGATGACATCGCATTAGCTTTCTATATATGAGGGCGACCATTGTCCGGCACCTTTTTCCCGTGCCGTGACAGCCTGTTCTTACGCTAAGTTAGTTAATAAAGCGCAAAAATTACGTAACTTTACGTATCTGATCAGCCACTTACCGCTCGGAAGCCATGATTCATCGACGGTGCGTCAAATAAATTGTGCAATGCGGCAGAAACAGAGGAACTTTTTCTCTGATTGGTGGAACCGATTCGCACAATATGGGGGCGAGTGATTCGCCCGCAGCACATTGGGGAGGGTGCGTCCCCGACGAGCGCCACCTAACCAATTTGCTGAAAAGCCCCGATTTGCTGACTCCTGCTGCGCATCGGCAAAGATCAAAGTCTTTGTCGAGGCGGCGCTTAAGTGTTAGAAAGATGGGTGTTTTCCAGTATGGAAGCCTCTCTATGGAAAAGAAGTTGGTCAGCGAACGGGATGCGGAGCAAAAGGCTCTCGCCGCGCGCTGGGGTATTGCCGCAGAAGCCATAGAGGCGCTGGCGGGCACGCGTTCGCTCGATGCGGTGACGCATGTGCTTCGCGCCTTTGCCCGCCGCGCGGTGGGGGCGGACGGCATCGCCATCGTCCTGCGCGACGAGGATCAATGCCATTATATCGCCGAAGATGCGATGGAGCCGCTTTGGGAAGGGCATCGCTTCCCCAGCGAACATTGTGTGTCCGGCTGGGCGATGCAGAACCGGCGTACCGCCGTCATCGCCGATATTTTCGACGATCCGCGCGTGCCGGTGGATGCCTATCGCGCCACCTTCGTCCGCTCGATGCTGATGGTGCCGATCGGCTCGATCGAGCCGATGGCGGCTATCGGCGCTTATTGGTCCGATTTCGGCCAGCCCACCGATAATGAAATCGCGCTGCTGGAAGCGCTCGCCCGCGCCGCGTCGATGGCGCTGGAAAATGAACGCCTCTCGCGCCGCGCCGATCGCTAAGATAATTGGTCAGGCCAATCGGGGGTAGGGCTGTTCGGCTCCTATCTCGTCTTCTCAAGCACTTGGACAAAAGCGAACTGGCCGCCTAGTGTCGCACCCCTGTTGCGTTTCCTATTTTTGACGCCGGCGCTGGCCTGACCAGAGCGGATGATCCCCCGGCCCGTGCCGGGGGATCCCTCCCTCACACCAGCCGGTTGGTGCGCACCAGCTCCCGATACCAGTCGGCACTCAGCTTGGGCGTCCGCTTCTGCGTCTTGAAGTCGACATGGTGGATGCCGAACAGCTTGGTATAGCCATCCTCCCATTCGAAATTGTCCATCAGGCTCCAGACAAAATAGCCTTTGACCGGCAGCCCCTCGCGCGCGGCGCGTTGCAGATGGGTGATATAGTTGCGCAGATACATGACCCGGTCGGCGTCATAGACTTTCCCGTCCGGCGCCAGCACATCATCGGTCGAACAGCCATTTTCGCTGATATAGACCGCCTTGGGCTTCCACATCTCGCTGATCGCGCGGATGCCCCAATAAATGACTTCGGGGCTGACATAGAGCCAGGGCGACGCCATGCGCGGCGACTGGGGCAGGCGCGGCAGGATCGCATAGCCCGCCGGCGCCGAGGCATCGGCGCGCACCATATTGCCGGTATAGACATTGACCGACAGGAAATCGAGCGGACTGCCGATCGCCTTCATGTCGCCGTCCCGCACCTTGGGCGCGTCGCGGCCCTGCGCGGTCAGATAGCTGTCGAGATAGCGGCCCTCCATGATGGCGGTGAGGAACATGGCATTTTCCTCCCGCACCGCGCGCTTGACCGCCTCGATATGCTCCGCCGTTTCGACGGCGGGCACATAGATGTTGGGATTGTCGGCAATGCCGACCAGCGTGCCGGCTTTGGCATTGGCGCGGATCGCCTGAACGCCAAGGCCATGGGCCAGCACGCCATGGTGGCGGATCTGGTTGACCTGCCCCATCGGCAATTTCAGCCCCGGCGCCTTGCCGCCGGTCATATAGGAGAGATCGGTGAAGCAGCGCAGTTCATTCACCGTCATGAAATGCTGCACCCGGTCGCTCAGCTTGCCCGCGATGGTGCCGGCATAGTCCGCAAAGGCATAGGCGGTGTCACGCGACTGCCAGCCGCCCGGCAGCGCCTGGGGCAAGTCCCAGTGGAACAGCGTCGCATGCGGGGTGATGCCGGCGGCCAGCAGCTCATCGACCAGCCGATTATAATAATCAACGCCCTTCTGGTTCAGCTTGCCCTTGCCCTCGGGAAAGATGCGCGACCAGGCGAGGGAGAAGCGATAGGCCTTGACCCCCAGCGCCTTGAGCAGCGCCACATCCTCCTTGTAGCGGTGATAGCTGTCGCAGGCGACATCGCCGCTATCGCCATTGGCGACCTTGCCCGGCGTGTGGGAGAAGACGTCCCAGTTGGTCGGGCCGCGCCCATCCTCCTTCACCGCACCCTCGATCTGATAGGCGGCGGTCGCCGCGCCCCAGAGGAAATCGGGCGGGAAGGCGAGCGATGCATCGCCTGCGTTCGCCGCACCCTGCGCCTGCGTCTGCGCGGCGGCAGGGGCCGCACGGCCCGCCAGCGACGTGCCGAGCGCCGCCGCGCCCAGCCCCATGCCCAATTCACGTCGGTTCAGTTGCACCATGTCACAGGCTCCTCATCGGCCGATAATCTGCACCAGGCCGGCGACGGCCTGTCCGCTGGGTAATTTGGTCCGGCTGCTCAGCGTTCCGGCGCGGTCGTCCCAGACCAGTTCCGCCTTGGTCCCGCCCTTGCCGTGATAGGCATTGGTGGTGCCGTCATCGTCATAAAGGGTGAAGCGCGCATCGGCGCCCGGATAGACGCGGATGCTCTCCAGCGCCTGTTGCTCCGCCGTGCTTTTCACCTGCACGCCCATGGGGACGATCGATCCGGCCCGGACGAAAAGCGGCATGCGGTTGATCGGCGCGTCGACCTCTATCGTCTGCCCGCCCTCATGCCGTTCATTGGTCCAATAGTCATACCAGGCGGTGCCCGCCGGCAGATAGACCGGGCGCTTGGTCTGGCCCTGTTCGGTGACCGGCGCCACGAGGAAGGCGGGGCCGAACATATATTGGTCGCCGATGGTCGCCACCTTGGGATCCTTGGGAAAATCCATGAACAGCGCCCGCATGAAAGGCGCGCCGCTGTCATAGCTGTGCCGGCCCAGCGCGTAGATATAGGGCATTAGCGTGTAGCGCAGCCGCAGCCAGTCGGCGAGGATCGGCTCGGCCGCCTTGCCATATTCCCACAGCGACGCCCCCGGCCGCTGGCCATGGATGCGCAGCGTCGGCGTGAAGACGCTATATTGGAACCAGCGCACGAACAGTTCGGGATAATCCTTATAGTCCGGCGACATCGCCGTCGCGCCTGCCGGGTCGACCAGGATCGGCTTTTCCGGCGCCGGTCCCGACGGCCATTGCCAGCCGCCGACATCGCTGCCCCAATAGGTCAGGCCCGATGCCGTGAAGTTGAGGCCGGCGGGCACCTGCCGCCGCAGCGCTTCCCAGGTCGATTTGACGTCCGACGACCAGAAAAGGCCGCCATTGCGCTGCGCCCCCAGATAGGCGGCACGGGCGAGGATCATGTTGCGGAAGTTAGGCCGGTCGCGTTCCGACCCTTCCGCCACGCCGGTCGTATGAACCAGCGGGAAGAGATTGCGATAGCGGTCGCCCGAGCCGATGGAAAAGAAGAAGCCTTCGGGCACCACATCGGGCTCGGTCTCGTCGAGCCAGAACCAGTCGAAACCCTGGCTCGCAATATTGTCGCGGATCTTGCCCCAGAACCATTGGCGCGCCGCCGGGTTGGTGCTGTCGATCAGCGCCCCGGCGCGGTCATTGCGCACCGGCAGGCCGTCGACCGGATTGCCGTCCTTGTCCTTGAGGAACCAGCCCCGCGCCGCCAGCATGTCGAAATAGCGCGACTCCCGCTCGAAGCGCGGCCAGACACTGATGATCGACCGCATGCCCATCGCGTTCAGCTTGTCGTTCATGCCCTTGGGATCGGGGAAATAGGTGCGGTCGATGTCGAGCTGACCCATGCGGGTCCAGTAGAACCAGTCCAGCACCATGATATCGAGCGGCAGGTTGCGCTGCCGATAGCCCTCGGCCACGTCGAGCAGTTCCTGCTGGCTTTCATAGCGGGCCTTGCTCTGGATGAGGCCGAAACCGGCCTTGGGCGGCAGCGGCGTTTCCCCGGTCAGCTTCGCATAGCCGGCATAAAGCTCGTCGCTGGTCTTGCCGGTGATGACGAAGAAGGACACCCGCTCGCCGACCTGCGATTGCCAGCGGGTGCTGCTGTGCAGTCCCGGCCAGACGAGGGTGCGGGCCGGATTGTCCCAGACGATGCCATAGCCCTTGTTGGTGACCATGAAGGGGACGCACACCGTTTCGCCCGCCGGAGCATCATAATTATGCACGCAGTCGATCTGCCGGCCCTTGAGGTCCAATATGCCGTCCTGATTCTGGCCCAGCCCATAATAATGTTCATCGGCCGGCGCGGCGAAGCTGGCGCCGACCTTGAAAGTCTGCTCGCCATTCACCGTGACGGGCGCCATCTCCCAACCGGTCATGCGGGTCAGCAGCGCGCCGCGGGCATCCTGCACCGAAAGGCTGACCGGCGGCAGCGACGGCGCGAAATAGCGCTGCATCTGCGTCGGCGCCTTGGGCCAGGGTTGGGCATCGACCGTCAGGCTGATCGCCGAGGAGGTGAAGACATCGCCCTCCGCCGTGGCGCGATGGGTCCAGCCGGTCGTGTCTGGCTTGGCGATCGGTCCTTCGCCCGGCGCGGCCGAGGCCAGTTCCGGGTCGAGTGCGATGGTGACGCGCACGATATTGGGCGCATAGGGTTCGATCGCCACGCGGCTGCCATGCCGGTCCAGCAGCGCCATCGGCGCCGCCAGCGCGGGCAACGTTGTCAGCGCAAGGCCGGAGGCGCTCAGCAGGGCGCTCGCCAACAAGGCCTTCGTCTTCTTCCTGTTCGACATCATCCTCATCCCCTGTTCTTCAAATCAGTCCTTGGCCGTCGATGCGGACGACCGGTACGAAATGGGTGTCGCGCGGCATGTCGATATGCAGCCCGGCCGTGTCCTGCTGGTGGCGCAGCGTGCCGCCGCCCAGCAAGGTCACGCGCGCGATGCTGCCCTGCACCTTGCCGCGTGCCAGCGAGGCAATCGTCGCCCGTCCATCGGGCTGCCCCAGGAACAGCGCGTAAAGCGCGCCCTTGTTGGTGGTGAAGCGGATGTCCTGCGCGGCGAAAGGCTGGGCCCTGTCTTCATTCTGCATACCCGCCGTCAGTTGGGTCGGCCCTTCGCCATAGCGGTGCCAGGGGCGCGATCCGAAAATCGCTTCGCCGCCCGCCTTCATCCAGCCGGCCATGCCGTCGAGTATCTTTTCCTCTTCCGCATCGATCGATCCGTCGCCGGGCTGCGGAATGGACAGGAGCAGATTGCCGTTTTTCGACACCACATCGGCCAGCCGCTGGATCACCTGCTCGGCCGTCTTGTAGCTTTTGTCGTTGAGCCGCGCGACATTGTAGAACCAGTCGCCGATGCAGGTGTCGGTCTGCCATGGCTCCTCCCACAAACGGTCGGCAAAGCCGCGCTCGACATCCTGCACCAGCCCGAAACGCGCATAGGGTTTCAGTTGCTTGGCGGTCAGCACCACGTCGATCTTGCCATGCCACGCGATCGACCGGTTATAATAGTCCGCCGCAGCCTCCAGCCCGACCGGGCCGAAGGGCAGTTCATGATCGTCGAAATAGACGAGGTCCGGCTTATATTTGTCGATCAGGTCCGTCTGCCGAAGCAGCCAGCGGGTGACATAGGCCGGATCATCCTTTGGCCCGCTCTCGATCCACTGGCCATTATGCCGATCATGCCAGCGGTTCATTGCCTCGATGCTGTCGAGCCCGTCGGGCAGGACGGCATGGCCGCCGGTATATAGTTCCTTCGGGTCCAGCCCGTCCCACCACTGGCCGGCGCCATCCGCCTTGCGCAGGCGAAAGGCGTCGTAGCGAATGCCCTTTCGCGGGCCGACCGGATCATAGCCATAGGCAGGCTGATACCAGTGCCAGGCATGGGCGGCATGGTTGGACACGCCGAATTTCAGCCCCGCGCGACGCGCCGCTTTCTCCCAGACCCCGACCACATCCTGCTTCGGCCCGACGCGCATGCTGTTCCAGGCATGATAACGGCTGTCATAGCAGTCCAGATTGTCGTGATGGCAGGCCAGCGCCACGAAATAGCGGGCGCCGGCCTTCTGATAGCGGGCGATCAACGCATCGGGATCCCACCGCTCCGCCCGCCAGAGATGCTGTATGTCCTTCATCCCGGCGACCGACGGATGGCCGTAGGTCTTGCGATGATGCTCATACATGGGATGGCCCTGCATATACATGAAGCGGCCATACCAGTCGCCCTGCTCCGGCACCGATTGCGGACCCCAATGCGACCAGAGGCCGAGCTTGGCGTCGCGGAACCAGTCCGGGAAACGATAATGATCGACCAGCGACGCCCAACTGGGCTGCACCGGCCCGCGCATGGTGCCCATCG
>DAMDPH010000014.1:0-37800 GCA_032082785.1 Sphingobium sp. | reverse complement strand
GGCCGAACCGCAGGGCGGCGCGCTCTGCGCGATCAGTCATGCCATGACGATCCGGGCGGCGCTGGCCCATGCCATCGGCCTGCCGCTGCGCGCGACGCTCTCCATTGATATTGCGCCGCTGACGCTGACGCGGCTCAGCTTCAACGGTCGGTGGCGGCTCAGCCTGCTCGGGAGCCGCACCCTCTAGGGCCGCTCTCCCCCACGGGCGGTCAGCACCACCTCCGCCGGCTCCAGCCCCTCGGCGCGGGCGCGCACGAGGATCTTGCCCGACCGGCCGGGCAGCGCCCGCACGATGGCCAGCGCCAGCCCGTTGAAGGCAGCGCGTCGATGCGAGGGAAAGGCAGTCATGTCGGTCGGATCGCCATTGTCGGTGGCGACAATCTCACCCGGGCCTTCGATCGTGAAATCAATCTGCTGCTTGGCGGCAGGGACCATCCGCCCCTGCGCGTCCTGCACCTGGAGCGTCACGAAGGACAGATCGCGGCCATCGCCGGCAATGGCCGCCCGGTCTGCCGCAAGCGACAGCCGCGCCGCCGCTCCAACCGTTTCGACGCGAGCGCTGGCCCATGGCTTGCCATCCTTCCATGTGTCGACCCGCACCTCGCCCGGAGCATAGGTCACATAGTCCCAGCGGAACCGATATTCATAGTCCCGCTTCTTGATCCGCCCCTGCGACACGCCGTTGACGAACAGTTCCGCCTCGTCGGCTAAGGAGAAGACATGGACCGGCGTCACCTGCCCCTCGCGCCCCGGCCAGGTCCAGTGCGGCAGGATATGCGCGAATTTCAGGTCCGGCCTCCAGCGCGCCTGATAGAGATAGAAACGATCCTTGGGAAAACCGGCGAGATCGATGATGCCGGAATAGGAGCTGCGCGAACTATAATAGGGGGTGGGCTCGCCCAGATAGTCGAAGCCCGTCCAGACGAACTCGCCCGCCACATAGGGATGCTGGTCGTCGGATGCGAATACCCGATCCGGCGAGGAGCCGAAGTCGGCGGCATGCAGCTCATAGGCGCTGACCTGATGGGTGTCGGGATTGCCGCCCGACCAGGGCCGCACCGGCCCGCTGATCGCGCCCGCCACCGGGAACAGATATTCGCCCCGGCTGCTCAGCGTCGACGCCGTCTCGGTGCTGAGGGTCAGCTTGTCGGGAAATCCCGCGCGAAAGGCCGGATATTGGCCGACGATGCCGCGAATGCCCGCCCCCTGATAATTGAGGCTGATGACGTCCATCTCGCGAGGCAGGGGCATGTCCGCCTTGGCATAGTTCATGGCGCTGGTAGCGGGCCGGGTCGGATCCTCCTCATGCGCGATCGCAACCAGCTTGCGGCCGAGCATCGCGCCCTCCTCCCCCATATATTGTTCGCCGACCTCATTGCCGACGCTCCACATCATGATCGAGGGGTGGTTGCGGTCGCGCCGGAGCATGGCGCGCAAGTCCGCCTCATGCCAGTCGGGGAAGATCAGATGGAAATCGAGCGGCGTCTTCTTGCGCTCCCAGCTGTCGAACAGCTCATCCATCACCAGAAAGCCCATCTCGTCCGCCAGATCGAGCAAACCCGGAGCGGGCGGATTATGGCTCATGCGCAGCGCATTGGTGCCCATGTCCCGCAAAATCTCCAGCTGGCGCTGCGCCGCCCGCCGGTTGAAGGCAGCGCCAAGCGCGCCCAGATCATGATGATTGTTGACGCCCTGAAGGCGAATAGCCTCGCCATTGACGATCACCCCGCGATCCGGATCGAAGCGGAGGCTACGGATCCCGAAGCGCGTTTCATAGGCATCGACAGGCCGGCCATTCTGGCTGATCGTCGTGACGGCGACATAGCGATGCGGCACCTGCGTCGGCGGCGGCCCCCAAAGACGGGGATTGGCGACGACGGTCGAACCCTTGACCACGGACTTGCCCTTGGCGGGGATCAGGGCGCTCTGTCGCGCGATGGTCGCGACCGGCTTGCCGGTCCGACGGCCCTGCCCGTCCAGCGCATAAAGCGCCGTCGCCAACTCCACCTGTGCCGGGCGATCCGCGTCATTGTCGATGTCGAGGCTCAGCGCCACCGTGGCCGCCGCAGCGCTGACCTGCGGCGTCGTAATGCTGCTGCCCCAATGACCGACATGGACCTTAGCCGTCTTCGTCAGCCAGACATCGCGATAGATGCCGCCGCCCGGATACCAGCGAGCCGAGGCGGGCGGGTTGTCGAGCCGGATCGCCAGCTGGTTGCGCCCGCCGAAGACCAGATAGGGCGTCAGGTCGAGCCGAAACCCATTATAGCCATAGGGCCAGCCACCCACCAGATGCCCGTTCAGCCACACCGTCGCATAAGACATGGCGCCCTCGACATCGAGGAAGATGGAGCGGCCGGCGTCGGCCTGCGCCATGGAGAAAGCCTTGCGATACCAGCCAATGCCCCAACTAGGCAGTCGTCCCATCCCGCCATAGGGACCATCGGTGATGAACGGACCGGCAATCGCCCAGTCATGCGGCAAATCAACCTTGGTCCACCTGCTATCGTCAAAATCGGCGCGAACATAGGATAGATCGCTGCCCGGATCCCCGGCCGGCCGAACATGATGCAGCGCCGGATCCCTGATGAAGGGATTGGCGGTGGGAAGGATCCACGGCTTGAGCACTGCGAGACCCGCATCATCCGTCTTTTCAGCGGCGTCGGGACGGGCATCGGCGAGCTTGCCGTCGCCGCTATCATCGACTGCCGGCCGCACATCATAGCGCAACCGATTGCCGGCACCGGGCGGATCACCCTTGATGAAACGCCAGTCGCTGCTGAAGGGCACGCGGTCCCGGCCCGTCGTTTCGGCCAAGGCCGGCAAGGGGCGGAGCAGAAGGGCGAGCAGAATAGCGATCATCGCGTTGATACGGATGGTAACTACACGCCCCTCCGGCCCTGACCGCGCTTCCACCATATCATCCCCACCATGCCTGTTACCGTTATCACAGACCTGCGCGATTCGCTGCGGATTGGCAAGACCGGGTCTTCAGCTCACAGGATGAGGCTGATCGCGACCAGGATAAGCACGCAGGCAAGGATCGGCCGCAGGATCGTCTCGCGCACATGCGACGCAAGCAGGCTGCCGATGATGATACCCGGAATAGAACCGAGCAGCAGCGCGCCCAGCAAGGGAAAATCGACCGTGCCCAGCCACCAATGGCCCAGGCCCGCCACAAAGGTGAGCGGCACCGCATGGGCGACGTCGCTGCCGACAATCCGCGCCAGCGGCGTTCGGGGATAGAGGACGAGCAAGGCGGTCGCGCCGATCGCGCCCGCGCCCACCGACGTAACCGTCACCGCCGCTCCGACGATCAGGCCCAGCAGCAAGGTCAGCCCGCGCGTGACCGCCAGGCTGCGTTCCTGCCCATGGCGCCGCGACCAGCGCAGGATCCGGTCCTTGGCCAGCAGCGCGATACCGGTAAGCATCAGCATGACGCCCAACGTCACCTTGATCGGTGTGACGATGGATTCCGAAGGCGGCCCGAGCTGCGCCAGCAGGAAGAGCGCACCGATAGCGGCGGGGATACTGCCCAGCGCCATCCAGCCTACGATCGACCAGTCCACGGATTTCTTCCAGCCATGGACCAGACTGCCGACGCTTTTCGTCATGCAGGCGTAGAGAAGATCGGTGCCGACCGCGGAAACAGGATGAAAATTGAAGAGCAGCACCAGGATCGGCGTCATCAGCGACCCGCCGCCAACGCCCGTCAGGCCGACGAGGAAGCCTACCGCAAAGCCTGCCAGCGCATAAAGCGGATCAAGCATCATGCCGCCGCGTCTCGCTCGCCCGGCGGTTGGTTGCCCAGTTCAAGATCATCGCGCTCCCCATCTTCTAAAGAGGCGATAGCGCAGCAAGACGGATCGGGAAAGCCGCACGGCGTCCGCTCCGGCTCGGACGAGGAACGGGTGCAAGGCAGCCCGTGGATGTCTCGCATCTCCCCTGACGCAGCAATGCCCGGGCGGCCCGCCACCGCAGCCCTGCGGTCGGAACCGCCCAGATGATCCGCTGACGTCTAATTTTCCTCGCCGCCGCTCTGCTCCAGAAATTGTTTCAGCAGGTCGAACCGTTCTGCGCTCGACACCGCCTGCCGCACACCGTGATGGGCGCCTAACCCCATCAATTCATTCGTCTGCGGCGTGATCGGCGACCAGGCGACACCCGGCAGCGACGGATTGCCCGTCCGCATGAAAGCCAGCCAGTGCGATTGCAGCTGTCGCGATACCTCCTGATCGGTGGCCGAGAAATTTCTTTGCCCCCGGTCCAGCGACCCCATGATATAGGGGACCGCCGCCGTATGATGCGCGCCGAAATTCTGCCCCCGTGCCGTGGGCGGATAGGGCTGGTCGTAAACATAGCCATAGACGGGTTGCTCATGGGCCATCACCCGTTCACGCGCCCACAGGATGAAGCGTGTCATGTTATGATCGCGCTTCAGCAACGCGTGGCTGGCGTGCGCTTCCTCTTCGGTGGCATGGGGATAGAGGGCGAGCAGCCGGGGGGCCAGGGCGCCATAGCGCTGCGTGACCGCCGTCCGGAAGCCGTCGGCATCGGTGAATATATCCCGCCACCGCTCATTCTCATTATATCCGCCGAGCAGCGGCACCGGCGATTGCAGGTCCGCCGCGACGACGAGCCCGTCAAGATTGGGACCAAAGCGTATGGGCGGCGCGCCATCGCCACCCGCTTCTCCGGCGCTCACCGCCGCCTGCAAGATCATATCCGCCGGCATCGCCTGAAAAGCTTCCAGCGACCCTCCAGCGACACGCTTCGTCAGGGCGATGCCTTTCGCCTCCAAATCGGCCAAGGGCGGAGGGGGAGCAACGATCGGGCCGCTTATCGACACGATACGCTGGAACAATATCTTCGCCAGCGGCGACATCATCAACAGATTGACCGACGTCGCGCCCGCCGACTCCCCTGCCACGGTGACATTGCCGGGGTCGCCGCCAAAAGCCGCGATATTGGCCTTGATCCAGCGCAGCGCCGCAATCTGGTCGAGCAACCCATAATTGCCCGACTGGCCGATCGGCGATGTGCGCGTCAGGTCCGGGTGCGCAAAGAACCCAAAGATGCCCAGCCGATAGTTGAGATTGACGACCACAGCCCCCTGACGCGCGAGGCCAGAGCCGTTATAAACCGGAACCGATCCGGCCCCGCCCCGAAAACTGCCTCCATGAATGAAGACATAGACCGGCCTTTTTTCGCCGCTCGCAGCCGGGCGCCAGATATTGAGGTAGAGACAATCTTCACTTTTTTCCCCGCGGACGAGGAATTCAGGTCCGTAGGGGCCTGTAGGGGCCGTAAAGGGTTGAAGGCAGGCAGGCGCCAAGCGCGTGGCGTCGCGGACATTCTGCCATGGCTTCGGCGCCGCCGGCGCGTGCCAGCGTAATGGGCCGACAGGGGGCTGCGCATAAGGCACGCCAAGAAAAGCCTCCACCCCATTTTCGTCGAGGCCCCGCAAAGTGCCGGTCTGCACCTTCACCTCAGGCTGAGCCCAAGCCGGCGATGAAGAAAGCGTCAGAGCGATAGCCACCAGCAAGAAGCGAGCGACAGCGCCGGATCGATGGAACGCCATGGGCTACCCTGTTCTAATCGTCATGAGCCAAGCTGTGAGCGGAGCCGCGACCGCCTAGCCGTCGCGGCTCCGTCACGTTCAGAATCTCAGGCGAATGCCGCCCTGGACGCGACGCCCCGCGTCCAGATAATTTGCGGGCAGCCCGGTCGTGTACAGATCGACCTCATCCTCATCGAGGATGTTGACGGCCTGAAGGACCATCGAGATATTTTCGTTGACCTTGAAGTTGATGCTGCCGTCCAACGTGCCATAGGCTTGGGTGATCCGCCCCATGGTCGGGGATACCGAGGGCAACGTCAGGAACTTGTCGCGCCAGCTATAGGAGAGACGAATGCCCAACGGCCCGCTTTCATAAAAGCCAGTCGCGTTGAGATTATGCTTCGACGCTGCCGTCAGTTGCTGCGGATCGGAATTGTCGATGAATGTATAGTTGAACTGAACACCGAAATTCTTCAGAAATGCACTGCCGATAAAGTCCAGGTTCGTCTGGAAATTAAACTCGACCCCCTTCAGCTTCACGCCGGACCCATTGGCCAATGAGCTGAAGGTGAAATTCTGCTCCTTGGCTGTTTCCTTGGCACTGCCGTCCACTTCGATAAAGGGCAACACCTCGTCCTTGGTGGTCGGCCGGATCAATGATTTCAGATTTTTGTAGAAGAGCGAAACACCCAGCAGCGACGATGGACGGAAATACCATTCCGCCGTCAGATCGAGATTGTCGGCGATGAATGGATCGAGATAAGGGTTCTGCTCCGTCACTGTCGCGCGGAAGACGTTGACATTCACCGTCGAGGAGATCTGGTCATAATTGGGTCGCGCAATGGTACGCGAGGCGGCAAGACGCAGGGTGATATCATCGGCCGGCCTGAACCGTAAGTTGAACGAGGGAAGGAAGTTGGAATAGCTCCTGTCGACGACGAGCGGGCTGCCTGCACCCGTTGTCGTGACATTGCCGGATTTAGGGAAATATTTGATATTATTGAAATCGGTTTCGACGCCAATGCTCCGCTGCTTGGTTCTCACCCACCGCAGACCGACATTGCCATCCAGCTGACCGAAGGCGAAATCGGCGCGACCGTAAAGGGCGGTAATCCGCTCTTCCACATTGATGATTTTGGTCGGCTCCTGCTCATATTTTCCGGCTGCAATCAGTTCCTCGTCCGTGAATTTGTCCGTGAAATTGCTGAGCTTGGTGCCAAACCAGGATTGCGGGAACGTGGCGTCGCCGCCATAGCTGCCGAGGAACGAGCCCTGACCCGGAACGACGGGGATCATGAACATCCCCGCACTCGTAACAGCGGGCTTGCTGCCGGGAACGGTTGGCAGATCCGACCCGGTCTTGTCTTTCCACAGCTTCGCAATGGCTGGTGCGGTGATGGTGAGGGCGGGACTGTCCACATATTTGGAATATTTCGACAGCTTGCCGCCGAAGGACAGGCGCGTCAGTCCCTGATCGCCAAAGTCATAGGCAAGATCGATCTTGCCGTCGCTCGCGACATCGCGTGCCTTTTGATTGAAGCTACCGTTGATGCTCAATATCTGAAACAGATTGGGATCAGTTAAGCTGGCTGCCGTGTTGCCGAAATACGTAACGCTCGACAGATTTTTCGTCGTCGTGTTCACGGCGGCATCGATGGGCACGCCAGCTTTGTTGGCGAGCACAAGGCCACTGCTCGTCTGCGTTGACTTGCTACGGGCATATTCCACATTGGCGCTGAACCTGTCCGCTTCATAATGCGCGCCTGCAACCGCATTCCACAAATAGCCGGACCGCTCCTGCACCCGGCCGTTATAGCGCACATCGAGATCCGATACCCGCAATTGCGTAACGGTCGACAGACCTTCCAATGTCTGGGCACTGGCGCTGGTGCGATTTTTCGACTGGCCGAAGATGAACACCGTCTCGAAGTCGGTCGCCGTGGAGTCAAGCCTGCTATACATGCCATCGGCATAGATGCGCAGCGCGTCGCTCGCCTGTAGCTCTATCGAGCCGATGGCGCTCAATCGTTCATTCTGCACGGGACTGATGCCATAATCGGCAGCCGATGGCGTCCGAACGGTCAGGCCGTCTTCAAACTTGCCGTCGCCGTTCACATCGACACCGGCAGCTTTGCCGGACGGCGCCTTTTCCGTGCCCGTAATATAGGTCTGGTAGAAAGAATGGGGCTCAAAATTGCGCTTGAGGTAGGAAACGCCTGCCACGATACCCAGTCTGTCATCCAAAAACTTATCGGCGAACATCGCCGCTAGCTGCGGCGAGAAGGCACCCGAATTATCGTCATATTCAAAGCGCGCGGAACCGCTGATAACGCGCTGGTTCATCGACAGCGCGTGCGGCGTGCGAATATTGACTGTACCTGACAGCCCGCCTTCGTCCATGTCCGCCGTCGGCGCTTTATATACTTCCAGCGCGTTGATGAATTCGGGCGGCAATGTCTGGAAATCAAATGCCCGGCTACCTGAAAGGCCGATCGCGTTAGCGACCGTCCGTCCATTCAGCGTCGCCAGGGTGAAAGTGGCAGGCAGGCCGCGAATATTGACCGACTGGCCTTCGCCGCGCAGACGATTGATCTGGACGCCGCTGATCCGCTGAACCGATTCGGCGACGTTCAGGTCCGGAAATTTGCCGACATCTTCCGCGCTGATGGCATCGACCACGGTCGGCGCATCACGCTTGATGTCGAGCGCCCGCTGCAAGCTGCCGCGAATACCGGTAACGACGATCTCCGCTACGTCGGACGAAGTGGCCGGCGGCGGCGCGTCCTGCGCATAAGCTACAGCCGAGCCAAGACCGGTGGTCGCCAGCAAAGCGACCATCGTCATCGCGGGACGACGACCTTTTCCCTTGTTCAACATTGTCACCCTTTCCCCCTTTTTCCCCAAAGTTAGCTGCTTCTCTATTTTTTACCCGCCTGAGCGGTAGCGCCGGGGGGAGAAGCAGCCCCCCGGCGTGCCTGCGATCAGAAGTGGAAGGTGATCGAACCGCGATAGCTCTGGTTCGACACATCCTTGCGCGCGAGAGTGGTATCCGCGCTGATCGACAGGTCGATAGCCCCCGTTGCGATGGTGAGCCCCCCGCCCACTTCGAACCAGTCCTTATCATGACCAGGCAGCGCGAACAGAGCATTGCCGCCGACGCCGCCGACGAAATTCGCTCCGAAAGCAGCGGGCGCATTGCGGAACTCATGCACATATTCGGCGCTGAGCGATGGCTTGACGGACATGCCCGGCTTGCCGGACAGGACCAACCCAAGCCGCCCCTGCAGGCTCTTCAACGTCTCGCGATCATAGATCAGGGCGGGGCCGCCGCCATTTTCCTTGAAGCGCGAGAAGCCGATCTGGCTTGCACGCGCCGCGATCCGCGGCCCGGCCTGCACCGCGCCCAGATCGAAATTCTTGGACAAGGCCAGTTCGCCGGTGAGGGTCAGCGAATTGTCGTCGGCGGTCAATCGATAGGATGTGCCCGCAAGATCGGCGGTGCGCGTCGTTTCCGAACGGAACAGACCGGCGCTGAACTGACCAGACAATTCGACCCCACCGCCCAGCATGGCCTTTCCATAGAGCGTGCCCTGATACAGCTCTCCGCTCGCCCCCTGATCGGCCACGGCAGTGCTGCCGTCCATATCAGTATAGCTGATCGCCAGGCCCATGACGCTGCCGACGCCGACTTCCTTCTCAATGCCGCCGGCGATGTAAAAACCGTCAAACTTGTTCTTGCCCCCGATCGGCGTTGCCGTCGGCATCGGCTGGCTCTTGCCGTCGAGATAGCCGCCAGCGATGAAGGCACTCATATCCTCGGGCAGTTTGCCGGGTCGCACCGCCACATCGGGACTGTCGGTGCGGACCGTCGAACTGGCGAGCCCTGCGGCCGTCATATTGAGCGCCGCGACCTGGACCGGGCGACCGATCAGCGAGAGCGTCCCGCCCATGCCCTGATCGCTGCCCAGGCGCAGCAGCCGCGATCTGTAAAAACGCGACATATTGTCGAGAGCGACCGTCGCCAGCGCACCGCGCAGGGCTTCCGGACGGGGTGCCCAACTCTCCAGCGTGCCCTGGATCGTGGCGGCATCCTGAAGATCGAGCGGACCATAGATGCTCATCAGCGAGGATTGCCGGCCGCGCGACTGATCGAGCAATTGCGCATATGCGGCCTGGATCGGCGAGGATGCCATGATGGCATCACGATATTGGCCCGCCTTGATCGTCACAGTGACTTCATTCTGCCCATAGCTCAGCTTCGGCGTCAGGATGGCCGAAATGGCTTCGGGATCTTCAAACTCGCCGGACAGGCCGCCTTCCGCCGTCAGGAAGCTATAGCTGCTTCCGGCGACGAACTGCGTACCCTTTACCGGGACCAGGCTGATCTGCCCGCCAAGGTCGGCCAGACCTTCGGAGTCGCCATGGCTGACGACCGCTAGCTTGTCCGACGCGCCATTCGGACCGAGATTGACGAGCAAGCTGCTGCCCGACGACAGGATGAGATTGCCGCCGAGCGTGAGGGTGCCGACCTCCGTTGGCGAGCCCGGCGAAATCTGGCCGACGAAGTTGGTGAGGTAGGGGGCGTTGATGCGCCCGGTCCCCATCAACCCGCCACCGAACAGCGTATAATCGCCGCCCGAGTTCAGTTCACCCTTGATGGTGACCAGCCCTGCGAACTGGTTGACGTCGATCAGCGATGTCAGCGAAGCGTCCGATGCAATCTCTAGCGCGGCTTCCGCCGTGCCGATGGACAGCCTGTCTATTACGACGTCCGCGCCCTTCAGCGTCGTCAGCCCCTTGGCCGACAACATGACATCGAAATAGCGGGGCGCTGTCCCTTCGGCGAGGACAGGATCGGCATTGTTCGGGACAAAATCAGTTGCGCCCGGCAATCCATTGTCCAGCGTCGCATCCGGCAGAGCGACTTCTTCCGGCTTGGCCTGCGCCTGATCGGCGACAGCCTGATTTACGCCGTTAGGCTCGCCATTCTTGGTCTGCTCACCGGTCGCCGCGTTGACGCAATATTCCGTCTTCACCGCCTTGACCGTGCGCGTAGTGCAGATCACGCCAAAATCGCCCGAGCCGCCATTTACCTCCTCACCCAGGAAGGTCGGAATGCCATTCTGCAATTCGCCGTTCGCCAGGATCATATAGGCAGGATCGAGTGTCGTTACCCAATGATTGGGGTCGGTCCACAAACCGTCGCCGGCCTTCGTAGCGACATAATGATAGGGGTTGTTTTCCGCGATCCAGTTCCACCATTGAAAGACGGGCTGGAAATGGTCGCTCGTACCATAGGCGCCAGCCGCACCCTGCCCGTTCCCGCCGCCCGTCAGCGTCCCGATCACCACTTCCTTGGCGAAATTCTGCAGGATCAGGGCGGACCCGGAATCACCGGCCGACGCGATCCCTTCGGTGGGATTGCCGTCTTCGTCCAGGCGCGCCTTGTCGCGGAAAATATCGAACGGGCTGTTGCCGCTCATGCCGCGCAGCGGATCATCAAAGTCGAGCCAGTAGCGATTATGCGGACGGTTGCCGTCGTCGCCGCCACCACCACCACCGCCGCCGCCGCCGCCGCCGGGACCGCCAGGTGCGCCGGTCGCGCGCATCGTCAGGCCATCGGTAAACGCCCCGAGAATATTTTCGGCCGAGCGGCGACGGCCGTCAACGCCAGTGCGGCCGGTGGTGCCGGTGCCCTTGGCGCCATAGCCCGACACCTTCACCAGATATCCGGTGCCATTTGTCTCATCGATGGTTTCAGGCGCCGGCAAGGGTGAGAAAAGCAGCGCCCAGCTCGGGACATTACCCGCCGGCGTATCCAGCGACATGATGGCGATATCGCTGCCGTCATTTTCTCCGTCACCGGTCGTGACGACCCAATTGCCGTTGTAGAAGGATTGAGCCTTGTTCGTCTGGAATCGCCTTGCGCCATCGGCATCGCCATTGCGCCAGATGTCCGACTCATTCGGCTCGTCAGGGGCGTTGCTGCGAGCATTCAGTTCGAAGCCGATACCGATGGTGCGCGTGTCGCCCCATTCCGCATCCGCGCCACCCGCAACGCAATGTTTGGCGAACAACACGGTGCGAGGATTGATCAAGGTGCCGGTGCAAACGCCCCCCCCGCCATTCAAGCTCGACATATGGATCTGACCGATACCGTTGAGGTCGGGTTCGTCATCAACCGCCGTTTCCTCCGTCCCCGGATCGGAGACGAGGATGAATTCCTGGCCATAGGGATCGGCCGGATCGTCATGCGCATATTCATAGGAGCCGGTCGGCCTGTTCTGGGCAAAGGCCGGCGCGAATTGCATCAGGCTGGCGGCGCATACCGATGCCAGCAGCGTTGCCCCCGTGCGGCGGCGCGACGAATATTTGCTTTCCATAACCCCTCTCCTCTTTTTATCTCATTCACTGCCGAGCCGACCCCCCCGCCGGCAGCGTGAAAAGCGCGCATGTCCATAGACACTTCACAGACTCCTGAATGATCTGCGCGGCCTTTCCTCTTACCCCTCCTTTCTACCAAGGCGCACGCGGCTATCCTTTCCGAAGGTCAACAGTTCACTTCGGCTTTCCTGAACTATGCGCCATGGCGAGCAGCCCATCGGCCGTCGCGGGGAAATCTTCCCCGGTCTTTCGCACCATCTTGGTGCCGCGCTCGAGCATTGCGGCTTCGAAGTCCTGAATGAACAAGGCGAGTGGGCCGGAACGGACGGCGCTTGCCTTGACGGCCATTTCCATTGCGATGGAAAAGCCGAATATCTCCGGCAGCACGACGCGCATCTCGCCCGCCTCGACCCAGGGGCGCGCATGATGTTCCGCAAGATAGCCCAGATAACATCCCGACCGGATCATATAGATGCGGCTGCCCGGCGTCGTGCCGATCGCCGCCGCCTCCACCCCCAGAATGATGGCGGGATGATGCGGCGTCGCGAAACGGTCGCGCATCACCATCGGGTAACGGATGACATCGTCAGGTCCGACGTCCGCGGGCGCAGCGTCAAACAGCGCATGCCCGCGCCCACAATATAATTGGTTGCGCTCTTCATGCAGGCGGTAGCGTTCGATCCGGGGATGATGCGCGCCGAAGAAGCCGAAACCGATATCGACCTGATCGTTCAGCAATGCTTCGAGCGGCTGCTTGAATGTCGTCACCGCCAGTTCGATCCGCACCTGATTGCGCGGGCGCCGTTTGAACCGGGCGAGCGCCTGCGCCAACACGAAATCGAAATCGGTGGCGTGGCCGTCATTCACCGCAATCCGCAGCGTCCCGTGCAGGCGGCTCCGCTCGGGCTGCACCTGATCCTCGAAATGATCCAGCGCCTCCACGAGCGTTCTGCTCGCCTCCAGCACCTGGCGGCCGAAGTCAGTCAGGGCAAAGCCGCTTCGTCCGCGCTTGCACAGCACGCCGCCCAGGCGCAGTTCCAGGGATGTCAGGTCGGACGAGATGGCCGCCAGGCTTCGTCCCAGCCTGACCTGCGCTGCCGACAGTCCGCAGGATTCCACCACTGCCACAAAAGTGCGGATCAGGCGGATATCGACGGAACAGAGCGACGTCATGATTCTTGATCTACATCAAGCCGCGTAGCCTGAGAAACAAGATTCATTTCTCGGCTGCACTAGTCGGGCTTGCACGGCCGGCGAGTGAAGCCCGCGCACACCGTCACCTCTATGCTCAGCCCGGTCGCCGACCGCCGCGCACCATTTCCTCGATCCAGCCAAGCAACAGCTTGTTATAGGCCTTGCGGCAGCTCTCGTCGCGCAGGGCATGGTCGGCGCCCTTGAGGATGCGGTAACTTAAGGAATTGCTGTTCTGGAACGCCGCCATGAAGGAACTGATGGCGGCATGGGGGACATAATCGTCATGTTCGGACTCGACGATCAGCACGTCGCCGGTAAAGGCCGCGCAGGCCGCCAGCGCCTTGTCTTCGCCACCAGTGCGAAAGCCGCTGCGATAGGCGATGATCTCGTCGCGGGGCAGCAGCGCCTTGGGCACGTCCCAATGGCTGTCGGGATAGAGCGCCGGCACCCGCAGCGCCATCCAGGCAACCGGCCGCTCGGCCGACAGCAGCGTCGCCAGATAACCGCCATAGCTTGTGCCGACCACCGCTATGGCGGACGGATCGACGCCGGGCTGCGCGGCGAGGAAGTCGTAGGCGGCCAGCACGTCCGCCAACCCATCGGACCGGGTGACCATGTTGCGCTCATCCTCGTGTCGGGCATGGCCGCGCAGGTCGAAGGTGAAGCAGACACAGCCCAGCTGCGCAATCTCCTCGGCACGGATCAGATCCTGCGTCTGCGACCCGCCCCAGCCATGGATGAACAATATGCCCGGGATCAGCTTCTTCGGCGTCAGCAGCGTGCCGTCCAGTTGCTCCCCCTCAACCTTGATCGTGACCCGTCCCTCTCCGTCCATTCACGTCTCCACCGCATATTTGGTGATCGGTCCGGCCACGGGATCCACCCCGCTATAGTAAAGCGCCGCACCCGGCGGAGCCATGTCGACGCTGCCATAAATCTCGACCGTGGCGCAGTCGATCCGGTCCCGCGCAGGGTCGGCGGCGAACGCCTCGAAGGCCAGCAGTTCCGCGCCGCTGGCCCCGCCCACGCGCCAGCTCTGCTCCAGCACGCCGGCCCGCCGCCGTCCCGCTGGATCGCAGCCGACGACCACGTCATAATTGCGGCGGGAAGCGAACAGCGCGGGATAGGCGGCGAAGACGGCCCGGTCATAGCGCTCCGCCTTGCTGATCACCTCGGCCAGTTCCAGGGCTAGCGTCAGGCCGTGCAGGGCCGCAAAACCGCCACGGACGCAATGGAGCTGCGACCCGCCATAAACCTGCTCACCATGATTGTTGAGCGTCAGCCGCTGCGTGCCCCAATAGGCGATGCTCTGATCGAACAGCCGCACGGTGCCGACACTATAGGTGACGACGTCGACCAGATTTTCCTCGATCACCAGACCGGTGATGGCAAGCCGATCCGGGTCGATCGCGGCGATGCGATCGTCGAGTGCGGCGGCATCCTCCACCACCCATTGATCCCGTCCCGACGTGCCTTCCACATCTTTCAAGCGCACCGGTCCATGCGCCAGCATCAGGCGACCGGCGGCGGCGGCATCGGCGGCCGAAAAGACGGTGAAGCCACGCAACACGCAATTGCCGAGCCGCGCCGCCAGGCCTGGCACCCAGGCGGCCGGCACCTGCGCATCCTCGGTCAGCAGCCCATGGCTGATCGCTTTCGTGGCAACGAAACGCGCCGGCACCACGCCGCCCAGCAAGTGCGCCTCGCTATGGATGCCCATCGCCGCCGCCTCATCGGTCAGCAACACGTCGTTCGGGATGAGGAAATGGCCGGCGCTCGCGCTCGCGGTCGCCGTCTCACCATCCTCGACCAGCACGCCCCGACACAGCCGCGCCACCCGCCGCGCCAGTTCCGCGCGGCCGGCGCGGTCATGCTCATTATTCATCGACGGCGACATGCCGGCATAAGGCATGACCGATGGTGAAATGCGCTCTGCCGCCATCATGCCTCCTCCGACTTTAGCTCCTGCCAGTCTCAATCCTTTGCGCTGCCCGGCTCAGCCATATGGCGATGTTGCTCGGCCAGCATGGAGGCGGGCGTCACATGGGCGGCGGCGGCCTGCACCTTATTCTTGATGCCCGACACGATATGCGCCTTGCCCGACATCAGCGCCTCCCAGCCATCCTTGGCGACCTTACCGGCGTCATCCTTATCGCTGCTGCCGACATTGGTGTCGAGCATGTCGCCGCGCGCGAAAAATTCGGTTTCGGTCGGACCGGGCATCAGCGTCGTGACGGTCACGCCCTCCGCCTCCTTGATCTCGTTGCGGATCGCGTCGGCGAAACTGTCGATAAAGGCCTTGGTGCCGTTATAGACCGCCTGGAAGGAGCCGGGAATGAAGCCGGCGATTGACCCGGTGATGAGCAGCTTGCCATCATTGCGCGCCACCATCGGCCGCAACAGCTTCTGGATGAGGTAAAGCGTGCCAGTGATATTGGTATCGATCACCCGGCGCCAGTCGGCGACATCCTGATCGAGGAAGCCATGGCCCAGACCCCGGCCCGCATTGGCGCAGAGCAGGTCCACCTGCCGCCCGCCCGCTGCCGCCAGCAGCTGGTCGACGCCTTCGATGGTGGACAGGTCGGCCTCGACCGCCTCGACGCTGCCGCCATGGCGGCGGAAATCCTGCGCGGCGGACTGGATCAGCGCTTCGTCGGCGACAACCAGCAGGTCATAGCCGTCCTGCGCCGCCAGATGCGCCAGTTCAAAGCCGATGCCGGTGGATGCGCCGGTGATGATGGCGAATTTCGATGATGTCATGACTATTCCTTCAAAGGTCAGGCGCCCGCGGTCAGGCCGGGCTTGAGGACGATCTTCGTCACGTCATTCTGCTGGTCGTGGAACATCTTGTAGCCTTCGGCGGCCTGTTCCAGCGGCATGCGGTGACTGATGAGGAAGGTCGTGTCGATCTTCTCTTCCATGATGGCGTTGAGCAGGCCGGGCAGATAATGCTGCACATGGGTTTGCCCGGTCTTGAGCGTCAGCCCCTTTTCCATGAAGGCGCCGAGCGGAAATTTATCGACGAAGCCGCCATAGACGGCCGGCATCGACACCCGCCCGCCCTTGCGGCAGGCCAGGATCGCCTGCCGGATGCTGTGGATGCGGTCGGTGCCGGTAAAGGTCGATACCTTGATCTGATCAATGATATTGTCGGCGAAGAAGCCATGCGCCTCCAGCCCGACAGAATCGATGCAGGCGTCCGGCCCGATGCCGCCGGTCATCTCCATCAGCGCGTCATAGGTTTTCGTTTCCTCGAAATTGATCGTCTCCGCGCCGAAACGGCGGGCGAGGTCCAGACGGCGGGGGAAATGGTCGATGGCGATGACGCGCTCGGCTCCCATCAGGAACGCGGATTGGACCGCGAACAGCCCGACCGGGCCGCAGCCCCAGACCGCAACCGTGTCGCCCGGCTCGATCTGCGCATTTTCCGCCGCCATCCATCCGGTCGGCAATATGTCGGAAAGGAACAGCACCTTGTCATCGTCGACGCCGTCAGGGATGACGATCGGCCCGACATCGGAGAAAGGCACGCGGACATATTCCGCCTGCCCGCCGGCATAGCCGCCGGTCATATGGCTATATCCGAACAGGCCCGCCATGGGCTGGCCATAGGCTGCCTGGGCGATATCCTGATTTTCGGCCGGAAGGCCGTTGTCGCAGGCCGAATATTGATGCTTGCTGCAATGAAAGCAGCTGCCGCAGGAAATGGTGAAGGGCACGACCACCCGCTGCCCTTTTTGCAACGTCGATCCCGAGCCGGTTTCCACCACCTCGCCCATGAATTCATGACCCAATATGTCGCCGGGCTTCATCGTCGGGATATAGCCGTCATACAGATGCAGGTCCGACCCGCAAATTGCGGTGGACGTAATCTTGATGATCGCATCGCGAGGATTCAGGATTTCGGGATCGTCGACCGTATCGACGCGGACATCATGCTTGCCGTGCCAGGTAAGTGCGCGCATCAGTCTCGTTCCTCCCGTTCGCGGCGGGTGCGGGCGCCGGTTGCGACCTCGCCCGTTTCCATCAGTTGCTTGAAGCGGCGCAGATCGTGCCGCGCCTGAATATGCGGTTCGCGCTGGAACAGCTTGGCGATGACCTTGCCGATCATGCCGCCGGGCGGATCATAGTCGATCGTCGCCGTGACCCAGCTGCCGCGATCGCCGGGCGCGGGGCGGAAGTCGATGCGACCGCTATTGGGCACGTCGGCGCCCTCCTCGCTGGCCCAGCCGATACACTGGCCCGGCCGGTCCTCGGTGATGACGGCGGTCCATTCGACGGTGCCGCCGCCCGGCGCCTTCACCACCCAGCGGGAGCGTCGATCGTCCAGCGGCTCGACCGACACGATATTGTCCATGAATTTGGGCAGGTTGGTGAAGTCGCGCCAGAAGGCATAAAGCTCCTGCGGCGGCCGGTTGATCGTGACCGTCTTGCCCGAAAGATCAGGGGCTCCGCCGCGTCCTTTGGCCGTGGTCGCAGGCGCGTCGTCCGGCCGACCCGATGTCAGAGTGTCGCTCATCAGCCTCTCCATTGTTGGATGGTTCGACAAGCGCTGGGCCATGGGGACGTTCCCTCGACCGCCCCCTTTTTCGCGCGCCTATAATCTTGGTTAGTGTGGGAGCGGCAGCGGCGCTGCTATCTTGCTATTTTGTTGGCGGTTTCGTTACGATACCGCTATTGCGGCCCGGCGGCGGGGGCCGTTCTGAAAGAGTGCTTGCCTGAACGTGGACGAATCCCGATTTCTGCATGGCCATGAACGGGGCGCGCCGCCCGTGGGGGTTGCAGGCTGGGGCGGAACCGCGCTCGGGCCGCCGGACCAGTGGCCGGACGCGCTGCGGACCCTGGCCTTCACCATCGCCCACACCGCTTTCCCGCAAGCCATCATCTGGGGCGATGCGGGGCTGACCCTTTATAATGAGGCCTTCGCGCCGCTGCTGGGGGATCGGCATCCCGCATTCGGCACCTCCTTTGCGCAGCTCTGGCCCGATGCCGGCCATGATGTCGCCGCCGCCTGTGCCGCCGCGCGCGCAGGCGACACCCTGCGGCTCGAAAACTGTCCGCTGCCGGTCATACGGGATGGGCACCCGGAGACGGCGCATTTCACCTTTTGCTACAGCCCTGCGCGCGAGGCCGACGGCGCCATAGCGGGCGTGCTGGCAACGCTGGTCGAAACCAGCCAGACGGTCCGCGCGCTGGAACAACAGCGACGGCTCGCCTTTCTCGACCTGCTGACCCGCGAAGTGCAGCAGGCCGCCGACGCCGGCAGCATCCTTGCGATAACCACCCGGCTGGTGGCCGAACATCTGGATCTGTCCAATTGCGCCTATGCGGACATGGACCCGGATCAGGACGGCTTTACGATCCGGGGCGACTGGGCCGCGCCCGGTTCGCCCACCATCGTCGGCCATTACAGCCTCGCCGATTTCGGCACCCGCGCGGTCGCGGATCTGGGGGCGGGACGGCCGCTCATCATCAACGATAATCTGGCCGAGCTGCTGCCGCATGAGGCGGCGACGTTCCGCGACATCGGCATTGCCGCCACCATCTGCATGCCGCTGATCCGCGATGGGCGGCTGACGGCCCTGATGGCGATCCACGACAAGACGCCGCGCCGCTGGAGCGACTATGACCTTGCGGTCATCCGCGAAGTGACCGAACGGTCTTGGGCGCATGTCGAGCGGGTCCGCGCGGAGGATGAGCTTCGCCGCGCGCAGGAGGCCGGCGGCGTCGGCCTGTTCACCGCCGACATTCCCGCCGGCACGGTGCAGGGCACGCCGCAATTTTTCCGCCTGTTCGGCCTCGACTTCGCCGACAGCGTGCCGATCAGCGACTTCGAGCAACTGATCCTGCCCGAGGATGCGGACATCGGCTCCAACCCGCGCGGCAGGGCGGCGGGCACGTCGCCGGTCGATGTCGAATATCGCATCCGCCGCGCCGATACCGGCGAAATCCGCACCATCGCCCGCAAGGCGGAATATGAATTTGATGTCAGAGGTCGCCCGCTGCGCATGTTGGGCGCCGTCCGCGACGTCACCATCCAGCGCGACGCGCAACGCGCCCTCGCCGCCAGTGAGGCGCAGTTCCGCTCCCTTGCCGAAGCGCTGCCCGCCCTGGTCTGGACCGCGCCCGCCAGTGGCGAGATCGACTGGCTGAACGAACGGGTCTACCGCTATGCCGGGGCCGCGCCGGGCACGCTGGACGATGCCGCGCGCGCCGCCATGATCCACGAGGATGATCGGGAGGAGGTGCTGTCCCGCTGGCTCGAAGCACGGCGGACCGAAAACAGCTTCGAAATGGAATATCGGCTGCGCCGCGCGGACGGTGCCTATCGCTGGCACCTCTCCCGCGCCATCCCCATCCGCGACGAAGCAGGCCGGGTCCGCCGCTGGGTCGGCACCGGCATCGACATCCACGAACGCGTCCTCGCCGCCGCCGCGTCCCAGCGCGAGCGGGAACGGATGTGGGCCATGTCGCAGGATCTGCTGCTGCTGACCGATGACAAGGGCGTCATCATCGATGTCAGCCCCAGCGCCTGCCGCATCCTGCATCGCACGCCCGAAGACATGATCGGCCGGCCGGTGCTGGAATATGTCCATCCCGACGATCATGCCGCCACGCTGGCGGAGCTGCGCGACATTCTCTCGGGCGCAACCACTTTGTCCTTCGAAAATCGCTATCGCACCCGCGAAGGCGATTATCGGCTGCTCAATTGGACGGCCATCGCCGACGGGCCGCGCATCCACGCCGCCGGCCGCGACATCACCGACAGCCGGTCGATCGAGCGGGATCAGGCGCGCATCTGGGCGCTGTCGCCTGTGCTCAAGATGGTCGCGAGCCGCGAGGGCCACGTGCGCAAGGTCAATCCGGCCTGGCGCGCGACGCTCGGTTGGCAGGACCATCATATGGTCGGCCGCGCGCTGCTGGACTTCGTCGCGGAAAGCGATCGGGAGCGGCTGGGCGCCGCACTGGAAAGGCTGTTGCTGGGCGAGGCGCTGGACGAGCAGGAATATGGCTTTCAGGCTGCCGACGGCGGTCAGCGGCAGATCGCCTGGAGCTTCGTGGGCGAAGGCGACCATATATTCGGCTTCGGCCGCGACATGACCGAACAGCGCATCGCTGAAGATGCGCTGCGCCAGAGCCAGAAGATGGAGGCCGTCGGCCAGCTGACCGGCGGCATTGCCCATGATTTCAACAATCTGCTTCAGGGCGTGACCGGCAATCTGGAACTGATGCAGCATCGGCTGGATCAGGGCCGGCTGGAGGGGATCGAGCGGTTCATCAAGGGCGCCGCCACCTCCGCCAACCGCGCCTCCGCGCTTACCCACCGGCTGCTCGCCTTCTCGCGCCGCCAGCCGCTCGATCCGCGCCCGGTGCGCGCCAATCCGCTGATCGGGTCGATGGAGGATATGCTGCGCCGGACGCTGGGCGAGATTATCGATCTGGACCTGATACTCGCGCCCGATCTCTGGGTGACGCGCT
Source organism: Sphingobium sp. (assembly GCA_032082785.1). Lineage (GTDB taxonomy): Bacteria > Pseudomonadota > Alphaproteobacteria > Sphingomonadales > Sphingomonadaceae > Sphingobium. The sequence goes on along the minus strand of DAMDPH010000014.1, from coordinate 17,183 downwards.
GCGACGCCAACCAGCTGGAAAGCGCGGTGCTCAACCTCGCCATCAACGCCCGCGACGCCATGCCTGGGGGCGGCAAGCTGGTGATCGAAACCTGCAACAGTCATATTGACGATCTCTACGCCGCCCGCCGGCGCGACGTAGCGCCGGGCCAATATGTCTGCGTCAGCGTCACCGATACCGGCGTCGGCATGGATGCGCAGACCATCGCCCGCGCCTTCGAGCCTTTTTTCACCACCAAGCCGATCGGCCAGGGCACCGGCCTTGGCCTCTCCATGATCTACGGCTTCGCCCGCCAGTCCGAAGGCTATGCGAAAATCTACAGCGAAAAGGGCAAGGGCACGACCATCAAGCTGTTCCTGCCCCGCCATCGCGGCGACGCGCAGGAGGAGGAGAGCGCGCCGCAACTGTCGATCGACCATCTGGCCGAAGCGGGCGAGACGGTGCTGGTGGTGGAGGATGAACCGGTGGTGCGCGGCCTCATCGTCGAGGTACTGGGCGAACTGGGCTATGCCGCGATCGAGGCGGAGGACGGCCCTTCGGGGCTGGCCATCCTCCAGTCGCAGCAGCGGATCGACCTGCTCGTCACCGACATCGGCCTGCCCGGCCTCAACGGCCGTCAGGTCGCCGATGGCGCGCGCGTCACCCGCCCGGATCTCAAAATCCTGTTCATGACCGGCTATGCGGAAAATGCCGCGCTCGCCACCGGCTTTCTGGAGCCGGGCATGGCGATGATTACCAAGCCCTTCGCCATGGAAGCGAGCCGCATCCGCGAGATGATCGGCCGCTGACCCGCCGGGTGCCCGCCGCCCGGCGTCGCGTCAGGCCGCCTTCGCGCGCGGCGCCAGCCGGCGCAGCTTCGCCAGCAGATGCGCCCGGTCGAACGGCTTGTTGAGCAGCGGCCGGTCGGAATAATCGGGCGGCAGATGCTCCTGCCCATAACCCGACACGAACAGGAAGGGGATGCCCCGCTGGTCGAGCGCGGTGGCGACCGAGTCCACCGCCTCGCCGTGAAGATTGCCGTCGAGAATGGCGATGTCGAAGTCGAGCGTCTCGATGGCGTCGACCGCCTCGCTGACATTGCTGGGCGTGGCGACGACCCGCGCGCCGGCATCCTGCAACAGGTCGGACATTTCCACCGCGATCAGCGGCTCATCCTCCACCACCAGGAAATCCAGCCCCGCCAGTGTCGCATGGGTATCCACCTGATCGCCATAGAGCGTCACCGGCGGCGCGGGCGTGGGAATGGGCAGCGGCAGCGTCGCGGTGGTACCGGCGGGCAACGGCAGGTCGAAACTCCAGCTCACCCCCTCGGGCGGGTAGCTGACCGACGCGGTTCCGCCCTCGCCCATCAGGCTGCGTTCGACCAAAATCGTCCCGAACCCTTTGTGCGTGGGCGGCGACACCGGCGGCCCGCCGCTCTCGCGCCAGCCAATCTCCAGCCGATCCTCCCGCACCCGCCAGTCGATGAACAAATGGCCGGTCGGGTTCGACAGCGCGCCATATTTGGCGGCATTGGTGCCCAGTTCGTGAAAGATCAGCGCCATGTGCAGCGCCAGATTGGGCGGCAGGTCCATCTTCGGCCCGGACACGGTGCAGCGCGCCTCGTCGATGGTGCCCAGCTCGAACTGTTCGCGCACGATCTGCGCCAGGCTCGCATATTGCCAGGTCTGGCTGCTCAATAGCGAATGCGCCCGCGCCAGGGCTTGCAGACGGCCGGTGAACTTGCCCGCGAATTCCTTCGGGTCGGCGGTGCCCTTGAGCGTCTGGGACGCAATGGCCTGCACCGAAGCGAGCGTGTTCTTCACCCGATGATTAAGCTCGCCGATCAGCAGATGCTGCGTCTCCTCCGCCCGGCGCCGCTCGGTCACGTCCAATATCTGGACGCTGACCGACGCCGGCCGCGCCTTGCGGTCGAGCAGCAGCGAGCAGTAAAATTCGCATTCCAGCTGTGTGCCGTCAGCGGCGCGCACCCTGTGCATCCGCACGTCGCGATGGGTCGCCTCCACCGTCAGCGCGGCGACATCACGGCCGACCGCATGCGCGGTATCGCGATCCATCCAGCCCAGCTGATCGGCGCGCCGCCCGATGACCTGATCCGCCGTCCATCCGAACAGCCGCTCCGCGCCCTTGGTCCAGCCGATGATGCGCAGGTCGGGTTCGAACTCGACGATCGCCAGCGGGCTATTGTCGCGATGCGCGTTCAGCCGGTCGAGCGTCGAGGCAAGCGTCGCCGCCGTCTCGCGCAGCTCGTCGCGCTGGCGCGCCAATATCTGCCGCTGGCGGCTCAGCTCGAAAAACACCTCGACCTTGCTGCTCAGCATCCGGCTGTCGATGGGCTTGAGCAGATAGTCGACCGCGCCCGCCTCATAGCCGCGGAACCGCCGCTGTTCGTCGGTGGCGACGGCGGTGAGGAAGATGATCGGGATGGCGCGGGTCCGTTCGGTCGAACGCATGATCTCGGCCAGTTCAAACCCGTCCATGTCGGGCATCTGCACGTCGAGCAGCGCCAGCGCGAAATCATGCTCCAGCATCAGCTCCAGCGCATGGGCGCCGGACTCCGCCTTGAACAGTTCGAGGCCATCGCGTTCCAGCAGCGCCTCAAGCGCCAGCAGATTTTGCGGCAGGTCATCGACCAGCAGACATTTGACCGTCATTTCAGACGACATGAGCGGCTTCCCTTCCGGTCCGGTTCATCCTGTCGAACCGATAGATGCGTTCATTGCGGGCGAATTCGCTGAAATCCTCCCCCTGGGCGGAAAAGCGCAGCGTTTCCTTGGAGCCTAGCCCCAGAAAGCCGCCGCGCACCAGCGAATCGCGGAACAGGCCGATGGCCCGGTCCTGCAGCGGCCGGTCGAAATAGATCAGCACATTGCGGCAGGAGATCAGATGCACTTCGCCGAACACCTGATCGCTGACCAGATTATGTTCGGCAAACAGCGTGCGCGCGCGCAGCGACGGGTCGAAGCGCGCCGCGCCATAAGCGGCGGTATAATAGTCGCTGAGCGAGCTTTTGCCGCCGGACGCGCGATGATTGGCGGTGAAGCCGGCGATCCGGTCGAGCGCATAAATGCCCGCCTCCGCCTCGCGCAGCGCCGCCGGGCTGATGTCGGTGGCGTAGAAGAGGGTCCGGTTCGCCAGCCCCTCCTCGCGGAACAGGATGGAAAGCGAATATAGCTCCTCCCCCGTGCTGCACCCGGCAACCCAGACCTTGAGCGAGGGGAAGGTGGCGAGGTGCGGCAAAACCGTTTCGCGCAGCGCCCGGAAATAGGCGGGGTCGCGAAACATCTCGCTCACATGGATGGTGAGGAAACTCATCAGCTCCGGCAGGATGGCCGGCTCATGCAGCATCCGGTGCTGGAGCATCGACAGGCTGGCGCAGCCGAAATGCTGCTGCGCCCGCTGCATCCGCCGCAGCAGCGACCCGCGCGAATAGCCGCGAAAGTCGAAGCGATGATGGCGCCAGAGCAGGTCGAGCAGCCCGTCCAGCTCAAGCGCCGCCAGCGCATCCTCGGCCGTCTCAGGCGCCGGCGACAGGAGCAACGGGTCCATCAACGCGGCATCCATACCCGCACCAGGCTCAGCAGCTTGTCGATGTCGAGCGGCTTGGCGAGATAGTCATTCGCCCCCGCCGCGATGCAATGGGCCTGATCCTGCGGCGTCGCCTTGGCGGTCAGGGTGATGATCGGCAGGTCGCGCCAGGCCGGCACCGCGCGGATTTCCCGCGTCGCCGTCAGCCCGTCCATCTCCGGCATCATGACGTCCATCAGCACCAGATCGATGGGCGGCGCCTCCTCATCCTGTAGCCGCTTGAGCGCCTCCACGCCGTTGCGGGCGATGTGCACGGTCGCGCCATGCGGCTCGAACAGGCTGGTGAGGGCATAGATGTTGCGCACATCATCCTCCGCCACCAGAATATGCCGCCCTTCCAGCAGCGCGTCGCGATTGAGCGCGCTCGCCAGCATCTCCTGCTGCCGCTCGGGCAGTTCGGACACGACCTGATGCAGGAACAGCGTCACTTCATCGAGCAGCCGTTCGGGGGACTTGGCGCCCTTGATGATGATCGACTTGGAATAGCGGCGCAGCCGCATCTCTTCATCGGCGGACAGGTCGCGGCCGGTATAGACGATCACCGGCGGGAAGGAGAGCGCCTCATCCTCGCTCAGCCGCTCCAGCAATTCAAAGCCGGATGCGTCGGGCAGGTTGAGGTCCAGCACCATGCAGTCGAACGACTGGTCCGCCAGCAGCGCCATGCAATCGGACGCGCTTTGCGCCTCCACCGCCTCCACTTCGCGGGTGGCGAGCAACAGCCGCAGGCTTTCGCGCTGGGTCGCATCATCCTCGACCAGCAGCACCCGCCGCATGCGCTGATAGAAACGCTGCTCCAGCCCCTCCAGCACCTGCGCCAGATCGTCGCGCTTCACCGGCTTGAACATATAGCCAACCGCGCCATAGGACATGGCGGCGTGGCTATGATCCGCCACCGAAACGACATGCACCGGAATATGCCGGGTGTTGACGTCCCGCTTCAGCCGGTCGAGCACCGACAGGCCGCTATGGTCGGGCAGCCCCATGTCGAGGATGATCGCCTGCGGCAGATATTGGCGCGCCAGAATCACGCCTTCATCCGCCGTGTCGGCCAGCAGGCATTGAAACCCCATCTCATGCGCCAGATCGCACAGGATGCGGGCGAACAGCGGATCATCCTCCACGAACAGGATGACCCGACTGTCGCCGCTCAGCGTCTCGCGATCATCGTCGATCGATCGCGCGCGGGTCATGGTGCCGCCCGGCTTGACGCTGGCGACCATCGGAACGGTTTCGCGCACCATGCTGCGCGCCGGCGGCTCGCGGCGCGGCGCGACTGCCGGATCGGCCGGCTGGAAACGGCAGGGCAGCGTCAGGGTGAAGGCACTGCCTTCGCCCGGCACGCTCGCCAGAGCGATATCGCCGCCCAGCAGCCGCGCCAGCTCGCGCGAGATGGAGAGGCCAAGCCCGGTGCCGCCATAGGTGCGGCTGACCGACCCGTCCGCCTGCCGGAAAGGCTCGAAAATACTCTGCTGCTGTTCGGGCGCGATGCCGATGCCCGTGTCCCGGACGGTGAGCGCCACCCCATCCGCACCCGCCGCCGCGACCGTCAGCATCACCTCGCCGCGCGCGGTGAACTTGACCGCGTTGGACAGGAAATTTTTGAGGATCTGCTCCAGCCGGTTGGCATCGGTCTCGATCTCGGCGGGGGCATCCTCGGCGACATGGATGCGCAGCGCCAGTCCCTTTTGCACGGCCGCCGGCTCCATTAGCGCACGCAGCTTGTCCACCATCGGCGCGATCCGGGTGCGACGCGCCTGCAAGTCGACATGCCCCGCCTCGATCTTGGAGATATCCAGAATGTCGTTGATCAGTAGCAGCAGGTCGTTGCCCGACGTTTCGATCGTCTGCGCATGGCGCACCTGCTCGGGGCTGAGATTGCCGCCGCGATTGTCCGCCAGCAGCCGCGCCATGATGAGCAGCGAATTGAGCGGCGTGCGCAGCTCATGGCTCATATTGGCGAGAAATTCGGATTTATAGCGGCTCGCCTGTTCAAGGTCACGGGCCTGGCTCTGAAGGCCCGACTGGGCGCGGGTCAACTCGTCGCGCTGCATCTCCAGCTGCTGCGTCTGCTCCTCCAGCTGCGCATTGGACTGTTCCAGCTCCGCCTGCTGATTTTCCAGCCGCGCCTGCGAATCCAGCAGCTGCCGGCTCTGTTCCTCCAGCTCCTCATTGGTGCTGCGCAGCTCCTCGCTCTGCGCCCGCAATTCTTCGGCCTGCGCCTGCGTCTCTTCCAGCAGCTCCTGCAGCCGCTCGCGATAGCGGGCCGCGCGGACCGCCTTGCCAATCCCCTCCGCCGCCCGGCCGAGCAGTTCGGCGACGCGCGGCGCGGGTTCTTCGGCGAAGCCGACCTCGATCAGCGCGACGACATCCTCATCGGCGACAGCCGGCGCGACCAGCATGGCGCGCGGCGCGCCGGACCCAAGGCTCGACCCGTAGCGCAGATAGGTCTCCGGCACCGGACCGATGCTGACGATCCGCTTCTCCCGAATGGCGACGCCCAGCAGGCCGTCGGCGGGGCCGGTCGAACCGATCACATCGGCATCGGCGGGCACGCCATAGCTTGCCTGTCGACGGAAAGCGGAACCATCGTCGACGAACAGCATCACCGCCTGTGCATCGAGCATCCGCGCCAACGAACGGACGATATTATCCGCCAGCGCCCCGACATTGCGCTCGCCTGCCATATCCCGCGACAGGCCGATCTGGCTGCTCTGCAACCATTCCTCCCGCCGGATCGCCAGCCGGTTACGGATGAACAGATAGCCGGTGCCGCCGATGATCCACGCGGTGATCGCGCCGAGCGTGCGGTTGATCTGCGCCACCTGCGGATCGACACCGCTGTTCGCCATCAGAAAGCCGGCGATCATCAACAGCGTCGATACCGCCGCCAGCGCCGGCGGAAGCACCGGCGTCGCCGCCAGATAGGACAGCACGATCGGGAAAAGATAAAGAACCCAGACCGACATGCCGAGCGGCAACGACAAATCCGCCACCAAAGGCGGAATCATCAGGACGATCAACGCGACATGCAAAAGGGTCGTATATCTGGCGGGTTGCCCGGGCAGCGGCGGCATAGCCTTGTTTAATCTCTTTGCGTCAACGCCCCCGCGCTCGCCCAGCGACCTAATACAAACCCAGCCCCCTCCCGCAAGGGCTTAAATGACCCGACCACCGCTCCGCCGCCTGCGACTCACAATATTATCGGCTGAAACGAACCAGCCGCGCGATGCGGTGTTGATGCAGCGAACAGACAGCAGGCGAAGGGGTCGATGGCAGGCGGGAACGGCTTCAAGGACAATATCGTCCTCTATGGTGCGCTCATCGCCAATCTCGGGATTGCCGTGGCGAAGTTCGTGGCGTCGGCCATCACCGGCTCATCCTCCATGCTGACCGAAGGCGTTCACTCGCTCGTCGATAGCGGCAACCAGCTGTTGCTGCTCTACGGCCAGGCGCGGGCCCGGCGCGCGCCAGACGCCGCCCATCCGTTCGGCTATGGCCGCGAACTCTATTTCTGGGCCTTCATCGTCGCCATCCTGATCTTCGCCATCGGCGCGGGCGTCTCCATCTATGAAGGATGGGCGCATATTCAGGAGCCCGAGCCACTGCGCGATCCGACGATCAACTATATCGTGCTGGTCGTTGCCGTGCTGCTGGAGGGGACGAGCTGGGCGATAGCGGTGCGCGGATTCAACCGCACGCGCGGGCGGAGCGGCTGGTGGCAATCGGTGCGGCGGTCGAAGGATCCGGCCGGCTTCATCGTCCTGTTCGAAGATAGCGCGGCGCTGATGGGCCTTGGCATCGCCGGGGTCGGCGTATGGGCAAGCCATCATTATGGCGACGCGCGGATCGACGGCGTCGCCTCCGTCGCGATCGGCTGCGTGCTGGCCGGCGTTGCCATCCTGCTGGCGCGGGAGGCCAAGGGGCTACTGATCGGCGAGAGCGCCGACCCCGACCTCATCGCCACGCTCTGGCGCCTGCTGGAGGCCCGGCCCGAAATCACCAACGTCAACCATATTCGCACGGTCCACAGCGCGCCCGACGCGGTGTTCGTGGCGATCAGCGCCGACTTTGCCGACCATCTGCCGATGGGCGAAGCGGAAAATCTGATCGAGGTTATGGAAACCAGCCTGAAAGCGGCGGTCCCGCAACTCTCCTCCATCTACATCCGCCCCGAAAAACGCGAAGCCGCCCTGGTGCAACCCCGCCCTTATTGATCGGGTCATCCGGATCGCTTTCCCATTCTCTGGCGTTAACACAGGTGAGAGGAATGACATGATGACCCTTGCCGATGCCAGGCGCGACCTGGTCAGCCGCCCTATATTTTCTCTGGTTCAGTCCGCGCTGCCGCCGCTTTCCGCTACGGAGAGCGAGGCGATCGATGCCGGCGACAGCTGGTGGGACGCCGCGCTCTTCACCGGCAATCCCGACTGGGCGCAGCTGCTTGCCGTCCCGCCCGCCCGGCTCACGGACGAGGAGCGCGCCTTTCTCGACGGGCCGGTCGAAACGCTTTGCGCGATGATCGATGACTGGCGGATGACGTGGGAAACGCATGATCTGTCGCCGGACGTCTGGGCCTATCTTAAATCCGAGAGATTCTTCGGCATCATCATCCCCAAGCGCTTCGGCGGGCTGGGCTTTTCCAACTTCGCGCATAGCGAGATCGTGCGAAAGATCGCGACCCGCTCCGTCTCCGCCGCCGTCACCGCGATGGTGCCCAACAGCCTCGGCCCGGGCGAGCTGATCCTGCGCTTCGGCACGCAGGCGCAGCAGGATCATTGGCTCCCGCGCCTTGCCGACGGGCGCGATGTTCCGGCCTTCGGCCTCACCAGCGAACAGGCCGGGTCCGACGCGGCGGCGATGCGCGACGAGGGCGTCGTCTGCCATGGCGACTGGCAGGGGGAGCGGGTGCTCGGCATCCGGCTCAATTGGGCCAAACGCTATATCACGCTGGGGCCGGTCGCGACGCTGCTCGGGCTTGCCTTCAAGCTGCGCGATCCCGACCGGCTGCTGGGCGGGGAGGAAGATATCGGCATCACCGTCGCGCTGGTGCCGACCGACCTGCCCGGCGTCAGCATCGGCCGCCGTCATATCCCGTCCATGCACGCCTTCCAGAATGGCCCCAATGAAGGGCATGACGTGTTCATCCCGCTCGACCATATCATCGGCGGGCGGGAGCGCGTGGGGCAGGGCTGGAAAATGCTGATGAGCGCGCTGGCCGCCGGGCGGGGCATATCGCTGCCGTCGCTGTCGGCCGCCGCCGGCGCCTTCGCCGCGCATACGACCGGCGCCTATGCCCGGGTGCGCTCGCAATTCAATCTGCCGATCGGCCAGTTCGAAGGCATTCAGGAGCGGCTGGCCCGGATCGCCGCCAATGCCTATCTGCTCGATGCCGCGCGGCGGCTGACCTGCGCGGGGCTGGATCAGGGCCATCACCCGGCCGTCATCTCCTCGATCCTCAAGCTGCACGCCACCGAACGGATGCGCGTCGTCATCAACGATGCGATGGACGTGCATGGCGGCAAGGCGGTGATCGATGGCCCCAATAATTATCTCGGCAATCATTACCGCGCCATTCCCGTCGGCATCACGGTGGAAGGCGCCAATATCCTTACCCGCAGCCTGATGGTGTTCGGCCAAGGGGCGATCCGGTCGCATCCCTATCTGCTGCGGGAAATCCGCGCGGTTGGCGAGAGCCAGCCGGGGAAAGCGCTGGCGGATTTCGACGCGGTGCTGTGGCAGCATGTCGGCCATGCGCTCAAGACCGCGATCCGCGCCTTCGCCCGCAGCTGGAGCGGCGGCCTGTTCGCGCCCGCCCCCCGCGCCGGCCGTGCCACCCGCTATTATCGGCAGATGAGCCGCTATGCCGCCGCCTTCGCCTTCGCGTCCGACATCGCCTTCCTGACGCTGGGCGGCGAGCTGAAGCGGCGGGAGCTGCTGTCGGCGCGGCTCGGCGACATTCTCTCCGAGCTTTATCTCCTCTCCGCCGCGCTGAAACGGTGGGAGGATGAAGGGCGGCAGGCGGACGATCTGCCGCTGCTCGCCTGGTGCATGGACAGCGGTTTTGCCACCATCGAGCAGCGTTTCGCCGAAATCATCGCCAATTTTCCCGCGCGGCCTGTGGGATGGATGCTGCGCCTGTTCATCATGCCGTTCGGCCGGCGCCGCACCGGCCCGTCGGACCGCACCATCCGCCAGTGCGCCGCCATCGTCACCCAGGAAGGCCCGGCGCGCGAGCGGCTGATCGACAATGTCTTCATCGGCGGCGCCGACGAGCCGGTGGCGCGGCTGACCGAGGCCTTCCGCCTCACGCTCGATACCCAACCCATCCACGACCGGCTGCGCAAGGCGCGCGAACGCGACTGGACCCGCGCACAGGAGCGCGGCCTGCTAAGCGCGGACGAGCTGGCGCGGTTGCAGGCGGCCGACCGGGCGGTGGCGGAGGTGATCGCCGTCGATGATTTCGCGCCGGAAGAGCTGGGTGGCAAGGGCGCGGCGCCGGACCGGAAACTGGAGCAGGCGGCCGAATAGGCCGCCGCCCCTCGGCTTATCGGCGGCGTGTCGGGGCGATCCGCCAGACCGTGTTGGAGAGATCGTCCGCGACCAGCAGCGCGCCGCTGACCCGGTCATAAGTCACCCCGACCGGCCGGCCGCGCGCATGACCGTCCTCGCCCACAAAGCCGGTGAGGAAGTCGACCGGCTCGCCCGCCGGCCGGCCATTGGCGAAGGGCACCCACACCACCTTATATCCGGCCAGATCCTGCCGGTTCCAACTGCCATGTTCCCCAACAAAGGCGCCTTCGCTGAAGCGGGGGCCAAGTCCGGTTCCGGTCACGAAATCGATCCCCAGCGCCGCAACATGCGATCCCAGCGCATAGTCGGGGCGGATGGCCTTGCGCACCATGTCGGGCTTTTGCGGATGGACGCGCGGGTCGATATTCTGTCCCCAATAGCTATAAGGCCAGCCATAGAAAGCGCCGGACCGCACCGCCGTCATATAGTCGGGCACCAGTTGCGGCCCCAGCTCATCGCGTTCGTTTACCACCGCCCAAAGCGCGCGCGTCTGCGGCTGGATGGCGAGTGCGGTGGGATTGCGGATGCCGGAGGCGAAGACACGATGCGCGCCGCTTTCGCGGTCCACTTCCCATATCACCGCACGGTCCTCCTCGACCGCCATGCCGCGCTCACCGACATTGCTGTTGGAGCCGATGCCGACATAGAGCTTGCTGCCGTCCGCGCTGGCGGTCAGCGACTTGGTCCAATGATGATTGATGCGGGAAGGCAGCCTGGTTACTTCCTGCCCGCGCAGCGTGATCCGGGTCTGCCCCTCACGATAGGGGAAGCGCAGCAGCGCGTCCTGATTGGCGACATAGATATTACCCGCGACATAGGCGAGGCCATAGGGCGCGTTCAGCCCGGTGATGAAGGCGGTGCGCAGATCCGGCCGCCCGTCGCCATTGGTATCGCGCAACAGGGTGATGCGATTGCCGCCCTTCACCCCGCTCTTGCCCATATCCTTGATATAGCCGGCGATTACATCCTTGGGCCGCAGCGCCGGGGCCGATCCGCCCGATCCTTCCGCCACCAATATGTCGCCATTGGGCAGCACCAGCAGTTGGCGCGGTATTTTCAGGTCGGTGGCGATCGCCGTCACGTCAAAGCCGGCGGGGGCCTTGGGCTTGGCGCCGTTCCATCCGGCGGGCGTCGCGATATTCATCGGCGGCAGCAGCGTTTCGCGCCGCTCGGGCAGGTCGGGCCGGGCGCCGGTCTGGTCGAGGCCGGGCTGGCTGCTGCCACAGGCGCAAAGCGCCAGCGTCGCAGCGAGGCTCATTCCGATGGGCCACCGCATCACAGCGCCTCCCTATAGCCACGAAAGGCGATCCAGCCGGCCACCAGCGCCAGCAGGCTGCTGAGGATGGAGAGGATAAGCCCCGTCGTCCCGACCGAACTCCAGGCGTCGCGACTATGCTGGAAGGCATTGACCAGCCCCGCGATCCAGGCCCCCAGCAACAGGAGCGTCAGCAGGCGATAGCGCGGCCCCGCGCCCGTCCGCTTGTCGCGCCAGGCGCCCACCAGCGCGCCAGCCAGCGCCAGCCCGCCCGTCACCAGCCCCCCGGTGATCAGCCAGGCGGAAAAATTCGTCCACTGGATCTCCGCCGTGTTGAGATAGGTGATGTCGGACAGGAGCGCCGCGGGAAAGAAGGCGATCGGCCCTGCAAGCAGCAGCGCGCCGGCCGGGTGGAGCAGGGGCCGGTAAGCCGGCGACATGCGGGGCAAGGTCAGTCTCCTGTTCGGGAAAATCCTCTCCCCCAATGTTTCGACGCGGCAATGGTTTCGCTTGCCGGCCTTATTCATCCTCTTGTTACGAAGCAGAAATGTTTGAACCGGAACCCGCTTCGCGTGTTGCACTTTTGACCGTCCGGCCGCCGCGAGGCGGTCGGGACATATCCGGCCAAGGGGGACATCGGTACAAGGCATGCGAAAGGGGCTGTTCTGGACGATCCCGCTGCTGTTGCTGGCGGGGTGCAATAGGGAGCAGTCCGCCTTCGCCCCTTTCGGCGCGGAAGCGCGGGAAATATTGACCATCGCCATCGCGCTCGGGATCGGCGCGACCATCCTTTGCCTCATCGTCATCGCCGTCTATATCCGCGCGGTGCGCGCGCCCGAGGGCCAGCTCGGGCATAAGGGCGGCATGCGCATGGTGCTGTGGCTCGGCGCCATCGGCCCAACCATCATCCTTACCATCCTGCTGCTCTTCGCCCTGCCCGCCATGCGGCCGCGCGCCGCCGGCCCGTCAGACCTCGTCATCCATGTCGATGGCCAGCAATTCTGGTGGCGCGTCGCCTATGCCATGCCCGGCGGCCCTACGCCGCTGGTTTCCGCCAATGAAGTGCGCCTGCCGGTCGGCCGCACCGTCACCGTCCGCCTCACCGCCAGCGACGTCATCCACAGTTTCTGGATCCCCGGCCTCGCCGGCAAGATGGACATGATCCCGGGCCGCACCAATCAGCTCGTGGTGCGGGCGGAGAAAACCGGGCGCTTTCGCGGCGTCTGCGCTGAGTTCTGCGGGTTGAGCCATGCGCTGATGGCGCTCGACGTGATCGTCATGGAGCCGGCGGCGTTCGACCGCTGGCTGGCCGACAGCCGGGCGCCGGTTGCGCCGGCGGCCATGGCCGGCCGCGCCCTGTTCGATGCGCAGGGCTGCGGCGGCTGCCATGCCATCCGGGGCACGCCGCATGAGGCCCGCATCGGCCCTGACCTCAGCCGCTTCGGCGAGCGCGCCAAGCTGGGCGCGGGCATCCTGCCGCCGACGCGCGATCGGGTCGCCGCCTTCATCCGCGCGCCGCAACAGGCAAAGCCGGGTGTCCGGATGCCGGCCTTCCCGCATCTGAGCGAAGCAGAAGCGCTCGCCATCGCCGATTATCTCAAGGAGCTGAAATGAGCCTGCACGCCCAGGACGATCCCGGACTGCGGGCGGCACAGGAAGCGCGGCTCCGCGCCGTCTGGGAACCGCCCAAGGGGCTGTTCCTGCGCTGGACCGACGTCAACAATAACCGCGTCGGCGTCTGGTATGTGCTGACGGCATTCGGCTTCATGCTGTTCGCGGGCATACTCGCGCTCATCATGCGCACCCAGCTCGCCGTGCCGGACAATGATCTGGTGAGCGCCAACACCTTCAACCAGCTGTTCACGCTGCACGGCTCGATGATGATGTTCCTCTTCGCCGTGCCGATGTTCGAAGCGGTGTCGATCATCCTCCTGCCCCAGCTGCTCGGCGCGCGCGATCTGCCTTTCCCGCGCCTCTCCGCCTTTGGCTACTGGTCCTTCCTGCTGGGCGGGCTGTTCGTGTCCGGCTCCATCTTCTTCAATGTCGCGCCCGATGGCGGCTGGTTCATGTATCCGCCGCTGACCACCCGCACCGATCTGAGCGGCCTGGGCGCGGACATATGGATGCTGGGCCTGTCCTTCATCGAAGTGTCGTCGGTCGCCGCGGCAGTCGAGCTGATCGTCGGGGTGCTGAAATGCCGGCCGCCGGGCATGCGCCTTAACCTCATGCCGCTCTACGCCTGGTATATTCTGGTGGTAGCGGTGATGATCCTCTTCGCCTTCCCGCCGCTGATCGCGGGCGACATCTTGTTCGAGATGGAGCGGCTGCTCGGCTGGCCCTTTTTCGACGCCAGCCGGGGCGGCGATCCGCTGCTGTGGCAGCATCTTTTCTGGATCTTCGGCCATCCCGAAGTCTATATCATCTTCCTCCCCTCCATCGCGCTGTTCGCCATGCTGGTGCCGACCTTCGCGCGGCGGCACTTACTCGGCTATCCCTGGATCGTGCTGGCGGCGGTGGGCACGGCCTTCCTCTCCTTTGGCCTGTGGGTGCATCATATGTTCACCACCGGACTGCCCAAGATCAGCCTCGCCTTCTTCTCCGCCGCGTCCGAAGCCGTCGCTATCCCGACGGCGGTGCAGATATTCGTATTCATCGCCACGCTGTGGGCCGGGCGCGTCACCTGGTCGACGCCGCTCCTCTACGCCACCGGCAGCCTCGCCATCTTCGTCATCGGCGGCATGACCGGCGTTATGGTCGCGGTCGCGCCCTTCGACTGGCAGGCGCATGACAGCTATTTCATCGTCGCCCATCTTCATTATGTGCTGATCGGCGGAACGCTGATGCCGCTGTTCGCGGGGCTTTATTATTACTGGCCGCTGGTGACGGGCAAGAAACTGTCCGACCGGATCGGCCGCACCGCCTTCTGGCTGCTGTTTGGCGGCGCCAACATCGCCTTCTTCCCCATGCATCTGTCGGGCCTGATGGGCATGCCGCGCCGGGTCTTCACCTATCCGGCCGAGCTGGGCCTGGGCGGACTGAACCTCGCCTCCACCATCGGCGCCTATCTGTTCGCCGCCGGCGTCGCGCTGATCTGCATCGACCTTTGCCTGTCGCCGCGCCGGGCCAAGGCGCCGCGCAATCCCTGGCAGGCGGGGACGCTGGAATGGCTCGCCCACCCCGATGACGAAGATTGGGGCATCCGCTCCATCCCCCTGATCCAGAGCCGCTATCCGATCTGGGACCAGCCCGATTTCATGCGCAAGGTGGATGAGGGCCGCTTCTTCCTCCCCGATGCGGAGGAAGGCCGGCGGGAATCGCTCGTCACCACGGTGCTGGACGCGCGGCCGCTGGCGGTCATCCGGCTCGGCACGCCCAGCGTGAAGCCGATGCTGACCGCGCTCGCGCTGGGCGGCGTGTTCATCTTCACCACCTATCATCTCTATTGGGCGGCGCTGGTCAGCGGCATCGCCACATTGGCGATGATCCTGTTGTGGCTGTGGACAGGCACGGGCGAGATCCCGGAAAAGCCGTGCAAGCCGATCGGCCATGGCATGGAGCTGCCGCTCTATCTTGCCGGCACATCCTCGCCCGGCTGGTGGGCGATGTTCATCACCATGATGGCCGACGCCACCGCTTTTTCCGGCCTCGTCTTCGGCTATTATTTCTTCTGGACGCGCCACGCCGATTTTCCGCCCGACGCGATGGCGCATGCGCCGGGGCTGTTCTGGCCGATGCTGGCGATGGCGATCGGCCTTGCCGGCTGGCTGCTGACGCTGGGCGCGCGCACCATTCATGCGCGGGGCGGCGTGAACGCGGCGCGGCTGCTGCTGGGTGCGGCGCTGCTGCTCAGCCTTGCCGGCGTGGGCGCGGGGCTCGCCGGTCCGTGGATCGGCGGCATGGACCCGCAGGCGCACAGCTATCCCGCCATCGTCTGGACCATTGCCATCTGGACCGCCGCCCATTCCGGTGTTGCCGCCATCATGCAGGCCTATGTCCTCGCCCGCAGCCTAGCCGGCCGCATGGACCCCGCCCATGACGCCGAACTGCGCAACATCACCGTCTATATGCATTTCTTCGCGCTCACCGTGCTGATCGCCTATGGCACGATCGGCCTGTTCCCGGAGGTCCTGTGAAGGAAGGGCTACCCGAATGGATCGCGAGCCTGCGCGTCACGCTCTGGACGTTGATCGTGCCGCCGACCGTGTGGGCGGGGCATTTCCTTTTCTCCTATCTCTGGGCCGCCATTTCCTGTGCGAAGATCGGCCATTTCGCGACCTTTCCGCTGCTGTTCGTCGTGGGAACGGTGGTGGCGCTGCTGCTGATCGCCGCCTCCTCCTATATCGCCTGGCGCCAGACCCGGCTGCCGGGCGACAAGCCGCCGCACGAGGATTCCACCCAGATCGACCGGCTGCGCTTTCTCGCCAAATCGACCTTCCTGCTCTCCGGCCTCAGCTTCGTCGCGGTGATCTTCACCGCCATGCCGGTCATCTTTCTGGGCGATTGCCGGTGAAGCGGCTGTCGCTCCTGCTCGGCCTGCTGTTGCTGCCGCTCGGCTGGGCGCTGGCGGGCGCGGGGCTGGGCATGATCGGCCATATGGCCGCGCATATGATCGCCGTCGCCGTCGCCGCGCCGCTGGTCGCCTATGGCCTGACCGGCACCGCCGCCGATCCCGCCCTGCGCTGGCCCGGGCTGGTGACACCGATGGCGATGATGCTGCTGGAGCTGGTGACCGTCTGGACCTGGCACCTGCCGGCGCTGCGCGATGCCGTGGCGAGCGCGCCGGCGCTCATGGCTCTTGAACAGCTGGCCTTCCTGAGCGCGGGGCTGCTGCTCTGGGCATCGGTCACGCACCGGCCGCAGCGGGCGGCGGGGATCGGCGCGCTGCTGCTGACCTCCATGCATATGACCTTGCTCGGCGTGCTGATCGGCCTCGCCCCGCGTCCGCTCTATGCCGCGCCGCATCATCATGCGCTGCCCGGCATCGATCCGCTGATCGACCAGCAGATGGGCGGGGTCATCATGCTGCTGATCGGCGCTGCCAGCTATTTCTTCGGCGGACTGGCCCTGCTCGCCAGCCTTCTTCGCAACCGGGAGCAAGGCGCGCCATGCTGATCCGCATCACCTGGAAACGCCTGCTCGCCACCCTCTTCGTTCTGGCGTCGGGCGGCCTGCTCTTCGCCTGGTCCGGCCTGATGCAGGTCAGCGCCTCGTCGGGTCACTGGCGGATCAGCGACTGGTTCCTGCACTGGGTCATGCGCAATTCGGTGCGCACCTATGCGAGCGTTCAGGCGCCGGCCGATCCGCTGGACGAAAGCGGCCTGATCAGCGCGGCGGGCCATTTCCGCCAGGCCTGCGCCGTCTGCCACGGCGCGCCGGGCGAGCGCCCCTCCCCCGTCATGCAACAGGCGACCCCGCCCGCGCCCGACCTTGGCAGGACCGCGCAGCAATGGAGCGACAAGCAGCTTTTTTGGATCATCCGCCACGGCATCAAATTCACCGGCATGCCCGCCTGGGCCGCGCCGGACCGCGAGGATGAGGTGCGGCGCATGGCCGCCTTCGTCCGCCGCCTGCCGGACATGACGCCCGAACGCTATCGCGCCCTGACGCAGGACGCCCCCGGACCCGCCGTCACCGGCCTGCGCCCCGGCCTGCTGGCCAGCTGCACCGGATGCCATGGCGCCGACGGGCGCGGACGCGGGCAGCCGGACATCCCCGTGCTGGGCGGCCAGCATCCCGCCTATCTGCTGACGGCGCTGCGCGATTATGCCTC
>DAMDPH010000013.1:0-39429 GCA_032082785.1 Sphingobium sp. | reverse complement strand
GGCCTGAACCCGCTCCCCTCGCCCCGGCCCCGCCCATCGCGGCAGTGGGCGCCGGCCGACCGCGCCTGCTGCTCGACCTGCGGATCGAAAGCGCGCGCTATTCCCTGATGGGCGTCACGGTGGCCTATGCGCTGACGCTGCATAATGACGGCCCTGTCGCTGCGAGCGACCTGCTGATCCGCGCCGCGATCGGCAATGCGGGGGCGCAGCAACAGGCGCTGCTTCAGGCGTTTCTCGCCAAGGATAGCGGCCTGCCGGTCCATTCGCTGGTCGCGATCGCCCCCGGTGAGACGCTGCACCTCAGCAACGAGCTGCGGCTGACGCCGGAGGAGATCGTGCCGGTAGCCATGGGGCAACGCAGCCTGCTGGTGCCGCTGGCGATGTTCGATCTCGATTATCGCTGGACCGGCGCGGACGGCGCCCCGGCCGGGCAGGGCCGGGTCGCCCGCGCCTTTATCCTTGGGCAGGAGCAGGAACCGCCGACCGAGCGGCTCGCGCCTTTCCGCCTCGATCAAGGGCCGCGCCAATATCGCCGCGCCGCCGCCCGCGCCGCCGGAGAACTGACGGCCAACTGACGCACCGGCGCTTGTCGGGACGGGTCTTTTTCTGCCAAGGTGGAGCCAAGGGGGGCACTGGCAGACGACTGCCATGGCGTAGCGGGTTGGTGCCGGACCGCAAAAAGGGGATCGCATGACAATTTTGGTATCCACCCAATGGCTGGCGGATGAGCTGAGCAGTCCAGACCTGCGCATCGTCGATGCCAGCCTGTTCCTGCCCGGCGATGCGCGTGACCCGCGCGCCCGGTTCGAAGCCTCGCATATTCCCGGCGCCGCTTTTCTCGATCTGCCGACGTTGGCCGATCCCGACGATCCACGCCCCGGCATGCTGCCGCCCGAAGAGGTAATGACCCAACGCTGTCAGGCGATGGGGATCAACGCCGACAGTCGCGTCATCGTCTATGACGACAGCCCCACCCACAGCGCCGCACGCGGATGGTGGATGATGCGGCTCTACGGAATCGGCCGTGAGGCGGCGATACTGGACGGCGGCCTGCCCAAATGGGTGGCGGAGGGGCACCCGGTCGAAAGCGGCGCGGCCTCTCCTGCCCCCGGCACCGTCGTCGCCCGCAAGGCACCCGGTCAGGTCCGCACCCTGGAGGAACTGGTCGCCAATCTCGACAGCAGCGCGGAGCAGGTCATCGACGCGCGCGGCGCCGCTCGCTTCACCGGCGCGGAAAAGGAACCGCGCCCCGGCATGGCTTCCGGCCACATCCCCGGCTCCCGCAACCTGCCCTCTTCGGCCCTATTCAACCCCGACAACAGTTTGAAAAGCGGCGATGACCTGCGCCGCCTCTTCGATCAGGCCGGGCTGGACTGGAACCGGCCGATCATCACCAGCTGCGGCAGCGGCGTCACCGCCGCCATTCTGCTCGCGGCGCTGGAGCTGCTCGGCAAAACGGACGTCACCCTTTATGATGGCAGCTGGTCGGAATGGGGGCTGCACCCCGACACGCCCAAGGCGCAGGGGGACGCGGCATGAGCGGCGGCGACGACAAGGCACGCGGCCCGCTCACCAGATTGGCGCAGGGCGGCCGCAAGCCGGAATGGACCGGGATACCCGGCCAGCCGGGTGGGATCGTCAGCCCGCCGGTCTGGCGCGCCTCGACCATCCTCTATGAAGATGTCGCGCATCTGCGGCGCGCGGCCGGCGCGGACAGTCATGAGCGGCTCTTCTACGGGCGGAAGGGCACGCCGACCGCCTGGAGCCTTGCCGATGCGCTGACCGAAATGGAACCCGGCGCGGCAGGGACGATGCTCTTCCCTTCGGGCGTGGCGGCGATCGCCTGCGCTTTGCTGGCGGTGCTCAAACCGGGCGACCGGCTGCTGATGACGGACAGCGCCTATGATCCGACGCGCGGCTTTTGCGAACAGATGCTGCGGCCGCACGGGATCGAGACCATCTATTATGATCCGACCATCGGCACCTTGCCCGATGTCGACGCGCAGGCGCTGTTTCTGGAAAGCCCGGGCAGCCTGACGTTCGAAGTGCAGGATGTGCCCGGCCTCTGCGCGCAGGCCAAGGCGCGGGGCATGGTCACGCTGATGGACAATACCTGGGCGACGCCCTTCTTCTTCCCCGCCCTGTCGCACGGGGTGGATGTTACTATCCTCGCCTGCACCAAATATATCGTCGGTCATAGCGACGTGATGATGGGGTCGGTGACAGCCACAGCCGACCTCTTCCCGCGCATCCGCCAGACCGCCTATCTGTTCGGGCAGATGACCAGCCCCGACGATGCCTGGCTCGCCAGCCGCGGCCTGCGCACGCTGGGCGTGCGGCTGCGCCAGCATGAGGCGGGGGCGCTGGCCGTCGCCCGCTGGCTCTCCACCCGGCCCGAAGTGGCACGGGTGCTGCATCCCGCGCTGCCCGACTGCCCCGGCCATGCGCTCTGGGCACGGGACTTTAGCGGATCGTCGGGCCTGTTCAGTTTCATCCTGCGCGGCGGCGACGACGCCGCGCGGGCGGCACTGATCGATGGATTGGCGCATTTCGGCATCGGCTATAGCTGGGGCGGCTTCGAAAGCCTCGCCTTGCCCATCGATCCGTCCCGCCACCGCAGCGCCACCCGGTGGCAGGCGGAAGGGCCGGCGGTGCGTCTCCATATCGGGCTGGAGGAGCCGGACGACCTGATCGCCGATCTCGGAGCCGGGCTGGCCCGCTTTGCGGAGGCACGGGGATGAGGGCGCTGGAACAACTGATCGCCGACCCGTCGGTGCCGCCGCGCCTGATCGAGGCAGGCATCGCGCTGGGTGTCGCCATCCTTCTCTACCTGCTCGCAACGGCGCTTGGCAGCTTGGCGGCAAAGCGGTTGACGCCCCGCTTCGCGCAGCTCGGTTCCTCCTTCACGCCGCATGTGCGGCCGATCCTGCGGCATGGCCTCGCCTGCCTGTTCGTCGGCATCGCCACCGCCATGTGGCCGACCGGCACGGTGCCCAATGTCGTGCTGGCCGCGGTCATGGGCCTGGCGCTGGCGCTGCTTGTCGCCCACGTCATCCGGGGCGTCGCCGTGCCCCTGTGGGCCACCATTCCGGTGGCCGTGATGGTGTTCATCATGCTGCTGTCGGGCAGCACCGGCGGCCTGACGCCGCTGGCGGAGATGCTGGACAGCGTGGCGCTGCAACTGGGGCGCAGCCGCGTGTCGCTGATGGACATCATCTCCGTCGCGGCGCTGGGCGTCGGCCTGTTCGGCGCGGTGCGACTCGCAAACCGCATCCTCAGTCGCAGCATCGCCAGCGCCAGCGGGCTGGACCCGACGCAGAAGCTGCTGGCGCAGAAGCTCGCCGGCATCGTCGTGCTGGTGGTCGCCTTCTTCTTCGGCATCGATGTGCTGGGGATCGACCTCACCGCCTTTGCCGTCTTTTCCGGCGCACTGGGGCTTGCGGTCGGTTTCGGCTTGCAGAAGACGGTCGGCAATCTGATCGCGGGCATCATTCTGCTGCTCGACCGCTCAATCAAGCCGGGCGACGTCATCGTCGTCGGCGACAATGCCGGCACGGTGAACAAGATCGGCGTTCGCGCCGTGTCGGTCATCACCCGCGACGGCAAGGAGCATCTGATCCCGAACGAGATATTGATGACGGAGGAAGTGGAGAACTGGTCCTATTCCAGCCGCGACGTCCGCATCAAGATCCCGGTCGGTGTCGGCTATGATTGCGACCTGGCGCTGGCGCAGCGGCTGATGCTGGAAGCGGCAGCACAATGCCCGCGCGTGCTGGCAGAACCGGCGCCGGGCGTGTGGCTGACCGGCTTTGGCGACAGTTCGGTGGACCATGATATCCTCGTCTGGATCAACGATCCCGAGGGCGGGCTGGGCGGCGTCGTATCGGACGTTCTCAACCGGCTATGGTTGCTGTTCGAAGAACATGGCGTGACCATCCCCTTCCCGCAGCGCGTTATCCATCGCGCACCCGATCCTGCCGCGCCACCGGCTGGCGACGACAGCTAAGCCTTTGCCCCTCGCAAGTTGAGCGGCGCAGGCCTATAAAGGGCGTATGTCGCCGCTCGCTCTCCTGTTGCTCTTCTTCGCCACCATCGCCGCGATGGAGGGCTTTGCCTATGTCATGCATCGCTGGGTGATGCACGGTCCCGGCTGGTTTCTGCATGCGAGCCACCACCGGCCACGCAGCGGCAACTGGGAAGCGAACGACCTCTATTTCGTGATCTTCGCCCTACCCTCCATCCTGCTGCTGCTGGGCGGGGTGCAATGGGGCTGGGGGGACTGGGCGACGGTCGTGGGCGCGGGGATCGCGGCCTATGGCGCCATCTATCTGGGCTTCCATGACATCATCGTCCATCGTCGGCTCAGCCACCGCTATGTCCCGCGCTCAACCTATATGAAGCGGATCGTGCAGGCGCACCGGCTTCATCATGCAGTCGGGACCAAGGAGGGCTGCGTCAGCTTCGGTTTCCTCATCGCACCCCACCCTGAAGCGCTGAAGCGCAGCCTTTCAGGCCATGCCGGCATCCGCCCCGCGACGGCGCGACGCGACGCGCTGGAGGATGAAGTCGCCTAGCCGTCACGCGGCCTGAGGCTGTTCCTTGAGGTGCCGTGCGAGAAAGTCGAGGCAGCTGCGGACCTTGGCGCTCTCCCCCTGTCCCGGCAGATAAAGCGCGACGATCGGCGTGGCTGGCAGTGTCAGATGCGTCAGGATCGGCTGCAACCGTCCTGCCTCCACATCGGCCGCCACATCCCATAGCGATTTCATCACGACGCCGGCGCCGTCGAGCGCCCAATGCCGAGCCAGTTCCCCGTCATTGGTGCGCAGCAGGCGGCGCGGTTTGACAGCTTCGCGGCTGAGGTCGCGCCACAGCTCCTGCTGCCCCTCACCCACCAGGATCATGTCGTGCGTGGAAAGATCGGCGACATCGCGCGGTATGCCTCGCCGCCCGAGATAATTGGGCGAAGCGCAGATCAGGCGCGGATTGTCGGCCAGCCGCTTCATCGTCAGCGCCGAATCGGGCTGCGGCTCAAAACAGATGGCGATGTCATGCCCTGTTTCAACGATGTTCGCGGCCTGGCCCGTGGTTTCCAGATGCACCTCTACATCCGGGTGCAGGGTCGCATAATGCTGGAACAAGGGCGCCAAACGGGTGCGGCCGAAATGCACGGTGGTCACGACGCGCAGAAGGCCCGCCGGCTGAGAGGCCGCGCGCATCACCGCATGCTCCGCCTCCTCAAGCTCGCCCAGCGCCCGGCCGGCGCGTTCATAAAAGAACATGCCCTCGTCCGTCAGCGTCAGATGACGGCTGTTCCGACGCACCAGTGACACGCCGAGCCGCCCCTCCAGTTGCGAAAGTCGGCGGCTGGTGGCGGCAAGCGACAGGCCCAAGCGCCGCGCCGCTTCGGACAGGCTGCCCGAGTCGGCGATCTTCACGAAGGAAAGGAGTTCGGCATAGCGATCGGCCATGCACAAGAAGCTAGGGCTGCTTTGCTGCGGCGCAATAGGCGCCCTGTTGCACCTCTGTTTGAAAGCATTGCTATCTGTATGGGATCAGGCGGCAATGCGACGAAATCTTGCTGATTTTTCACATCCTGCAAGGCAGGCTTGCGTTGCCTGCTCCGCGTTGACCTGCCCTTGTGCGTTGCATCAATTCTCGCGCTCCATCGCTGGACCATGTTCAGGAAAGGACCGAATATTGATGAAAAATCCGTCGCTCTCCCGCACCGCCGTGGCGTCGCGCATCGCCTGGAACGACATCGAAGCACTGCCCGTTTACGCCGCGATACTGCTGGCACTCGCCTTCGCATTACTGGCGCTGACCGACCTCACGCCGTCGGTTGAAGGAAGCGGGATCAAGGCGGCAGGCATATTCGGCGCGCTGGCACTGCGTCATGCCTGGCTGCGGCTCGATGCCGAAGACGGCCCGCTCGGTTGACCGGCAACGGCTTGCAACCATGATCCTGGGTCGTTCGCCGCGCATCCGGCACAGTTTCGAAACCGCCTGGCGGGCGTTGGTGGCGCTGTTCTTCTGGGACTTGGCCGTCACCATCTTCTATTTCATGTCGCCCTTCCGCGCGCCCGCGCTGCCGCTCACCATATTCGGAACGGCATTGGCGCTGATCCTCGGCTTTCGCGTGAATTCCGCCTATCAGCGCTGGTGGGAGGGTCGCATCCTGTGGGGCGCGATGGTCAATGTGTCGCGCAGCTTCACGCGCGCAGTGCTCGCATTCCTGCCCAACAGGGCAGAGGTGGCCCCGCTGCGCACGATGCTTGTGGAACGGCACATGGCCTATGTCCATGCGCTGCGCTGCCAGTTACGGCGGCAGGATCCTGCGCCCGACATTCGCCGCCTGTTGGGTGACGGCGAATTGCCGGAGCTTGGCCGGCGCAATCCGGCCAATGGACTGCTCGACGGGTCTGACCGACGCATTGCCGAAGCGCTTGGCCGGGGATGGATCGACACGATCCAGCAGAGCCGGCTGGAGGCCATGATGGTCGACATGTCCAACGCACAGGGCGGACTGGAACGGCTGAAGAACACCCCGCTACCGGCCCAATATCGCAGCTTTCCCAAATTCTTCACCCGCCTCTTCTGCATCTTGCTGCCGATCGGTCTGGTGGAGACGCTGGGGGTTGCGACGCCGGTCGGATCGGCGGTGGCGGGCTTCATGTATCTGGCCGTGCTGCAAATCGGCGACGATCTGGTCGATCCTTTCGCCAACAGCATCCATGACCTCCCGCTGTGCAGCATAACTACCACGATCGAAGCCGACCTGTGCGATGCGATCGGCCGCCCCCCTCCGCCGCCGACGCAACCCGTCAACGGCATCTTATGGTGATCAGGCCGCCGGACAGGCGATGAAGAGCCGGGCGGTCGCTCCTGCCTCCGCTCGCGCCGCGCCCCCTTCATCTTCCGGCCGGCTTGTTCTATGGCGGCATCCTGTCTTGCCCTCATGGGACGAATTATCTTGATCCTCGACCTTGCCGCCGCCGCGTCGGGCGCCATCCGCTTTCAAGATCTGGGCCTCGACCCAGTCGCGCTGGACCTCGGCTTCTTCACGCTCAAATGGTACAGCCTCGCCTATCTGGCGGGCATTTTGCTCGGCTATTGGTATCTGCTGAAACTGGTCGCACAGCCGGGCTCGCCCATGGCGCGCCGCCATGCCGACGACATGATTTTCTATGCCACGCTCGGCATCATCATCGGCGGGCGGCTGGCCTATGTGATCTTCTACCAGCCGGAAATCCTGCAAAATCCGCTCGACATCTTCAAGCTCTGGAATGGCGGCATGTCCTTCCATGGCGGTGCGGCAGGCGTATCGCTGGGCATCCTCTACATGGCGCGCAAGGAGAAGCTGAGTTGGCTGCGCATCCATGATTATATCGCCTGCTGCGTGCCCTTCGGCCTGTTGTTCGGCCGGCTCGCCAATTTCGTGAACGGCGAATTGTGGGGCAAGGAAACGGACGTGCCCTGGGCGATCATTTTCCCCAGCGGCGGCCCTTTCGCGCGCCACCCGAGCCAGCTGTACGAAGCCTTCTTTGAAGGCATCGTCCTGTTCGCCATCCTCGCCTTCGCCTTCTGGCGGACGCGCGCCCGCTATCAGCCGGGCCTGCTCGTCGGACTATTCCTGCTGGGCTACGGCATTTTCCGCTTCGGCGTCGAATATGTGCGCGAAGCCGATGCGCAACTGATGGAGTTTGCCGCCCGCACCGGCCTGCATATGGGTCAATGGTTGTGCCTGCCGATGATTTTGGGCGGAATCTATCTGATCGCCACGTCCAAAAAGCGTCGCCTGCGCGTCGAGTCCATTGCCGGGAGCACGAGTGTCAGCTGAGGCGACGCCCCTCGCCGCCCGTTTCGCGGCTGATATGGCCGCCGACGGGCCGATGCCGATCGAAACCTATATCGGCCGGGCGAACGAGCATTATTATGGCAGCCGTGACCCGCTGGGCGCGGAGGGCGATTTTACGACGGCGCCGGAAATCAGCCAGATGTTCGGGGAGTTGCTCGGCCTCTGCCTCGCCGATGTCTGGATGCGGTCGGGGCGGCCGGCGGCGGCTTATGTGGAGCTGGGGCCGGGGCGCGGGACGCTGGCCGCGGACGCCCTGCGGGCGATGCGCGGCGCGGGCCTGACGCCGCCCGTCCATCTGGTCGAAACCAGCCCGATCCTGCGCGAACGACAACGCATCCTGCTTCCCGCCGCGCAGCATCATGACAGCATCGACAGCCTGCCTGATGACCGGCCGCTGCTGGTGATTGCCAACGAATTTTTCGATGCGCTGCCGGTGCGGCAGGCTATCCGGGTCGACGGCGAGTGGCGCGAGCGCGTCGTGGTGCCGCGCGAGGAAAGCGGGCGCTTCATCGCCGTGCCCGGGCCGGTGCGGATCGACACCGACCTGCCACCGATTGCGCAAGAGGCGGAAGACGGCGCGATACTCGAATTGCCGCGCGTCGGAATCGGCATCGCGGAACAGCTGGCAGGGCGGATTGCGCGGCAAGGCGGCGCGGTGATCCTCATCGACTATGGCTATGAAGGGCCGGCGCTGGGCGACACGCTACAGGCGGTGCAGGCGCATCGCTATGCCGACCCCTTCGCTGATGTGGGCGAAGTAGACCTGACCACCCATGTCGACTTCACGATGCTTGGCACCGTAGCGCGCGCGGCGGGACTGGCGGTGCATGGTCCGGTGGAGCAAGGCACCATGCTCGATCAGCTGGGGATCGGCGCCCGCGCGGCGCAACTGTCTCGCACAGCTCCGGAGCGCGCGACGGAGATGGAGGCGGCGCGCCTGCGGCTGACCGACGACGCCGCGATGGGGACGCTGTTCAAGGCAATCGCCTGGACCAATCCGAACTGGGCCAGCCCTGCCGGATTTCAGATTTAATGGGTCCCGCGGCGCGGAGCCTGTCCCACTTTAATCATCGAGATGATAACGGCTCAGGCGGCGAATGAAGCCGATCAGGCCGGTCTGGCGGCTGCGCTTCATGCGTTCGGCCTGAAGGATCGTCTGCACCCGGGCGAAGCAATCTTCGGCATCGACATTGCACAGCACATAGTCATAGCCGTCCCAGTGCGCGATCTCGCCGGCTGCTCGGGCCATGCGGCCTTCGATCACCTCATTGCTATCGGTGGCGCGTCCGCGCAGGCGCCGCTCCAGCTCTTCCATCGACGGCGGCAGGATGAAGATGCGGACCACATCGCCCCCGGCAATCTGGTGCAGCTGTTGCGCGCCCTGCCAGTCGATGTCGAACAGCACATCCTTGCCTGCCCTCAGCATATCCTCCACCGGCGCGCGGGGCGTGCCGTAGCGCTGGCCAAAGACATGCGCCCATTCGAGAAATTCATTCTCGTTCGCCATGCGGCGGAATTCTTCGAGATCGACGAAGTGATAATCCTTGCCGTCCACTTCCCCCGGCCGCATCGGCCGCGTCGTGGCGGAGACGGACATCGACAAGTCCGACTCAGCCGCCAGCAGCTTGCGCGCGATCGTGGATTTCCCTGCGCCCGACGGCGAGGAGAGAACGAAGAGGACGCCACGACGCTTGAAGTCGGGCGTCTCGGTCGGATTGCTCTGAGCCATGGCCGCTAGTGGCCTTATAGACGGCATTTGGCAAGAGGCGAGGCAGTGCTGCCGCGCAACGGCTTAGCGTCAGCCCTTGGCCTTGGTCGAAACGGACGGCGCCTCCAGCGGCTCGGCGCTGTGGTCGGGCAGCAGCTTCTGATCGCGGCGGCGGTCGGCCTCCCGTTTGGCTTCATATAATTTGCCGGCCATATAGGCGCCCGCCACGAACAAGGCGCCGGCAGGATGGCGCATGATGACGCGCTTGGCGCCGACGCCGGCGACCATGCCGACCACGCCCTTCTTGCCCGTCGCCGCCGCCACCCGAGCCGCAACGACGGTAGCCCCCACCCGCGCCACCTGTCGCAACAGTCCGGCCTTTTTCGGGGGGCGGACGGTCACAAGCGGAGTGGAGGCTGCTTTCTTCTTCATACAGGGTTAATGTATCGCATCGCCGCCGGTTCCGCCATGCCGATATGGATCAGACCATATTTTCAGGCCGAACGAGCCGATCGAAACTGGCCTCGTCCACCAGCCCCAGCGCCAGTCCCGCCTCTTTCAACGTCATGCCTTCGACATGGGCATATTTGGCGATCTTGGCGGCATTGTCATAGCCGATCTCCGGCGCCAGGGCCGTCACCAGCATCAGCGAACGATCCACCAGTTCGGCGATACGCTTTTCATTGGCTTGCAGCCCTTCGACACAGCGTTCGGTAAAGCTGTCCATGCCGACGCTCAGCAGATGGATGGAGCGCAGCACGGCCGCACCGATCAACGGCTTGAAAACATTCAGCTCCATATGGCCTTGAAGGCCACCGACGGTCACCGCCTGATGATTGCCGATCACCTGCGCCGCGACCATCGTCAGCATCTCGCACTGGGTCGGATTGACCTTGCCCGGCATGATCGAGCTGCCCGGCTCATTGGCCGGCAGGTCGAGTTCGCCCAGGCCTGAGCGCGGGCCGCTACCGAGCAGGCGAATATCGTTCGCGATCTTGCTGAGCGCCACGGCAATGCTGTTGAGCCGGCCGGAAAAGTCCACGAGCGTGTCATGGCTGGCCAGCGCCTCGAATTTATTGGGCGCGGTTTCGAAGGGGAAGCCGGTCAGCGCCGCGATTTCCGCCGCGACATCTTCCGCGAAGCCCGGCGGTGTGTTGAGACCCGTGCCAACCGCCGTGCCACCCTGCGCCAGCTTGGAAAGGCCATGTTCGACCAGCGGCATCGTCCGCGTGCGGGCCAGCCGCAGTTGCGCATAATAGCCTGAAAATTCCTGCCCCAGCGTGAGCGGCGTCGCATCCTGAAGATGCGTCCGGCCAATTTTGACGATGTGGCTCCAGGCTTCGGTCTTGGTGAGCAAGGCCGCCTCCAGCCGCTCCATCGCCGGCACCAGGCTGCGCGTCGCCGCCAAGGCGGCCGCAACATGCATGGCGGTGGGAAAGCTGTCGTTGGACGACTGGCTCATATTGACATGATCGTTCGGATGGACCGGCGACTTGCCACCCCGCGTCCCGACCAGCATCTCATTGGCACGACCGGCGATCACTTCATTGACGTTCATGTTGGACTGCGTGCCGCTGCCGGTCTGCCAGATGACCAGTGGGAACTGATCGTCATGCTGCCCGGCGGCCACTTCGGCGGCGGCGGCTTCTATCGCGTCGGCCAGCTTGCCATCGAGCCCATGTTTCCGATTCACCCGCGCCGCCGCCTGCTTGACGATGGCGAGCGCATGGATGATGCCGATCGGCATGCGCTCCGTGTCGCCGAAGGGGAAATTCTCGATACTGCGCTGCGTCTGCGCACCCCAATAGGTGTCGGCAGGAACCTCGATAGCGCCGATGCTGTCGGTTTCGGTGCGAGTGGCGGCGGTGTCGGACATGCGAGGCTCCCGATTTGAGAATCAATCGCAAGGCAATGTAGGACCGCCGCCCGATATTCCAAGCTGCTTAACGCTGATGGCGGGCTGGGGGCGACTTTAACGAGACGGACGCCAATTAGCTAGGAAGGCTGGCCTGAACTCCGCGGCGATAGAGGCCGAGCCGCCCCTATTTCTTCTTCCCGAAATCCACGGTCACGACGTTCGACCCGTCTTCATTCTTGACCAGCGGCGCGTCATTTTCGGCTGCGTCATGCGGTTCGGGCGCCTCGTCGGTCTGGACCTGGAACTGCAGCGCGAAATTGACGGCGGGATCGACGAAAGCGGTGATCGCGCCAAAGGGAATGACGAGATGCGCGGCGACCTGGTTGAAGGTCAGGCTGACCTCAAAATGCTGATCCCCGACCTTCAGGTCCCAGAATTTATTCTGGAGAACGATGGTCATCTCGTCGGGAAAGCGCTCAGCCAGGTGGCGCGGAATGTCCACGCCGGCGGCATGCGTCTTGAAGGTGATGTAGAAATGATGCGCGCCGGGCAGGCCGCCCGTCTGCTGCACTTCGCCCAGCACCCGGCCGACGACCGCGCGCAGGGCCTCCTGCACGATTTCGTCGTAGGGAATCAGGCTATCGGGCAGGTCTTCGCTCATGGCCCAATGTCCTAGCGGCGGGAAAGCAGCGGTCAAGAGCAAGCCGGCACATTGCATGGCCCGTGCGAGGCGCTATAGGGCTGCCATGCGCACGGCCGAGATTCACCGCAACACGGCGGAAACCCAGATCGACGTGACCGTCAATCTCGACGGCACCGGCGTCTATGACATTTCCACCGGCATCGGCTTTTTCGACCATATGCTCGAACAGCTGTCGCGTCATTCGCTGATCGACATGCAGGTGAAGACGGTCGGCGATCTCCATGTGGACCAGCATCACACCACCGAAGATACCGCGATCGCCATCGGCGAAGCCATCGCCAAGGCGCTCGGCGACAAGCGGGGCATCAGCCGTTATGGCAGCCTCTATTCGCCAATGGACGAAACGCTGAGCCGTGTCGCGCTCGATATTTCCGGGCGCCCCTGGCTGGTGTTCAAACTGCCCTTCACCGTTCACAAGATCGGCGAGTGGGACACCGAAATGGTGGAACATTTCTTCCACAGTTTCGCGCAGGCCGCCGGTATTACGCTGCATATCGAGCTGCTCTACGGCAGCAACAATCATCATATCGTCGAAAGCGCCTTCAAGGGCCTCGCCCGCGCATTGCGCCAAGCGGTGGAGATCGACCCGCGCAAGGCGGATGCCATCCCGTCGACCAAGGGGATGCTGTGACCAGCGTTGCCCTCATCGACTATGAGGCGGGCAATCTTCATTCGGTCCATAACGCCCTGCTGAAAGCAGGCGCTGCGGATGTCGCGATCACCGCCGACCCGGACGTGGTGGCGCGAGCCGACCGGATCGTGCTGCCGGGCGTCGGCGCCTTTGGTGCTTGCCGCGATCGGCTGATGGCGATCCCCGGCATGGTGGACGCCATGGCGCAGGCGGTACAGCAGCGCGGCGCGCCTTTTCTGGGCGTGTGCGTCGGCATGCAATTGCTCGCCGATGCGGGCGAGGAATTTGGGCGGCATACCGGGCTCGGCTGGATCGGCGGCACGGTGCGCCGGATCCAGCCCGGACCGGCCGCAATCAAGGTGCCGCATATGGGCTGGAACGACGTCATCCTTCAGGGCGCACCGTCGTTGCTGGAGGCGGGCGAGGCCTATTTCCTGCACAGCTATCATTTCGACGCGGCCGACCCTGCCGATGTCGCGGCGCTGACCGACCATGGTGGCCCGCTGGTGGCAGCAGTAGCACGCGACACCATCATCGGCTGTCAATTTCATCCGGAAAAAAGCCAGCGTTATGGCATCCATTTCCTGGAACGCTTTCTGGCATGGCGGCCCTGATCGCCATGTCTCTCTCCTCTCCCTTCTGCCCCCGGTGAGTCTATGAGCCTGATCGTCTTCCCCGCCATCGACCTGAAAGGCGGCCAGGTGGTGCGCCTTGCCGAAGGCGATATGGATCGCGCGACCGTCTATGGCGACGACCCAGCCGCACAGGCCGCCCTGTTCGCGCAGGCCGGCGCCCGGCACCTGCATGTCGTCGATCTCGACGGCAGCTTCGCCGGACATGCCGTGAATGCCGAAGCGGTCGAGCGCATCGTCGAGGGCTTCCCCGGCCATGTCCAGCTTGGTGGCGGCATCCGTAATCGCGAGTCGGTGGAACGCTGGTTCGACCTCGGCGTGTCGCGCATCGTCATCGGCACGGCGGCACTTAAAGACCCCGCCTTCGTCAAGGCCGCCGCGCGCGACTTTCCCGGTGGCATCGTCGTCGCGGTCGATGCCCGGGATGGCATGATCGCCACCGATGGCTGGGCCGAGAAATCGGACATGCCGGTCATCGATCTGGCCCGCCGTTTCGAGGATGCCGGGGTCGCCAGCCTGCTGTTCACCGATGTGGGGCGCGACGGGCTCTTGAAAGGCTGCAATATCGACGCGACGGTCGAGCTGGCGCGCGCCACCGATATTCCGGTGATCGCCAGCGGCGGCGTCGCCGGCATCGCCGATATCAGAGTGCTGAGCCTGCACGCCGACGAAGGGATTGAAGGCGTCATCACCGGCCGCGCTCTGTATGATGGCCGGCTCGACCTCAAGGCCGCGTTGGCGGTGGCGCAGGCGGCGGCCTGAGCGACCGACCGCCGGTCCCACTTTTTCGGAGAGTTCCAGCCCGTGACCGTCCGCACCCGCGTCATCCCCTGCCTCGATGTGGCGAATGGCCGCGTGGTCAAGGGCGTCAATTTCGTGGATCTGCGCGATGCGGGTGACCCCGTCGAACAGGCGGCGCTCTATGATGCGGCGGGCGCGGACGA
Organism: Sphingobium sp.; assembly: GCA_032082785.1. Classification (GTDB taxonomy): domain Bacteria; phylum Pseudomonadota; class Alphaproteobacteria; order Sphingomonadales; family Sphingomonadaceae; genus Sphingobium. The sequence goes on along the minus strand of DAMDPH010000013.1, from coordinate 25,098 downwards.
GCTGTGCTTCCTCGACATCACCGCCACACATGAGGCACGCGGGACGATTTTGGATGTGGTGCGCCGCACCGCGCAGGTCTGCTTCATGCCCCTGACCGTCGGCGGTGGCGTGCGCAGTGCCGAGGATGCGCGCGCGCTTCTGCTCGCCGGCGCCGACAAGGTGGCGGTGAACAGTGCCGCCGTCGCCCGGCCTGAACTGGTGGCCGACATTGCCGACCGGTTCGGCAGCCAATGTATCGTCGGTGCGGTAGACGCGCGGCGCGTTGCGGAAGACCGGTGGGAGATTTTCACGCATGGCGGTCGCAAGCCGACCGGCATCGACGCGCTGGATCATGCCGCGCGGCTTGCCGAACTGGGTGCGGGCGAGCTTCTCGTCACCTCGATGGACAGCGATGGCACGAAGAAAGGCTATGATCTGGCGCTGATCCGCACCATTGCCGATGCCGTGCCGGTGCCGGTGATTGCGAGCGGTGGCGTGGGCACGCTCGACCATCTGGTCGAAGGCGTGACGCAGGGCCATGCCAGCGCGGTGCTCGCCGCCTCCATCTTCCATTTCGGCCAGCATAGCGTCGAAGAGGCGCATCGGGCCCTGGCGGCGGCGGGGCTGGCGGTGCGCGCCGCGGCCTGACCGCTCCTCGTCCACTAGCGGTGGCCGATGCTCGAGCCTGAGCGGACGAAAATCTCACTTTGGACGTTGCGCGCCCGGCGGCCGAGTCGTGCTGACGCGCCACCAGCGCAGGTAAAATCGATTGACGGGCCGCGCGCGGCACGCTTGATGGCGCCATGCGCGCGACCCTCTTCCAGCTCGAACAAACCATCCGTCAGCGGCGCGACGCCGATCCGTCCCAATCCTATGTCGCGAAGCTCACAGCCAGAGGCCGCGCCAAGATCGCGCAGAAGCTGGGCGAGGAAGCCGTGGAAACGGTGATCGCCGCCATGGCCGACGATCGCAATGAGGCGATCGGTGAAAGCGCCGATCTGCTCTTCCATCTGCTGGTGCTGCTCGCCGATCTGGATATTCCGTTAGATGCCGTCCTGGAAGAACTCGACCGCCGAGAGGGCATGTCGGGGATCACCGAAAAAGCATCTCGCCCGCAAACGTAGCAGGGCGATCCCAAGGCTCTCGGCCAGCCCTGGGCAGTGCCGAGCCGCCTTTTGCTCAGGCGCGCCTTGATGGCCTCTGCAATGGCAACCCCTGATCCGAGAAAGCTGGCCCGATCGGCACCGCAGCACACATGCCCGCGAGCCAGAAACAGAAAAGGCCGCCCTGAGGCGACCCTTTTCATTCCTCATGTCAGCGAGGAAAACTGGAGCGGGCGAAGGGATTCGAACCCTCGACCCCAACCTTGGCAAGGTTGTGCTCTACCCCTGAGCTACGCCCGCTCTGGCGGCCGGAGGAAGTGTCCCTCTCGGCGGGTGAGGCGGGCAACTAGCAGTGCTTTTCTGGGTCGGCAAGGGGCTTTTTGCATTTTTCCAAAAAAGATTGCTGCGCCGCCGAAAAAGCCCCGTCGCGCCATGCGCCCCGCCTCCTCATCCCGCAGCGATCCCCAATACCGGTCAGCCCTTCACTAGCTGATCAATGCCCTTGAGCGTGCGCAGCATGGGCGACACCCAATCCAGCGGCAACATCACCGGGCCGTCAGACGGGGCATTGTCCGGATCCTGATGAGCTTCGGCGAAGATAGCGGCAACGCCTGCCGCCACCGCGCTGCGCGCCAGCAGCGGCGCAAATTCGCGCTGGCCGCCGGAGGCCGAGCCAAGGCCACCGGGCTGCTGCACCGAATGGGTGGCGTCGAACACCACCGGATAGCCGGTCTTCGCCATCACCGGCAGCGCGCGCATGTCGCTCACGAGCATATTATAGCCGAAGCTCGCGCCACGCTCCGTCAGCAGGATGCGTTCATTGCCGGTGGAGGCAACTTTCTGCGTCACAGCCGCCATGTCCCAGGGCGCCAGGAACTGGCCCTTCTTAACGTTGATCACGGCGCCGGTGCGGCCGGCCGCCAGCAACAGGTCGGTCTGGCGGGAAAGGAAGGCGGGGATTTGCAGAATGTCCACCGCCTGCGCCGCCGCTTCCACCTGCTCGGGACCATGAATATCGGTCAGCACCGGGCAGCCCAGCGTCGCCTTCACCTCCGCCAATATGGCCAGCCCCGCGTCGATCCCGATCCCGCGCTGGCCGGAGACCGACGTCCGGTTGGCCTTGTCGAAAGAGGATTTGAAGATGAAGGGCACGCCTACCTCGGCCGCCGCTTTGGCCAGCGCTTCGGCCATGAAGAGGGCGTGGTCGCGGCTCTCGATCTGGCAGGGGCCGCTGATTAAGGCGAAAGGCAGGTCGTTGCCGATGGCGACGGGGCCGATGTCGATGCGACGGGCGGAGGATGCGGGCATATCTGTCATGGCGGTCATTTGGGCGCCTTGGCAAAGCGCCGCAACAGCTGACCGCGCCACAGCCCCTTGCCGGGATGATAATTCCAGCAAAACCAGCCAAAGGCGAGGCAGGCGAGCAGCGCCGGCAGCGCCATCGGATCGCCATTTTCCTTCATATGGCGGTAAAAGGCCATGTCCGCGCGCCACCGGTCGCGTTCGCTGCCGCCGCCGTTGATGCCATAGGCATTGTCGTGCCGCCGACAGCCGATGTTTCGGTTGAATTTGCGGTGATCTATGAAATAGCAGTAATCGCGTTCGGGCGTGTTCATGCCCCGATTAGGGCGGCGGTATTGGAAAAGTTCAAGCGCAAAGTCTTCTACCTTGGCGGTTTCGATCCGCGCGGCGTTCGCTTCTACCACCAGCTCTATCGCGAGCAGGCGGAGCGTCATGCCGCGCTTACGGGGGATGACATCCAAGTCAGCGCCCGCCGCGCCGGCCCGGTCGCCTCGGCGATCTGGACGGTCGACAATGAAGCGGCGGGGGTCGAGACGGACTATGAATATCTTCGCTGGGAAGATCTGATCGGGAAGGTCTGGATCCGCAATCCGATCGACCTCGCCCTGCGAGCAGCACGCGCCTATGCCGGCCATGCCCGCTTCATGCAGTTCGGCCGGATGCGGCGGCTGCGTCAGGGGCCGGTCATCACCATCCTCTACCCGCCGCTGCTGGCGCTGCTGATCCCGCTGCTGCTGGCGCTGGTGCCGGCGCTGCTGCTCTCGCTCGTCCTGCCCTTCTGGGTCGGTGCGCTGGCCGGGATCGCCATCAGCGCCGCCTTGTCTGCCAAGCTGCTCAACAAGCTGGTCGTGCCCTGGCTGCTGCGCTTCATGACCTATCATCATGCGCTGGCCGCCAACGGTCCCGGAGCGGAGCTGGAGGCGCGGCTGGACCAGTTTGCGGACCGCATCGCGCAGGAGCTGGACGGCCCATGGGACGAGGTGCAGCTGGTGACGCACAGCGCCGGCACGATCCTGGGCATGAGCCTGATGCGGCGCCTGCTCGCGCGGCGACCGGTGCCGGATCATTTCGTGATGCTGGGCTTGGGCCAGGTGGTCCCGGTGATCGGGCTGCGCCGGGACGCGCAATGGTATCATGCGGACCTGCGGGCGCTCGCCGACAAAAGCTTTCGCTATATCGACATCAGCTCGCCGCCCGACGGCGCGGCCTATTTCAACGTCAATCCGCTACTGTTGCACGGGCAATCCCATGCCGCACGGGTCGACATGCTCTCGCCGCGCTTTCATCTTTTCTACCGGCCGGAAAATTATCATGGCGGCTGGTCGAACAAATATGAGGCGCATTTCGACTATCTGCGCGTGGGCGATCGCCTGTCGCCGCTCGACTTCATCAGCCTCACCGCCGGTCGCCGCACCGTGGACGAGGCCGTCGCCGCCTTCAGGACGATCCCTTGACCGACATGTTCACGCCGCCCTATCCGCGCCCGCCCCGCAGCAAGCGCGGGCTGGTGAAACGCTTTCTGCGCGGCTGGCACAGCTGGATCCATGTGCTGTTCGACAAAAGCTATACGATGAAGATGGGCGAAATCCGCCTGCCCGGCCGGACCATGTATATCGCCAATGAACTGCCGCTGGTGGACCGCATCCTGCGCGGCGGCACGGCTTTCCCCAAACATAGCGAGCTGGTCCGCAACCTCGACCCGCTGATCGGCAACTCGGTCTTTTCCGCCAATGGGGAGGATTGGGAGAGCCAGCGGGCGATGGTCAATCCGGCCTTCGCCCATACCGCGCTCAGCCGCTCCATGCCGCTGATGGTGGCGGCGGCCGACGATCTGCTCGCCCGGCTCGACGCCGCCGACCGCAACCAGCCGGTCGATATCGATCCGATGATGACCCATGTGGCGGCCGACATCATCTTCCGCACGCTGTTCTCAGAAACGCTGGACGAGGCGCGGTCCAACGTCATCCATGAGGCGTTCGGCAAATTCCAGCGGCTCGCCCATAGCGCGTCCATGCTGCGCCTCTACGGCCTGCCGGCGGGCTGGTTCGAGCGGCGGTCGAAAGGGCCGGCGGGTGCCATCCATGCCGTGTTCCGGCCAATCGTAGAGGCTCGCTTTGAGGCCTATCACGCGCGGGGCGAGGCGCCGCATCGCGACATTCTCCAGTCGCTGATCGAGGCAAAACATCCCGAGACCGGCGCGCCTTTCACCTGCGAGCAGGTGATGGAGCAGGTGTCCACCATCTTCCTTGCCGGACATGAGACATCGGCCAGCACGATGAGCTGGGCGCTCTATATGCTCGCCGAATGCGCGCATATTCAGGAACGGGTGCGGGCGGAGGTAGCTGGCGTGGCGGGCGACGCCCCCTTCACCGCGCCGATGCTCAAGGAGATGGCGCAGGTCCGCAATATCTTCCGCGAAACGCTGCGCCTGTATCCGCCCGTCTCGTTCTTGCCGCGTGAAGTCACCTGCCCGATGCAGATGCGCGACAAGCAGCTGGAGCCGGGATCGATGCTGGTGGTCGCCCCCTGGCTGACGCAGCGCAACAAGGATAATTGGGCCTGCCCGCACAGTTTCGACCCCGACCGGTTCGACGATCCGGCCAATACGGACATGGTGAAGCAGGCCTGGTTCCCCTTCGGCCGCGGACCGCGCGTCTGCGTCGGCGCAGGGTTCGCGCAGCAGGAGGTGATGATCGTCATCGCCTCCGTCCTGCGCCGCTATCGCCTGTCGGTCCCGGCGGGCTTCAAGCCCGAACCGATCAGCCGGCTCACCATCCGGCCCCGCACCGGCATGCCGCTGCTGTTCGAGCGGGTCTGAAGGTCCGTCCCTCTCGCATAGGGACGGACCTGCGGACGACTCAGAAAGCTTGTTGAGCCCAGATGCCCTTATGGGCGCTTCGCCTCGCCCTCCAGCTGCTGGGCGAAATAGACCATCTGCATCGCCTGCAACCGTGCGCCCTGCTCGATATCGGCGTCGCCCGAATGGCCGCCCGCCATATCCTCATAGAAGAGATAGGGGATGCCATAATCTTTGAGCCGCGCGGCGAATTTGCGGGCATGTTGCGGCCCGACGCGGTCGTCCTTGGTCGTCGTCCAGATATAAGGCTTGGGATACTCCACGCCCCTGCGGATATTGGCATAGGGCGAAATTTTCTGGAGGAAGGCCTTTTCCTCCGGCACCGAGACGCTGCCATATTCGTCGACCCATGACGCGCCGGCGGCAATCTGTTCGTAACGGATCATGTCGAGCAACGGCACCTGGATCACCACCGCATTCCAGAGTTCTGGGTGCTGGTTGAACTCCACCCCCATCAGCAGGCCGCCATTGGAGCCGCCATAAATGCCGAATTTCTTCGGGCTGGATAATTTGCGGGCGAAAATATCCTGCGCGACCGCCGCGAAATCATCATAGATGATCTGGCGTTTGGTCTTGAGTCCCGCCTCGTGCCAGGCCGGGCCGAACTCGCCGCCGCCCCGGATATTGGCCAGCACGAAACTATTGCCCCGCTCCAGCCATAGCTTGCCGGTAATGGCGGCGTAGCTGGGCGTCATCGGCACTTCGAAGCCGCCATAAGCGGTCATGATCGTGGGCGTGCTGCCGTCGCGCGGCATGTCTGTGCGATGGACGATGAAATAGGGGATCTTTGTCCCGTCGCTCGACGTCGCCTCATATTGTTCGACGGTCAGCCCTTCCGCATCGAAGCGCGCGGGCATCGCCTTTACCTGAGCCGGCTTGGGATTGGCGGCATCCATGGCCCAGAGGGTCGTGGGTGCGAGGAAGCCGGCAACGGCCAGATAGGCCTTGTCGCTGCGGTCGCTGGCGGCGACCGTGCTGATCGTCGCATTGTCGGGCAAGCTGACGGGCTGCATCTGCCAGCTTTCGCCGCTGCGGGCATAAACCTGCACCCGGCCACGCACATTATCGTTGAGCGCCAGGATCACCCGGCTGCGGGTGGCGGCGACGCCGTCGATCGACTGGCGCGGGGTCGGCGCGAAGAGGATTTGCGGCGCCAGCGTCGAGCCGGCCTGCAACGCGCTCAGCGGCACGCTGGCGAGCGCACCTGCCGGCACGCTGACGCCGCCGCTCTCCCAGGCTTCGCTGGTCTGGATCAGCACCTGACCATCGACCATGCCGACCAGATTGCTCTTGGCCGGCAGCGGCAGCTTCTTCACGGCCGTGCCGCTGAGCAGATAGGTTTCGTTGCCGAAGAAGGTCACGCCCCGATAGAGGAAGGCCGCGCGGTTGCCCTGCCCGTCAGACAGGACAAGCGGGAATGTGCCGACCTGATCGGTGGATGCACCGCGATATAGTTCCTCTGCCGCGCTCAGCGGCGCCCCGCGCTTCAGGCGCTTGACGACGAAGGGATAGCCCGACGCGGTCATCGCCCCCTCGCCCCAGTCGCGGGCGAGGAGGATATGATCCTTGTCCAGCCACGCCTCATTCTGCTTGGAGGTGGGAATGGCGAAGCCGCCCTCGACGAACCGGCCCGCTTCCAGATCGAACTCACGCAGGCTGACGGCATCCTCGCCGCCGTCAGACAGGTTGATGAGCGCCAGCCGCTCCTCCGGGTCGAGGATGGTCGCGCCCTTCCACACCCATTTCTTGCCCTCGGCTTTGGACAGCGCGTCAAGGTCCAGCACCGTGGTCCAGCGCGGATTGTTGCTCGCATAATCGGCTTCGCTGCAATAGCGCCAGATGCCTTGCGGATGATCGGCGTCGCGCCAGAAATTATAGATGCGGCCATGGATCAGCATCGGCATGGCGATCCGGTCCTTGGCCGAGGCGATCGCCAGCGCCTGCGCCTGGAAACCGGCATAGCGCGGATCGCCCTGAAGCGCGGCGACCGTGGCCTTATTCTCCGCCTCCACCCATTGCATGGCGCGCGGCCCGGTCCAGTCCTCCAGCCATATGAAAGGATCATCGGCCGGCGGCGCGGGCGGCGCGGCGGCGCCGGTCAGCAGGGCAGCGGAAACCATCGTCATCAACCTCTTCATCGTTCGAAACTCCCCCGTAATCCGCGCCGGTATCGCGCCCGCAGCACCGCCGCCATCACCAGCAGCGGCAGCGCCGCCAGACAGGCGCTGAGGCCAAGGAACCGCGGCGACCAGCCCATCAGGCTGTGCACGTCCAGCGCGGACGGCATCACGATCAACATCATCCCCACCGCCAGCAGCCACAGACCGTAGCGGCGCGGCCGTACCGCCACCATGCGCACGGCATGGCGATAGGCCTTGCGCCCCGCTTTGGTGCCAAGGTCCATGTCAGGATCGGGATGAGTCATGCGCCTGTGTCATCCAACTTGCCGGTCTTGTCCAGCATAACGCCCGTCCCGCCTGCCGGTGCCGCCCGCCGCAAGGGGGCTTTCGTTCAGGCCTGGCATGCGCTATTCCAACGCCATCCCCGGGGGACCGTCCACAGACGGTTGAGAGGCGGCTGATGTGGCCGCGACCCGCTGAACCTGATCCGGATAAGACCGGCGTAGGGAGGGAACGGCTTGTGCACAGACAATCCGCGCCCGTCCTCCGCCCCATAGTAGGCGACGAAGAGGACGAACGGCCATGGACAGCATCTCCGTTCTGACCCTGCGGCTGGCAGAAGCCATCGGCCTCTATATGATCGTCGTCGGCATCGGCGGCCTGATCGCGCCCGATCGCTGGCGGCGGGCGATAGAGGATCTCGATCGCTCGCCCGGATTGGTCATGGCTCTGGGCTTTCCCGTCTTCGCCGTCGGCACCACGCTGGTGCTGATCCACAGCATCTGGCGCGATCCGCTGTCCATCATCGTGTCAGCCATAGGCTATGTCGCCCTGATCGAAGGAGCCTTGTTGCTCGCCGTGCCGGGGCCGCTGATCCGAATCGGCCTCTGGTCCCTGAAATTCACCCGCGCCTGGGCGGTCGTCAGCCTCATCCTGGGCCTTCTTCTCTTTGTCGCCGGCCTGACCGGCCGCGCCACCGTCACCGCCTGAAAGGAATCATTATGGCCGACGTCCCCGCCCGCACAGAAATGCGCGTCACCACTGGCCCGATCCGGGGCAGCCGCAAAATCCATGTCGGCCCGCTCAAGGTCGCCATGCGTGAAATCGACCTGGAGCCGGGCAGCGGCGAACCGCCCGTGCGCGTCTATGACACGTCCGGCCCCTATAGCGACCCGCAGGCGAAGATCGACATCATGGCTGGCCTGCCGGCGCTGCGGCGCGAATGGATTCTCGCGCGCGGGGACGTTGAAGAATATGACGCCCGCGCCATCAAGCCGGAAGATAATGGCCTCAAAGGCCCGGATCGCAGCGGCGGCGTCCAGCCTTTCCCCCATGTGACCCAGCGCCCGCTCCGGGCCAAGGCCGGGGCCAATGTCAGCCAGATGCATTATGCCCGGCGCGGAATCATCACGCCGGAAATGGAATATGTCGCCGAACGCGAGAATCTGGGCCGGGCGCGGCTGGCCGAATATGTTCGCGACGGACAGGACTGGGGCGCGTCCATCCCCGATTATGTGACGCCCGAGTTCGTCCGTGATGAGATCGCCCGCGGCCGCGCCATCATCCCCAACAATATCAATCATCCGGAAAGCGAGCCGATGGCGATCGGCCGCAATTTCCTGGTCAAGATCAACGCCAATATCGGCAACAGCGCCGTCGCTTCGGATGTGGCGAGCGAAGTGGACAAGCTGGTCTGGTCGATCCGCTGGGGCGCCGACACGGTGATGGACCTGTCGACCGGCCGCAACATCCATGACACGCGCGAATGGATCCTGCGCAACTCGCCGGTGCCGATCGGCACCGTGCCCATCTATCAGGCGCTGGAAAAGGTCGGCGGCATTGCCGAGGATCTGACCTGGGACATTTTTCGCGACACGCTGATCGAGCAGGCGGAACAGGGCGTCGATTATTTCACCATCCATGCCGGCGTGCGCCTGCCCTATATCCCGATGACCGCGAAGCGCGTCACCGGCATCGTCTCGCGCGGCGGGTCGATCATGGCGAAATGGTGCCTTGCCCATCATCGCGAAAGCTTCCTCTACGAGCATTTCGACGAGATCACCGAGATTATGAAGGCCTATGACATCGCCTATTCGCTGGGCGACGGCCTGCGCCCCGGCTCGATCGCCGACGCCAATGACGAGGCGCAGTTTGCAGAGCTATATACGCTGGGCGAACTGACCAAGCGGGCCTGGGAACAGGATGTGCAGGTGATGATCGAGGGGCCGGGCCATGTGCCCATGCACAAGATCAAGCAGAATATGGACAAGCAGCTGGAAGCCTGCGGCGAAGCCCCCTTCTACACGCTTGGCCCCCTCACCACCGACATCGCGCCGGGCTATGATCATATCACCAGCGGCATCGGTGCGGCGATGATCGGCTGGTATGGTACGGCCATGCTTTGCTATGTCACGCCCAAGGAGCATCTGGGCCTGCCGGACCGCGACGATGTGAAGGTCGGCGTCGTCACCTACAAGCTCGCCGCCCATGCCGCCGATCTGGCGAAAGGACATCCGGCCGCCAAGGTGCGCGACGATGCGCTGTCGCGGGCGCGTTTCGAATTTCGCTGGCGCGATCAGTTCAACCTGTCGCTCGACCCCGATACGGCCGAGAAATATCATGACCAGACGTTGCCGGCCGAAGGCGCCAAGACCGCGCATTTCTGTTCGATGTGCGGCCCCAAATTCTGCTCGATGAAGATCACGCAGGAAGTGCGCGACTTTGCCGCCAAGCAGAACCAGCCGGCCGACGCCTTCATCGCCGCAGGCAATGAAGCCGAAGCGGAAAAAGGCATGGCGCAGATGAGCGAGAAGTTCCGCGAGATCGGCAGCGAACTCTATATGGGCGCCGGCGGGCGGGAACATGACTGACGGCTGAGAAGAGGCGGGGGCACGTCGCTGCGTGCCTCCCACCCTTGAGGGCGGTCCAGGAGCATGTTATAACAGCTGTATGAACACGCCCCTCAAAATCACCAAGATCGGCAACAGCGCGGGCGTTATTCTGCCCAAGGAACTGTTGGCCCATCTTAATGCGACGGCCGGAGACAGCCTCTCGGTGGTCTTGACGCCGCGTGGCGTCGAACTGTCGCCGGCCGAACCAGATTTCGACGCCCAGATGGCGGCAGCGCGGGAAGTAATGGCCAGGCGTAAGAGGGCTTTACGCGAATTGGCGAAATGATGGCGCAGGATAGCTGGGTCTGGGTCAGCCTTGCCGTGGCGGAGGCTGCCCATGCCGAACAGATTGCCGAGCATGGCGGAGGCGGCGACGGCCTGCGCGATCGCGGCCTGTTCGAAAGTGCCATGGCGCGGCCGCAGCAACTCGCCTGCTATGGTGAGCCCGACGCTGCCGCTTTGGCTGCTGCCTATGCGTATGGCTTGGCACGCAATCATCCATTCGTAGACGGCAATAAACGCATCGCGGCGGTCATCAGCGAAACCTTTCTGACGCTGAATGGCTACGAATTGACCGCCACTGACGCGGAGCTGGTTGTCGCCTTTCTTGAACTGGCAGCAGGCGACCTCTCGGAGGAGGAACTGGCGGACTGGTTCCGGCAGCATAGCGCTTCCGCCTGATGCTCGCACAGTCCGGCGGCACGGCCGCACTGGATTGGCGGGCAACAGTGCCTAAATAGACGCTGATGCCTCCATCTACTCCCGACTCCGCCGCGGTTCCGCCCGCCTGGGCGACGCTCAGGCGCTTCATTCCCTATCTCTGGCCCGCCGATGCGCCGGCCCTGCGTCGCCGGGTCGCCATTGCGCTGATGCTGGTGCTGGTGGCGAAGCTCATCACCTTGGCCATGCCCTTCGCCTATAAGGCCGCCATCGACCGCATGGCGCCGGGCATGGAAGCGGCGGCCGGGCTCGCCATCGCGCTCGTCACCGCTTATGCCGGTGCGCGCTTTGGCGGCGTGCTGTTCGACAATCTGCGCAACGCGTTGTTCGAGCGGGTCGGGCAGGAAGCCGGGCGGCGGCTGGCCGACGATGTCTTCGCGCATCTGCACCGGCTGTCGCTGCGCTTTCATCTCGACCGGCGGACCGGCGCGGTCACCAAGATCGTCGAGCGCGGCACGAAGAGCATCGACACGATGCTCTATTTCCTGCTGTTCAACATCGCGCCGACGCTGATCGAACTGCTGGCCGTATGCGCCATCTTCTTCTTCAAATTTGGCGCGGGGATGGTCGCGGCGACGCTGGCGATGGTGGCGCTCTACATCTGGTTTACCCGGATGGTGACCGAATGGCGCAACCAGCTTCGCCGCGACATGGTCGAGATGGACACCAGCGCCGTCGCCCATGCTGTCGACAGCCTGCTCAATTTCGAGACCGTCAAATATTTCGGCGCAGAACAGCGGGAAGCCGCGCGCTATGGCGGGGCGATGCGCCGCTATGCCGATGCGGCTGTGCGGTCGGAAAACAGCCTCGCCTGGCTCAATATCGGCCAGTCGCTGATCACCAACCTGATGATGGCAGGCGCCATGGCCTATACCGTCTGGGGATGGAGCCGGGGCAGTTTCACCACCGGCGACGTGGTGCTGGTCAATACGCTGCTCAGCCAGTTGTTCCGGCCGCTCGACCTGCTGGGCATGGTCTATCGCACCATCCGGCAAGGGCTGATCGACATGGAATCCATGTACAGCCTGATCGATACCGAGGCGGAGGTGAAGGATCGCCCCGACGCCCCGGTGCTTCAGGTGTCGGCCGGCGCGCTCAGCTTCGATCATGTCCGTTTCGGCTATGATCCAGAGCGGGAGATTTTGCATGATGTGAGCTTCACGGTTCCGGCGGGCAGGACGCTGGCGATCGTCGGCCCGTCTGGCGCGGGCAAGTCCACCATCGGCCGCCTGCTCTTCCGCTTCTATGATGCGCAGGCCGGCCGCATCCTGATCGACGGGCAGGATATTGCCGGCGTCACGCAACAGTCGCTGCGCGCCGCCATCGGCATCGTGCCGCAGGACATGGTGCTGTTCAACGACACGGTCGGCTATAATATCGCTTATGGGCGCGAAGGCGCCGATCAGGCCGAGATAGAGAGCGCCGCTCGCGCCGCCCAGATCCACGACTTCATCATGAGCCTGCCGCAGGGCTATGACACGAGGGTGGGAGAACGCGGCCTCAAACTGTCGGGGGGCGAGAAACAGCGCGTGGCGATCGCCCGCACCTTGCTGAAGAACCCGCCGATCCTGCTGCTGGACGAAGCCACCAGCGCGCTCGACAGCCGCACCGAGACGGAGATCCAGACCGTGCTGCGCGCCATGAGCGCCCGGCGCACGACCTTGGTGGTGGCGCATCGCCTGTCCACCGTGGTAGATGCGGACGAGATCATCGTGATGGACGGCGGCCGCATCGTCGAACGCGGCACCCATACCGACCTGGTCCGCGCCGACGGGCTGTACGCAACCATGTGGACGCGTCAGGCGATGGAGCGCAAAGATATTCCAGCCGAGTCCATGTCACCAACATAGTCAAACATGTGCAGCCAGAGGAGCCGGGTCCATGACGGCGAACATCCAACATGAAGGCGCATGCCATTGCGGTGCCGTTCGCTTCAAGGTGGTGCTGGCCAAGGGCTTCGATACGGTCCGACGATGCACCTGTTCCTACTGCCGCATGCGAGGCGCTGTCGCTGTATCGGCTCGGCTGGGAAGCCTTTACATCACGCGCGGCACGGAGCATCTATCCTCCTATCGGTTCAACACCGGCACCGCCGAGCATTTCTTCTGCTCAATATGTGGAATCTACACTCATCATCAACGCCGCTCGAACCCAGACGAATATGGGGTCAATGTCGCATGCTTGGAGGGTATATCACCCTTCGACTTTGCGGCAGTTCCAGTGATGGACGGCGCCCATCATCCCAGCGATACAGGTGCGGCGCCCCGACGCGCAGGCACGCTGCGATTCGACCCTTTCGAGTAAATATCAGGTAACAGCAAAATTGGCGGCCACCTCCGCCGGCACCCGCAGGATGCGGCCGCTGGCCTTGTCGATGATCGCCCAGGTCGATTTGGCGGCGACCTTCACCTTGCCGTCTGCGCCGGTAAACTCGATATGACGGTCGAACCGCGCGCCGCGCGGTCCTTCCGGTATCCAGGTGCGGGCTGTCACCGTCTCGCCCTCGCGGACATTGCCGCGATAGTCGATCTCGTGCCGGGTCACGACCCAGATATAGGCTTCGACATGGGCAGGGTCCGCGTCGCGCATCCAATGCTCGACCGACACCTGCTCCATCCACTGCACCCACACCGCATTATTCACATGCCCGAGTATATCGATATGCTCGGGCTGCGCGGTGATGCTGGTGGTGTAGGTGGCCGCCATCAGCCTTCCACCCCCAGCTGCCAGAGGATGAAAGCGAACTCCTCCGCCGTCTCCTGCAGGCTTTCGAACCGGCCCGACTTGCCGCCATGGCCTGCGCCCATATTGGTCTTGAGCAGCAGGATCTTGTCGTCCGTCTTCGTCGCCCGCAGCTTCGCGACCCATTTGGCCGGCTCCCAATAGGTCACGCGCGGATCGTTGAGCCCCGCCGTCACCATCAGCGGCGGATAGGCCTGTGCCGTCACATTGACATAGGGATCATAGGAGAGGATGGTCTCGAACGCGGCCTTGTCCTCGACCGGATTGCCCCATTCGGGCCATTCGCCCGGCGTCAGCGGCAGGCTTTCGTCCAGCATGGTGTTGAGCACATCGACGAAGGGCACATGCGCCACCACCGCGCCCCACAGGTGGGGATCGGAATTGATGACCGCGCCCATCAGTTCGCCGCCGGCCGATCCGCCCGAAATGCTGATCCGGCCCTTGCTCGTATAATTGCGGTCGATCAGCCCTTTGGCGACATCGACAAAATCGTTGAAGGTGTTGCTCCTCTTGTCGAGCTTGCCGTCCAGATACCATTGCTGGCCCAGATCGTCGCCACCCCGAATATGGGCGAGCGCGAAGGCGAAGCCACGGTCGAGCAGCGAAAGGCGGCTCGTCGAAAAGCCCGGCTCCATGGCGATGCCATAGGCGCCATAGCCATAAAGATGGAGCGGGGCGCTGCCGTCGCGCGGGAAGTCCCGCGCATAGACGATCGACACCGGGATCGACGTGCCATCGCGCGCCGGGATCATCAGCCGTTCGGTCGCGTAGCGATCCGCGTCATAGCCGGACGGAATCTGCTGGACCTTCAGAACGTCCAGCGCGCCGCTTTCCAGATGATAGTCGTAGATGGTGTCGGGCGTGACCATCGATTCATAGCCGATGCGCAGCGTCGTCACATCATATTCGGGATTGTCGTCGAGCGAGGCGGAATAGCTCGCTTCGGGAAAGGGGATGCGCTTGGCGGCATGGGTCGCATAATCGCGCAGCTCGATCTGATCCAGCCCGTCCTGCCGCCCTTCCGTCACGTAGAATTTCTTGAACAGGGTGAAATCGGTGAGGTAGAAATGCGGGTCGGGCGCGATCACCTCTTCCCAGGCGTCGGGCGAGTCGAGCGGCGCCTTGACCAGCCGGAAATTGGGATGATTGTCGTTGGTGCGGATGTAGAGCGTGCCGTCATGCTCATCCACCTCATATTCGCGGCCGGGCTTGCGCGCGGAGACCAGCAGCGGCTCGGCGGTGGGATTGTCGGCGGGCAGCAACCAGGCCTCGCTCGTCACATGATCGCCGGTCGCGATCACGATCCATTTTTCCGATGAGGTCAGCCCCACCGAAACGCGAAACCCCTCATCATCCTCATGGAACAGCTCGACATCGCTTTCGACGCTCTGACCCAGCCAGTGAAGCCGGGCATTGTCGGTGCGCCAATTATCGTTGGCCAGACCGTAGAGCAGCCCCTTGCTGTCGCTGGTCCACACCAGCGAGGACAAGGTGCCGGGAATGACTTCGGGCAGCAGTTCGCCCGTATGCAGATCCTTGATCCGCGCCTCGAACCGTTCCGACCCGTTGGTGTCGATGGCATAAGCGAGATAGCGCCCGTCCGGGCTGACCGACAGCGCACCGAGGCGGAAATAATCATGCCCCTCCGCCAGCGCCGGCTCGTCCATGATGAGCTGATCCGCGCTGCCATCCTCGGCAGCGTCCACCGGGCGGCGATACCATTTGCGATATTGAGCGCCGGTCTCGAATGCGCGCCAATAGACATAGTCGCCGTCCTTCTGCGGGACCGACTGATCATCTTCCTTGATGCGCCCCTTCATCTCCGCGAACAGCCTGTCGGTCAGCCCCTTGTGCGGAGCCATCGCCGCTTCGAACCAGCTATTTTCCGCCTCCAGATAGGCAAGCACATCCTTGTCCTTCACCTCCGGATACCCGGGATCGCGGAGCCAGGCATAATCGTCGCTGACGCTGATGCCGTGACGGGTGAAGCTGTGCGGACGACGCTCGGCCTGAGGGGCGGTGGAGATTTCGGTCATTCAGGGTCCATATTCTGTTGATCGGGGGGCGTTGGCATATGCCGCATCGGCTGTTTATGGTGTTCGCATGAGGGCCGGTGCAAGGGGGCCGGCATATTCAAGGAAAATTAGATGTCCATTTATGAAAACCGCCTGAAGGCCCTGCGCGCGCAGCTGGCGCGGATGGAGCTGGACGGTTTTGTCGTGCCGCTGACCGATGAGCATATGAGCGAATATGTGGGGGGCTATGCGCAGCGGCTCGCCTGGCTGACCGGCTTTCAGGGGTCGGCCGGCAATGCAGTGGTGCTGGCGGAGAAAGCCGCCATCTTCGTCGATGGCCGCTACACGCTGCAAGTGCGCGAGCAGGTGGACGCAGCCCACTGGAGCTATGAGAGCGTGCCGCAGACGTCGGTCGCCGCCTGGCTGGAGACGCATGTGCGCGAAGGAGCTCGGATCGGCTATGATCCCTGGCTCCACAGCCGCGGCTGGGTCAAGCAGGCGAGCGAGGCCCTGGCCGCCAGCGGCGCGACTTTGGTCGCCGTAGACGCCAATCCGGTCGACGCGGTCTGGCCCGACCGCCCCGCGCCCAGCCCCGCCAAGCTCACGGTCCATGATGATCGCTTCGCCGGCAAGGGCGCGGCGCAGAAGCGGCAGGAGATGGCGGACTGGCTGACAGGCGCAAAGGCGGACGCCGCGGTCCTGACCGCGCTGGATTCCATCGCCTGGACCTTCAACATTCGCGGGCGCGACGTGGACCATACGCCGGTCGCCTTGTCCTATGCCATCGTCCATGCCGATGCGACCGCCGACCTGTTCGTCGCACCGGAGAAGATGGACGATGCAGTGACGCAGCATCTGGGCAATGCGGTACGCGTCCATCCGCGTCTGGCCTTCGCCGATGCGCTGGCGGAGCTGCGCGGCAAAACGGTCGTGGCCGATCCCGAGCGGGCGGTTGCGGCGATTTTCGACGCGCTCGATGCCGCCGGCGCGCGCATCCTGCCGCGGCGCGACCCCGCCGTGCTGCCCAAGGCGATCAAGAATGCGACCGAGATTGCCGGGCACAAGACGGCGCAGGCCCGCGACGGCGCGGCGCTCAGCCGCTTTCTCCACTGGATCGCGGTGGAGGCGCCCAAGGGCGGGCTGAACGAGCTACAGGCCGCCGACCGCCTCGAAGCGTTCCGCAAGGATACTGGCCTGCTGGAGGATCTGTCCTTCGACACGATCAGCGGCGCCGGCCCCAATGGTGCCGTGGTCCATTATCGCGTCGATGAAGCGTCCAGCCGGCCGATCGAGAATAATTCCTTCTATCTGGTCGATTCGGGCGGCCAATATCGCGACGGCACCACCGACGTTACCCGGACCATCGCCGTCGGCACACCAACGGCTGAAATGAAGCGGCATTTCACGCTGGTGCTCAAGGGCCATATCGCCCTGTCCCGCGCGGTCTTCCCGCAGGGCACGCGCGGCGGGCAGCTCGACGCGCTGGCGCGCCAATATCTCTGGGCGGCGGGGCTGGATTATGCTCATGGTACCGGTCATGGCGTCGGCAGCTTCCTGTCGGTGCATGAAGGGCCACAGCGAATCGCGACCTTCGGCGGTGGCGACGAGCCGCTACAGGCGGGCATGATCCTCTCCAACGAGCCGGGCTATTACAAGGCGGGGGACTATGGCATCCGAATCGAGAATCTGGTGCTGGTCGAACCGCGCGAAGTCGATGGCGCGGAAAAGCCGATGCTGGGTTTCGAGACGCTGACCTTCGCGCCGATCGACCGCAACGCCATTGCCGTCGATCTGCTGGATGAGGGCGAGCGTGCCTGGGTCGACGCCTATCATGCCCAGGTGCTGGACGTCGTGGCGCCGCAGCTGGAGGGCGATTCGCTCGTCTGGCTCAAGACTGCCTGCGCCCCGCTCTGAGGCGGAAATCAGCCCTTGGGGCTGGGCTCTGCGGGAGGGGGCGGTGGCGCGCCTTCCCGCGCCTGCGCCTTGCGGCGGCGCAGATTGTCGCGCAACGCCTGCGCCAGCCTGTCCTTGCGATCGTCCTGCCCATCGGTCATGCGCGCTCCTGTAGCGAAAATGGCGAAGGGGCCGCAAGCCGCCTTGACATAGCGGCGCGACGCGGCCATAGGCCCGGCTCCGTCGCCCGACACGGGCCACGGAACGGAAATAGAGTGCTGCCGTAGCTCAGTGGTAGAGCGCATCCTTGGTAAGGCTGAGGTCGCGAGTTCAATCCTCGCCGGCAGCACCATTTCCCCTAACATTCTGCATCATCGCCCTTTTCAGAGGCCGCGCCAGCAGGCCCAGCCGAGCAACAGCGCCGTCTGCGCCAATGCGATCAGCTTCAGCCCCCACACGAAGGACTGCTTGCGCGTCTTGTGGCGAAACACATGCCGTCCGGCCAGCGTACCGGGCGTGCCGCCCAGCATAGCCAAGCCCAAAAGATGCCGCTCGGCGATCCGGCGGCGCCCCCGCCGTGCCCGGCTCTTGTCGATGCCGAACAGCAGGAACGCCAGCAGATTGATCGATACAAGCACCGCCAGGATGAGCGGCACCAGCGCCGACGCCTCGGTCATCGGCCGAAGCTGATCCCGATCCACAGGATGCGCGGCGTGCCGAGATCGATGGAGCCGCCAGCATTGCGGGTGACGACAGCCTTGTCGAACAGATTTTCGCCACGCGCGACCAGCGACACGCCCCGGCCGAGCGGCAGGCGCGCCACCGCGTCCAGCGTCACCGCGTCGGGCAGGACGTCGCTTTGCAGATCATCCTCATATTGTTCGGACACATAGCGCAGGGTCGCCGACAGCATCGGCCCCTGTTGCGGCGCCCAGGCCAAGGTCGCGCTCGCCGCATGGCGCGGGCTTTGCGCGGGGGTGAAGCCGTCGAACGCCTCGCCCGGCGCATGGACGCGGCTATGGCTATAGGCATAGGAGGCCGACAGGCTCATATCGCCGACATGGCCGCTGGCGGTCAGCTCCACGCCCTTGGCGACGATGCGATCGACATTGCGCCGCTGACGCAAGTTGGTGCCGATCGTCACATTGGCCACCGCATTGTCCAGCCTGTTGTAGAAAGCGGTTGCGGAAAGGCTCAGACCCTCGGCCGGCTGAAGATCGACGCCCGCCTCCACGCCCTTCAGCTTTTCCGGGGCCAGCATGGCATTGGCCTGGGTCGTCACCGGGAAGACCACGAAGGGGCGGTAGAGTTCGTTGAGGGTCGGCAGGCGAAAGCCGCTATAGCCCGCACCCCGAACCGCCACGGCATCGCTCAGCCGCAGCAGCGCCCCCGCGCGCCCGGTGAACTGCCAGTCGGACCGGTCCTCGTAGCGATCGTTCTGCGTGACTGCCCCTGCTGCGTTGAGCGCCTGATAGAAGCCGTTGCTGATCGTCCAGCGATCCGCCCGGACGCCGCCGGTCAGGACCAGCGAGCCAAGGGTCCAGTCATCCTCGGCGAAAAAGCCGGTGGTCAGCTGCTCCCCGCCGGCATGACGCCGCGCCGTCAGCGGATTGGCGGCCACGCCGGCATTATAGGCATCCTCATACATGTCGCCGGTGGCGAAGCGCGTATCGGCGCCGATGCGCAGCACATGATCGGGGCCGACCGGCGGGCGCAGCTCGATCTTGCCGCCAAGGCCGGTGGAGGGCGTGTTGCGCTGATCCAGCGAGGTGCGGAAGCTGGAGGAGGATTTGATGATATTGCCGAAATTGCGCATCTGGAGATAGGCGAGCGCGTCCACCTGCCATGTCCCGCGCGAAACATAGCGGATGCTGGCATCCTGCCCCTGGCTCTGGCTGTCGGCCCCGGCAAAGCGCAACGTGCGATCATCCCGGAACAGGGTCGCGCGGAACTGGATTTCCGACCGGGCGTCGATCGGCGCCACCGCGCGGAGATTGGCCGACCAGCTATCATAGGCCGCCGGCACCGACGCGGCGCTGCGCTGAACGCGGGGGGTGGTGTAGAAACCGTCGCCCCGATCCCAGCGTCCCGAAAGCGAGACATAGCCCGTGCCCAGATCGGGCGAGAGGGTCGCTGACAATTCGGTCGCATCATTGCTGCCATAAAAGGCGCTGCCGCTCAGCAGGGGCAGCTGATCGCGCGTTGCGCTCGCCAGCTCGATGGTGCCCGCCACTGCGCCGGCGCCGAAGGCACCGCTACCGCCGCCGCGCGTCACCCGCACCACCGACAGCCGATCGGGCACCAGCGCGGAAAAGGGGATATAGCCGAAAAAGGGATCGGCCACCGGCACCCCGTCCAGCAGGATCAGCGTCCGGCTCGACGCATTGCCGCCCAGCGCCCGCAGCGTCGCCCCCTGGTTGGAGGGGTTGGACGATCGGCTGTCGGATCGACGGAACTGCTGAAATCCGGCGACATCGGCCAGCACATTCTCCATCCGACCCGACGCGCTGTTCGCCAGCCGATCCCGCTCGATCACAACCGCGCCATAGGCGGGCGTCCCCGGCGGCAGCGGCAGCCCGGCGCCGGTCACGACGATGCTGGGCGCATCCGCTCGCTCATCTCCCACCTGCGCCAGTACCGGCAGCGGCATGGCAGCCAGAAGAATGGCCAAAGATGCGGATTTCATGACAGCGCCCCTTTTGTCGTTGATGCTTGCGTCGCTAAGGACCAAGGGCCGCATCCATGGTGGACGCGGCCCTGTCAATGGCGGCGGGGGCGATGCACCGGTGTCAGGCCCGCGCCGGCTCCTGCGCCAGCAGCAGCCGGTCGATGGTCAACGGATAGTCGCGCAGGCGGATGCCGGTGGCATTGTAGATGGCGTTGGCGACCGCCGCGCCCGCGCCGCAAATGCCCAGCTCGCCCACGCCCTTGGCCTTCATCGGCGAACTTTTATCGTCCAGCTCGTCGACGAACAGCACATCCTGCTCGGGAATGTCGGCATGGACCGGCACCAGATATTCGGCCATGTCGTGATTGACGAAGAAGCCGAACCGGGTGTCGACCTCCAGCGCCTCCATCAGCGCCGCGCCCACGCCCATCGTCATCGCGCCGATGACCTGGCTGCGGGCGGACTTGGGATTGAGGATGCGACCGGCGGCAAAGGCGCCGCCCATCCGCCGCACCCGCACCTCGGCCGTGTCCATGTCGACGCCGACCTCGCAGAAATGCGCGCCGAAGGTCGCCTGGGCATAGCGTTTGTCGAGATCGCCATAGTCCATCCGGTCCTCGGCCCACAGCCCGTCGCGGCCGGCCAGGGCGCCAAGCGTTTGCGACTGGTTGCCGAGCTTCACCAGCCCGTCCTCAAACTGTGCCTTCTCGGCGGGGAAGCCGGCCTTTTCCGCCAGCTTTGCGCGCAGTGCCGTGGCGGCGGCATAGACGCCGGCGGTGGCGCTGTTCGCCCCCCATTGGCCGCCCGACCCCGCCGAAACGGGAAAGCGGCTGTCGCCCAGCCGCACCACCACCTGATCCAGCGGCACGCCCAGCATTTCGGCCGCCGTCTGACCGATGATGGTATAGCTGCCGGTGCCGATGTCGGTCATGTCGGTTTCGACGATGACGCGCCCCTGCGCGTCGACGCCGATCCGCGCGCCCGATTTCTGGGTGAGATTGTTGCGGAAGGCACTGGCCATGCCCATGCCGACCAGCCAGCGGCCATCGCGCACCTGCCCGGGCTTGGGATTGCGGCGCGACCAGCCGAACCGGTCCGCCCCCGCCCGCAGACACTCGACGAACTTGCGGCTGGAAAAGGGGCGTTCGGGACCGACTTCGGGATCGAACTGGACATCGTTGCGGATGCGCAGCTCGACCGGGTCGACATTGCAGGCCTCGGCCAGCTCGTCCATTGCCACTTCCAGCGCCAGCAGGCCGACCGCCTCGCCCGGCGCGCGCATCGCATTGCCTTCCGGCAGGTCGAGCGTCACCAGCCGGTGCGCGGTCAGGCGGTGCGCGCCGCGATAGAGAAGCCGCGTCTGCTGCGCCGCGGTCTCCGGACCGCCGCCCGGCAGATCGCCCGACCAGACTTCATGCGCAATGGCGTCGATCACGCCATCCTTGTCGGCGCCGATGCGGATGCGCTGGATGGTGGCGGGCCGGTGGGTGGTGTTGTTGGGGATTTGCGGCCGGGCGATCGCAACCTTGACCGGCCGACCGGCCATGCGCGCGCCCAGCGCCGCCAGCAGCGCATCCGCGCGCAGGAACAGCTTCGCGCCAAAGCCGCCGCCGATGAAGGGCGAGACCAGCCGCACATTTTCCTTGGGAATGCCCAGCGTCTTGGCCATTTCGCCCACGCCCCAACCGACCATCTGGTTGGATGTCCAGAGCGTCAGCTTGTCGCCGTTCCAGGCGGCGGTGGTGGCATGCGGCTCCATCATCGCATGGCTCTGGTCGGGGGTGGTGTAGCTCTGATCCAGCTTCACCGCCGCCTTGGCGAAGCCGCTGTCGAAATCGCCCGCCGCCGTATCGGCCGGCCCGCCAAAGACCGACGGCGGCTTCACGCCATGCAGCCGCTCGCTGGCCAGATCATAGCGCCCCTGTTCGGGCGCATAGTCGATCCGCAGCAGCTTCGCCGCATCGCGGGCATTTTCAAACGTGTCGGCGACCACCAGCGCGACCGCCTGCTCATAATGTTCGATCATCGGCCCGCCCAGCAGATGAGCGGTGTTCATGCTGCCCTTGCCGAGCTTTCCGGCATTGGCATGGGTGACGATGCCGATCACGCCCGGCGCGGCTTCGGCCGCGCGCAGGTCCATCGCGCTGATCCGCCCCTTGGCGATGGCCGATCCGACCATCCAGCCATAGGCGGCGTTGGGGGCGGCATCGTGCCGTTCATAGGCATAGGGCGCGCTGCCCGTCACCTTGGCGGGGCCGTCGATGCGGTCGTGCGGCACGCCGACGACCCGGCCCTTGTCGATCGGGTTCGGCCCGGCGGGGGTAGCGAACTTCATGCCCGTGCCTCCTGCTGACGGTAAAGCGAGCCGAGCGAACGTTCGACCAGCAGCTTTTTAAAGTCGTTTTGCGATGTGGTCCGCGCGCCTTCCAGCGCGGCTTCGGCGACGGCGCGGGCGCCCTTGGGCGCGGCGACGTCCGCCTCCGGCCGGCGCCAGGGTTTGGTGCCGATGCCGCCAAAGGCGAAGCGGCCGGCGCCCCCCTCCTCGAAGATCGCCGCCACGGACACCAGTGCGAAGGCATAGGAGGCCCGGTCCCGCACCTTGCGATAGACATGATGCCCCTTGATCGGCCGGGGCAGCGTGACGGCGGTGATGATCTCCCCCCGATCCAGCACGGTCTCGATATGAGGCGTGTCGCCGGGCAGGCGGTGGAAATCGGCGATGGGGACGGCGCGGGTCGTGCCGTCGGCCTTCACCGTCTCCACCTGCGCATCGAGCAGCCGCATCGCCACTGCCATGTCGCTGGGATGCTGGGCGATGCAGGCGTCGCTCGTACCCATGATGGCAAGGTTGCGGCTCATGCCCTTGAGTGCGCCGCAGCCGCTGCCGGGCTTGCGCTTGTTGCAGGGCATGCGGGTGTCGTAAAAATAGGGGCAGCGGGTCCGCTGAAGCAGATTGCCCGCCGTCGTCGCCTTGTTGCGCAACTGGCCCGACGCGCCGGACAGCAGCGCGCGGCTCAGCACGGCATAGTCGCGCCGCACCGTCGCGTCGGCGGCAAGATCGGTGTTGCGCACCAGCGCGCCGATGCGCAGGCCGCCCTCCTCGGTTCGCTCGATCCGGTCGAGGCCGAGATGATTGACGTCGATCAGATGCGTCGGCGTTTCGATCTGCAATTTCATCAGGTCGAGCAGGTTGGTGCCGCCCGCGATGAAGCGCGCACCCTCGATGGACGCGGCGGATTTGGCGGCATCGGCGACGCTGGCGGCGCGTTCATAGGTGAAGGCCTTCATGCCTGCGGCTCCCCGGCGACGTCGCGCATGGCGGCGATGATGTTGGAATAGGCGGCGCAGCGGCAGATATTGCCGCTCATCCGCTCCCGCAATTCCGCGTCGGACAGCGCGACCCGGTCGAGATCCTCGGTCACATGGCTGGGAATGCCCGCCTCTATCTCGTCCAGCACGGCGACGGCGGAGCAGACCTGGCCCGGCGTGCAATAGCCGCACTGATAGCCGTCATGGGTGATGAACGCCTTTTGCATCGGGTGCAGCCGCTCGGGCGTGCCCAGCCCCTCGATCGTGGTGATCGCATCGCCTTCATGCATGACCGCGAGGCTGAGGCAGCTGTTGATCCGCCGCCCGTCCACCATCACCGTGCAGGCGCCGCACTGGCCATGGTCGCAGCCCTTCTTGGTGCCGGTCAGGTGCAGATGCTCGCGCAGGGCGTCGAGCAAAGTGGTGCGCGGGTCGAGCTGCAAATGCACGTCCCGGCCGTTCACGGTCATTTCCAGCGCAATCATGCGGCTTCCCTTATCCTGTGGAGCGGGTGCGGAGCGAACCGCCCGCGCCTGAGCAGCCGCAGGCGCCGCTGCGGCGGCCGCTGCGCTCCCCTGAAGCAGGGCACGGCGTGTCAAATGATCGGACGTCATGGATTGACCTTCCTCCTGGCCCAGACTGGCATACGAAGTGCGGCGCGAAACGATCCGCCGCGATGCGGAAATTGATGCGGGAACGGCACAGGGGCGTGCGATGGGAGCCGCGCGCCGATGCGCAGCCAGCCTGTCCCTTCATGTCGGGACTTTGGCCAGCCGGCTTCAAGTCTAGAAGCGGTGCCGGCACACGGCAAGGTGCAGCGTCAGCCCCGGATCTGGCCGGTGCCGCGCACGATCCATTTATAGGTGGTCAGCCCTTCCAGCGCGACCGGGCCGCGCGCATGCAGCCGGCCGGTGGAAATGCCGATCTCCGCCCCAAGCCCGAATTCGCCGCCATCGGCAAATTGGGTCGAGGCGTTCCACATGACGATGGCGCTGTCGACCGCTTGCAGGAAGCGCTCGGCCCGGGCCGCATCCTGGGTGATGATCGCGTCGGTGTGGCGGCTGGCATGGGCGGCGATATGGGCGATCGCCTCGTCCAGCCCATCGACCATGCGGACCGACACCAGCGCCTCGAGATATTCGGTGTCCCAATCCTCCGGCGTCGCGACGCTGACCCGGGCATCCATCGCCTGCACCGCCGCGTCGCCGCGCACCGCGCAGCTCGCGTCGAGCAGCGCCTGCACCAGCTGCGGAGCGGCCGGATAGGCGCGGTCGATCAGCACCGTTTCGGTCGCGCCGCAGACGCCGGTGCGGCGCATCTTCGCATTGACGACCAGCCGTTCGGCCATGCCGGGATCGGCGGCGCCGTCGACATAGCTGTGATTGATGCCGTCGAGATGCGCCAGCACCGGCACCCGCGCCTCTTCCTGCACGCGCGCGACCAGGCTCTTGCCGCCGCGCGGGACGATGAGGTCGACCAGGCCCGCCGCGCCCAGCAG
>DAMDPH010000012.1:0-44252 GCA_032082785.1 Sphingobium sp. | reverse complement strand
GATCAGCGCCAGCGCCAGCGACACCGGCAGCAGGTCGATCCGGCCCATCGCCGCCATCGCCACCGGCGCGCTCACCGCCGCCGCCATGCCGCCGACCGAGGACCAGCGCGTGCCGAACAGCGCGCCCAACCAGACGATGGCGAAGACCAGACCCGCCGGCCAGTGCAGCGCGGTGATAACGCCCATCATCGTCGCCACGCCCTTGCCGCCGGCAAAGCGCAGCCACAACGGATAGCAATGACCGATAAAGGCCATCGCGCCCGCCATCGCACCGCCGCCTTCGATCAGGCTGGCGCCGATCAGCACCGCCGCCGCCCCCTTCAGCAGGTCGAGCAGCAGCGTCGCCGCCGCCAGCCCCTTGCGCCCGGTGCGCAGCACATTGGTCGCGCCGATATTGCCCGACCCGATCTGCCGCAGGTCGCCCGCGCCGGTAAGGCGCGTCAGCAGCAGGCCGAAAGGGATGGAACCCAGCAGATAGCCGAGCAGGAGAACGAATGCGGGAAGGAGCCAGGCAGGTGTCATGATCTCGCCGATAGAGTTGTCGCGCGACCATAGCGTGACAGGCGGCGCGAGCAACAAGCGAGTGCGCGCCCGGCGGCTCATGGCGGCGCGATGTTGACAGGGTGGTGCAGGGTCGCGAGATGTCGCGCCATGACGGTCGCCCCCGAAGCCCCCATCCTCTTCTTCGATTCCGGTGTTGGGGGTCTGTCCATCCTCGCCCCCGCGCAACAGGCGCTGCCGAACGCGCCGATTGTCTACGCCGCCGACAACGCGGGCTTCCCCTATGGCACCAAGAGCGAGATGGAGATTGCCGCGCGCGTTCCCGCGCTGCTGGGGCGGCTGGTGGAACGCTATCGGCCGCGACTGGCGGTGATCGCCTGCAACACCGCCTCCACCATCGCCCTGCCCGCCGTGCGCGCCGCGCTCGACATTCCGGTGGTCGGCACGGTGCCGGCGATCAAGCCCGCCGCGCTGCTGTCGACCAGCCGGGTCTTTGGCGTACTCGGCACCGACGCGACCGTGCGCCAGCCCTATGTCGACCGGCTTGCGGCCGAACATGGCGCCGACTGTAGCGTGCTGCGCCACGGGTCGGCGGCACTGGTGCAACTGGCGGAGGCGAAGCTGCGGGGAGAGACGCTCGACCCGGCCATTCCCCGCACCGCGCTGGCGGGGCTGCTCGATCAGCCGGGCGGCGACCGGATGGATATGGTGGTGCTCGCCTGCACCCATTTCCCGCTGGTGAAGGATCAACTGGCCGCCGCCGCGCCGCGCCCCATCGGCTTTGTCCATGGCGGCGAGGGCATCGCCCGGCGCATCGCCTTCCTCACCCGGGGCCAGTCCTGGCCCGTCGACGCGCCGCCCGGTATCGCCGTTTTTACGAGGCTGGGAGAGGATGAGGAGGCGCTGCGCCCCGCCCTCGCCCACTATGGCCTGACGCGGATCGAGAGCCTCTAGGGGGGCGGGTCCATTTGTCCAATGGTCAGCGCCTCAATCATAGTGAAAGGATTTTCGCATAAGCCTTGCGAGCGGTTATCGCTGGCAATGATGGCCTCTCGCAGGTAAATGCCGTGCAGGACAGGCGGCGACGCGACAGGCTGACGCGAACGACGGGACGAAAAGCGCAGTGAATTACAAGCATATTTTCACGCAGGCAATCGATCGGCTCCACAGCGAAGGCCGCTACCGCGTCTTCATCGACATCTTGCGGAACAAGGGCGCTTTTCCCAATGCGCGCTGCTTTCACGGCCATAATGGTCCCAAGCCGATCACCGTCTGGTGCTCCAACGACTATCTCGCCATGGGCCAGCATCCCAAGGTCGTCGCCGCCATGGAAGAGGCGCTGCACGATGTCGGCGCCGGATCGGGCGGCACCCGGAATATCGGCGGCAACACCCATTATCATGTCGATCTGGAGCATGAGCTGGCCGACCTTCACGGCAAGGAAGCCGCGCTGCTCTTCACCTCGGGCTATGTCTCCAACGAAGCGACGCTGTCCACGCTCGCCAAGCTGCTGCCCGGCTGCATCATCTTTTCCGACGAGCTGAACCACGCGTCGATGATCGCGGGCATCCGCAATTCGGGCTGCGAGAAGCGCGTCTTCCGCCACAATGACGTCGATCATCTGCGCGAACTCCTGGCGGCCGAAGATCCCGACGCGCCCAAGCTGATCGCCTTTGAAAGCGTCTATTCGATGGACGGCGACATCGCCCCCATCGCCGCGATCTGCGATCTGGCCGACGAATTCAACGCGCTCACCTATCTCGACGAAGTCCATGCCGTCGGCATGTATGGCGCGCGCGGCGGCGGCATTTCGGAACGGGACGCGGTCGCCGACCGGCTGACTATCATCGAAGGCACGCTGGGCAAGGCGTTCGGCGTCATGGGCGGCTATATCGCCGCCGACCAGATGATCGTCGATGTAATCCGCAGCTATGCGCCCGGCTTCATCTTCACGACCTCGCTATCGCCCGTGCTGGTCGCCGGCGTGCTGGCGAGCGTGCGCCATCTCAAGGGGTCGAGCGAAGAGCGTGAGGGGCAGCAGGCGTCCGCCGCCGCGCTCAAGCAGATGATGCGCGACGCGGGCCTGCCGGTCATGCCGTCGGTCACCCATATCGTCCCGCTGATGGTTGGCGATCCGGTAAAGGCCAAGCGGATCAGCGACATATTGCTGGCCGAATATGGCGCCTATGTGCAGCCCATCAACTATCCCACCGTCCCGCGCGGCACCGAGCGCCTGCGCTTCACCCCCGGCCCCGCCCATGACGAGCAGATGATGCGCGATCTGGTGTCGGCGCTGGTGGAAATCTGGGACCGCCTAGAGCTGGAGCTGGCCGAGCGTCAGGCGGCCTGATCGGGTCTTAAACCCGGATCAGCCCGCCCCTGACCGCATAGCCCCGATAGAGCGTGCGGCTGTGGGGAAAGCCGCCCATATCCTGCGCCAGCCGGCCGATCGCCGCGCCCAATTCGTGACGCGGTGAGACGTGGAACCGGTCCAGCCATCCGAACAGCGCTCGCTTCCATATGTGCGGCAGATGTTCCTGCTGGCCGAAGTCCACAATCTCCAGCTTGCCGCCGGGCGCGACGCAGCGGGCGGCCTGGTGCAGCGCCATCTCCCATTCCGGGATCATCGACAGCGCATAGCTGATGAACACCCGCTCAAAGCGGGCGCGGCCGAACAGCGCCTCTGCATCAAAGCCGCAGGCATTGCCCTGCGCCAGCATCACCCGATCCGCCATGCCAGCCTTTGCCATAGAGGTGCGGGCCGTCGTCAGCATCGCGTCGGAAATGTCCACGCCATATAGCCGTGCCTTGGGCCAGGCCTTTCCCACCGCGATCAGGTTGCGCCCGGTGCCGCAGCCGATTTCCAGCACCGCGCCCCCAGCAGGCGGGTGGAGATCGGCGATCAGCCCGTCGCGCCCCAGCAGATAATATTTGCGGGTAAGATCATAGATATGCCGCTGCCGCCGATAGACGCTGTCCATCAGCCCTGCCTGAGCGCTCGTCATGCCGCCTGATCCTTTAGGATGTAGAGATGAACGCCGCCATAGATGGCGGAACGGTCGCGTGCGGTGAAGTCGCGCGACGCGTCGGCCTGATAGGCCCAGCGCGACAGGATCGCCTCTGCCACCCGGCCCGGCAGGATGCTCGGCGTGCCCGCCGTGCGGAAGAGAACGCGGGCGCCCGGTCGCGCAGTGCGGCTGATCTGCGCCCACAGCGCATTGAGCTGCGCATCGTCCATCCAGTCCTGCGCATCGAGCAGGATATAGCGGTCGGCGCTGCCGGCGGGCTGGCCGGCGAGAAACTCGGTGAAATTGATATGGCGCACATCGACGCGCGGCGCGCGGGCGACGACGGCGGCATGATTGGCCGCCTGCAAATAGGGCGGCAACGCGCCTTCGCCGCCTGCGCCGGCCTGGCCGTAACCGCGCCCGAACGCCTGGACCGCGAAATAATTATCCTTGAGATCGAAGTCACAGGCGAGCTTGCGCAGCCGTTGCTTAAGCACAGCATCCATTCGCTCGTCGCCGGCCAGCGCCTCAAACTGGGCGGGTGGGATGCCGAGGCCGAACAGCGACGCCGGCTGACTGGTGAGCCAGCGGACGAACGTCTTTTCGAAGATCGGCGCCAGTTCCTGCTCGAAAATCGCCAGTTGCTCCTCGCGATTGGCGGCGTCCAGCATCCGGCGCGGATTGGCGCCGTGCAGCCGCGCCAGCAAATGCGCCGCGCCGATGAAGCGGCCGAGCAGGCCATGTTTGTAGATGCCACGCGCGAAGCCACCGATGCGCCGCCGCCCGATCATGTCGCGCCCCTCCCAATAGCGACGCGTCGCCTCGTCCAGATGCGGGGCGACATGGCGGTGATAGGCGGTGACATTGTCCTTGCTACGCGCGTCGGCGAAGAAGCGGTGAAAGGCCGCATGATCGGGCAGCGTCCGCGCGGCCATCAGCTTGAGCTTGTTGAGCGCGATATGGGCGGTGTTGAGATCGACGGCGGTGATCCGCGCCGGATCGGCGGTGAGATAGCTCAGCACATTGCAGCCGCCCGACGCGATGGTGACGACATGGCAGTCGGGCGTGATCGCCAGCGCCTCCATATCGACTTCGGGATCCTCCCAGATCTGCGCATAGACGAGGCCGCGAAAGGCGAAGGTGAAGGCCCGTTCCAGCAGGCCCTGCCGCGACAGATGCCGATGCCGATGAACCGCGCGGGTCACCTTGAGATGCGCTGAAACTGCCATTCTGGGCTCCTCCTCGCCGGATAGTCGCGCAGGCTGTAGGGCATGGCGATGTCGGGGCGATGACGCGCGGGTTACGGGCGCGTGAAAAGGCTTGCGGAACCTGCGGCCCCTTTCCCATCTTCTTCCTCCATGGCTCACTGGATCGAACCGCACCCGACCGGCATCTATGTCCGCCCCGCCGATGCCTGGATCGATCCGTCCGAAGCGCGCGAGCGGGCGCTCGTGACCCACGGCCATGCCGATCATGCGCGCGGCGGACACGGCCATGTGTGGGCGACCGCCGAAACGCTGGCGATCATGGGACTGCGCTACGGCACGGCCAGCGGAACGGCCTTGGCTTATGGCGAGGATTTCACCCTCGGAGGCGTCAACATCCGCTATGTCCCCGCCGGCCATGTGCTGGGATCGGCGCAGATCATCCTGTCCCATGCGGGCGAGCGGGTGGTGGTGACCGGCGATTACAAGCGCCGGCCGGACCCGACCTGCCTGCCGTTCGAAGTCGTGCCCTGCGACATCTTCGTGACGGAGGCGACGTTCGGCCTGCCGGTCTTCCGCCATCCCGACACCGGCAGCGAGGTCGACCGGCTGCTCGGCGCGCTCCACGCCAATCCCGACCGCTGCGTGCTGGTCGGCGCCTATGCGCTGGGCAAGGCGCAGCGGGTGATGGCAGAGCTGCGCGGGCGGGGGCATAAGGACCCCATCTACATTCACGGCGCGCTCGAACGCATGTGCGCCCTTTATGCGGAACTGGGCGTCGAGCTTGGCGAGTTGCGTCCCGCGACCGGCGTGCCGGCCAAGGCGATGCGCGGCCATATCGTCATGGCCCCGCCCTCCGCGCTCAACGACCGGTGGAGCCGGCGCCTGCCCGACCCGATCACCGCCATGGCCTCTGGCTGGATGCGGGTGCGGCAGCGCGCGCGGCAGAAGAATGTCGAGTTGCCCCTGGTCATTTCCGATCATGCCGACTGGGACGAGCTGACCGACACCATTCGCGAGGTAGCCCCCAGCGAGACATGGATCACCCATGGGCGGGAGGAGGCGCTGGTCCATTGGTGCATGACCCACCAGATGCGCGCCCGCGCGCTGGCGCTGGTCGGCCGCGAAGATGAGGATGAAGGCTGATGCGCGCCGGTACTCCGGAGATCGCCGCATGAGAGGCTTTTCGCAGCTGCTCGACGGCCTCATCTACACCCGCTCGCGCAACGGCAAGCTGGCGCTGATCGCCGACTATATGCGCGAGGCGCCCGACCCGGATCGCGGCTGGGCGCTGGCGGCGCTCACCGGCAATCTCGACATGAAGGCGGTCAAATCCTCCGCCATAGGCGAGATGATCCGGGCGCGGGTCGATCCGCTATTGTTCGAGATGAGCCGCGACTATGTCGGCGATCTGGCGGAGACGGTCGCGCTGCTCTGGCCCAAGCGGGTGGATCAGCCGCCTGAGATTGACGACGGATCGCTCAGCCTGTCGGCGGTGGTGGAACGGCTTCATGACGTCAGCCGCGCCGCTGCCCCCGCAGCGCTGGCGAACATGATGGACCATCTCGACGCGCCGGGCCGCTTTGCCTTGCTCAAGCTCGCCACCGGCGGCCTGCGCGTCGGCATCTCGGCACGCCTCGCCAAGACCGGCTTTGCCCAGGCCTTCGGGCTGGATGTCGATGATGTCGAACAGCTGTGGCATGCGCTCGCGCCGCCCTATGCGCCGCTTTTCGCCTGGGCCGAAGGACGCGGCGCGCGCCCCAACCCGGAGGGCACGCCCTATTTCCGCCCCTTCATGCTGGCGCATCCGCTGGAGGCGGATAGCGTCGACCTCACCGATTATGCGGCCGAATGGAAATGGGACGGCATCCGGGTGCAGATCGTCGGCACCGGCCAGGAGACACGGCTCTACAGCCGGGCCGGCGACGACATCACCGGCAGCTTCCCCGAGATCGCCGCAGCCTTTGACGGCCATGCGGTGCTGGACGGCGAATTGCTGGTGCGCGGCGAGTTTCAGGGTGGCGAGGCAGCGAGCTTTAACGCGCTGCAACAGCGGCTCGGGCGCAAGGCGGTGTCGGCACGAATGATCGCGGACTATCCCGCTTTCGTCCGGCTTTACGACCTGCTGCTGGAGGGTGAGGAGGATCTGCGCGCTCTCCCCTGGACACAGCGCCGCGCCCGGCTCGAAGCCTTCATGCCGCAGCTCGATACCGACCGCTTCGATCTGTCGGCGATGATCGAGGCGCCCGATTTCGATGCGCTGTCAGACATTCGCGCCGGTGCCCGCGATGCGGCGATCGAGGGGGTGATGCTCAAGCGGCGGGACAGCCCCTATGTCGCCGGGCGGCGGGCGGCGCTGTGGTATAAGTGGAAGCGCGACCCGCTCACCGCCGACTGCGTGATGATGTATGCGCAGCGGGGGCATGGCAAACGCTCTTCCTTCTACTCCGATTATACATTTGGCTGCTGGACGCCGGAGGGCGAGCTGCTGCCGGTGGGCAAAGCCTATAGCGGCTTCACCGACGAAGAGCTGAAATGGCTCGACCGCTTCGTGCGCGGTCATACGCTCAACCGCTTCGGCCCGGTGCGCGAGGTGGAAAAGACGCTGGTCCTCGAAGTCGCCTTCGACAGCATCCATGACAGCAAGCGGCACAAGTCGGGCCTTGCCATGCGCTTCCCCCGGATCGCCCGCATCCGCCGCGACAAGCCCGCGCATGAGGCCGACACGATCGAGGCGCTCAGGCGATTGGTGAGCTGATCTCCGCAAGACTGCCGCTCGCCCCGCCTCCGGCGCTGCACTGCCAACCGTCGCCAAGCGCCTCTTTTTCCGGCAGCTTGCAGTCAGCCTTTGCGCTGTCATCTCTCGCCCCTATATGGGCGCTTTCGCGCTCATGGCGCGACCACAGCATGGAGCATGATAGGTGAGCAAGGTTCTTGTCATCGGCGCGGGCGGCGTCGGATCGGTCGCGGTTCACAAGATGGCGATGAATCCCGATATTTTCAGCCATATCACGCTGGCCAGCCGCCGCATCGTCAGCTGCGAAAAGGTAGCCGAGTCGGTCAAGGCGCGCACCGGCGTCACCATCGACGTGGCGCAGGTCGATGCCGATGATGTCGACGCCACGGCCGCCTTGATCGAGAAGGTCGGGCCGAAGCTGGTCGTCAATCTGGCGCTGCCCTATCAGGACCTCTCCATCATGGAGGCGTGCCTGCGCACCAAGGTCGATTATCTCGACACCGCCAATTATGAGCCGCGCGACACGGCGAAGTTCGAATATAGCTGGCAGTGGGATCTGCACGACCGGTTCAAGGATGCCGGCATCATGGCGCTGCTCGGCTCCGGCTTCGATCCCGGCGTCACCAGCGTGTTCGCAAGCTATATCAAGAAGCATCTGCTCGACCGGATCGACACGCTCGACATTCTGGACTGCAATGGCGGCGACCATGGCCAGCATTTCGCCACCAACTTCAATCCCGAAATCAACATTCGCGAAGTGACCGCGCCGTCGCGTCACTGGGAAAATGGCGAATGGATCGAAGGCCCGGCGCTCAGCCACAAGCAGGCGTTCGACTTCGATCAGGTGGGGCCGAAGAATATGTACCTCATGTATCATGAGGAACTGGAAAGCCTCGCCCGCTTCTACCCGGAGATCAAGCGCATCCGTTTCTGGATGACCTTTGGCGACGCCTATCTCAAGCATCTGGAAGTGCTTCAGAATGTCGGCATGACGCGGATCGACCCGGTGATGTATGAGGGCAAGGAGATCATCCCGCTCCAGTTCCTCAAGGCCGTGCTGCCCGAACCGTCGAGCCTGGGTTCGACCACCAAGGGCAAGACCAATATCGGCGACATCGCCACTGGTGAAAAGGACGGTCAGCCCAAGACCGTCTATGTCTATAATATCTGCGACCATGAGGATGCCTATGCAGAAACCGGCAATCAGGCGGTCAGCTACACGACCGGCGTGCCGGCGATGATCGGCGCGGCGATGATGCTGACCGGCGCCTGGAAGGGCGAAGGCGTGTTCAACATCGAACAGTTCGATCCCGATCCCTTCATGGACATGCTGAACAAGCATGGCCTGCCCTGGCAGGTGAAGGAACTGGACGCACCGCTGGACTTCTGATCCGGCGGCTGCCCGCTGACCCAAGATGACGGGCCGCGCCCCCTCGTGCGGCCCGAACGGAGTGCCCTATGGAAACCCGCGCCGGCGATCCCGCCGCTTTCGCCCGTTTCGATCTGTATCGCGTCCCCTCGCCCGCCTTCGTGGTGGACGAGGCGGCGGTGCGGCGGAACCTTGCCATATTGAAAGACGTGCGGGACCGCGCGGGCATCAAGCTGCTGGGGGCGCTCAAGGCCTTTTCCATGTGGTCGCTGGGCAGCGTGGTCGCCGAATATCTGGACGGCGTCTGCGCGTCGGGCATCTATGAAGCGCGGCTGGGGCGTGAGGAATATGCAGGGCCGGCGGGCGACCGCGAAGTCGCCACCTATTGTGCGGCCTACAAGGCCGCCGACCTGCCCGAGATTTTCGCGCTGTCGGATCATGTGATCTTCAACAGCCCCGGCCAGATCGCCCGCTTTCGCCCTCAGATAGGGGCGGCCCGGGCAGCCGGTCATGCGTTCGACATCGGTCTGCGCATCAATCCGCTTCACGCCGAGGGCGAGGTCGCCAAATATGACCCCTGCCAGCCGCACAGCCGCTTAGGCTTCCCGGTCGATCAGCTACGCCCCGAGCATCTGGAGGGCGTATCGGGCCTCCATTTCCATTCGCTGTGCGAGCAGGATTTCCTGCCGCTCGAACGGACCTGGGCAGCGATCGAGTCGCGGATCATGCCGCATATCGCGAACCTCAAATGGCTGAACTTCGGCGGCGGGCATCATATCACCCGCGCCGACTATCAGCGCGATGCGCTGGTCGCGTTCCTCCAGCGGATCAAGGCGCAGACCGGCGTCGAGCTTTATCTCGAACCGGGCGAGGCCATGGCGCTCGACGCGGGCATATTGGTCGGCGAGATATTGGACGTGATCGACAATGGCATGCCGGTGGCGATCACCGATATCTCCGCCACCTGCCATATGCCCGACGTAATCGAAGCGCCCTATCGCCCCGCCATGCTGCATGAAGGAAGCGACGGCCCCGTCACCCGACTCGGCGGCCCCTCCTGCCTCGCCGGCGACATTATCGGCGACTATCGAGTCCCCGGTGGGGCCGAGCCGGGCGCCCGGATCGCCTTCCTCGATCAGGCCCATTATTCCATGGTGAAGACCAACACTTTCAATGGCGTACCTCTTCCGGCGATCTGGCTGTGGAACTCGGAGACCGACAAACTCGAGGAAATCCGCGCTTTTTGCTATCAGGACTTCAAGGCCCGTCTCTCCTGACGCACCTTTCGTAGCGAAGCGCGCAACAAAATTTACGCACGCGCTTTACAGGGGGGACCCCTCCGCATATATCGACCGTCCGCTGCCCCATGGGACTTCCACCGCAAGGCAGCTTTGATTGCCAACGACTACACTGGAGGTCCCTTGAGTTGCACAAGCATCATAGCGCGCTGGGGGTAGCGACCACCCTCAAACCGGCAGCACCGGTAACGCTTATTCGTCCCCAGGCTGCGGCTCGGGCGGCCCGTTTCTTTTCCGAGAAATTCCCCGGCCGGTCCCTGTATGCAGTTAAGGCGAACCCGTCTCCCGATCTGATCCGCACGCTGTTCGCGAGCGGCATCAGCCATTATGACGTGGCTTCCATCGCGGAAGTCCGGCTGGTGTCCGAGACGCTGGAAGGCAAGGCGAAGCTGTGCTTCATGCATCCGGTGAAGGCTGAGGAGGCCATTGCCGAAGCCTATCATGTGCATGGCGTCCGCACCTTCTCGCTCGACACGATGGACGAGCTGGAAAAGATCATGCGCGCCACCGATGGCGCCACCGATCTTGAGCTGTGCGTGCGGCTGCGCGTGTCGTCGGAACATTCGGAACTGAGCCTCGCGTCCAAATTTGGCGCGGAGCTGGGTGAGACGCGCGAACTGCTGATGGCGACCCGCCAGGCGGCTGACGCGCTCGGCATCTGCTTCCATGTCGGCAGCCAGGCGATGAGCCCGCAAGCCTATAGCGACGCGATCGAACGCGTCCGCGCGGCGATCGTCGACGCGGCGGTGACGGTGGACATCATCGATGTCGGCGGCGGTTTCCCGTCCGTTTATCCCGGCATGGAGCCGCCGGCGCTGGAAGCCTATTTCGACGCCATCTATCGCGGCTTTGAGAGCCTGCCGATCAGCTATTCGGCAGAGCTTTGGTGCGAGCCGGGCCGTGCCCTCTCCGCCGAATATAGTTCGGTGGTGGTGCGGGTCGAGCGGCGGCGCGGGACCGAGCTGTACATCAATGACGGCGCCTATGGCGCGCTGTTCGATGCGGCGCATATCGGCTGGCGCTTCCCGGTGGCCCTGCTGCGCGAGGATGAGAGCGAGGCGCAGATGGCCGGCTTCTCCTTCTACGGCCCCACCTGCGACGATATGGACCATATGGTCGGCCCCTTCATGCTGCCGGACGATGTGCAGGCGGGCGACTATATCGAGATCGGCATGCTGGGCGCCTATGGCGCGGCGATGCGTACCGGCTTCAACGGCTTCACGTCGGAAGCGGTGGTCGAGGTCGAGGATGAGCCGATGGCCAGCCTCTATGTCGACCAGCTGCCCGAACGCCGCCGGGCGACGATCATCAAGCTGGGCTGATTTCGTCCGCTTATAGGCTGAAAAAGCCCGCCGCCGGTCCTGCCAGCGGCGGGCTTTTCGCTGTCAGTCCCGGCGGAAAATGCCGACCAGCTCGACATGGGTCGACCAGCGGAACTGACCGACCGGCCGCACCGTCTCCAGCCGATAGCCGCTCGCCACCAGATGGGCAGCGTCGCGGGCAAAGCTGGAGGGATTGCAGGACACATAGGCGATCAGCGGCACGGACGAGGCCGCAAGCTGCATGATCTGCTCCCGCGCCCCCGCGCGTGGCGGATCAATGACGACGGCGGCGAAGCGGTTCAGCTCCTCCGGCGTCAGCGGGCGGCGGAAAAGATCGCGATGATCGACCGCCATGCGCCGCTGTGCCCGGTTGGCGGCAAGCTTGAGCGAAAGGACCAGATCGCGTGCGCCCTCCGCTGCATAGACCGGCCGATCCGCGCCAATGGCGAGGGCAAAGGTGCCCAGACCGCAGAAGAGATCGGCCACTGCGCCGTCGGCCGGCAGCGCCGACCGCACCATCTCGACCAGAGCCTGCTCGCCATCGGGCGTGGCCTGGAGGAAGGCAAAGGGCGGAAAGCCGACCGCGACGCTGCCGAAGCTGACCGTCACCGGCTCCGGCTCCCAGCGGCTTTGCGGCCCGTCGCCCTCGTCGATGGTCAGCCGTGCAAGCCGCTGATCCCGTGCGAAATCGCCCAGCGCTTCGTCGGCCGCCAGCCCTTCGACCCGCACGCCCTCCAGCAGCAGGTCGATCCCCTGATCGGTAAGCGACATCTTCACATGCGCCGCGCGTCGATCCGGCAGGATATGCGCCAGCAGCCCGCGCAGCGGCGCTATCAGGGCGAACAGTCGCGGGTCCAATATCTCGCACATGCTCAGGTCGATCAGCACATGGCTGCCCGCCTCCGCAAAGCCGATGCTGATCCGCTTGCCCTGCCGCGCGGCCCGCAGCGCCGCCCGGCGCCGGGCCCGCGGCGGGGAGAGATGCAGGGGCAGCAGCCGGTCGGGCGCAAGCCCCTGCCCCGCCAGCGTTCCCGTCACCCGTGCTGTCACGAAATCGGCATAGCTGGGATCGTCCACATGCTGAAGCGTGCAGCCGCCGCACGCCGGGAAGTGGCGGCATGGCGGCACGGCATGATGCGGCCCGGGCAGCACGCTGCCGTCACCGCTGAGGTAGTCACCCGGCGCCGCAAGCGCGACATGGCGGCCATCGGCGGTCACGCCATCGCCCTTGGCGGCGAGGCGGATGATTAAGTCCTGATCTGTCTCTGTCACAATCGCGCGGCGATAGCCGCTGGAAGCGCATCGATCAAATCATCCGCGACAAAGGCGGCGCCCGAACGGCGCGCCGCTTCGCCATGCAGCCACACACCCTCGCAGGCCGCGCGGAAGGGATCGCCCGTGACGGCAAAACGCCCGGCGATTACCCCCGCCAGCACATCGCCCGTGCCGGCGGTCGAAAGCCAGGCGCTTGCCTGCCCCGCAACGACCACGCGGCCATCGGGCGCGGCGATCACGCTGTCCGGCCCCTTATAGACCGTCACCGCGCCCGACATCCGCGCCGCCTGCCGCGCCCGGTCGATCTTGCTGCCATCGAGCTTGCCGAACAGCCGGACGAATTCGCCCTCATGCGGCGTCAGGATCGCCTGACCCAGCGGCGGCAGGCTGTCCCGTTCGCCCAGCAGCGTCAGCGCATCAGCGTCGAGGACCATCGGCCGTTTCGCCGCCAGCGCCGCGTCAAGCCGCGCCTGCGCGTCAGCATCGCGGCCAAGGCCCGGCCCCACCAGCACCACCGAGGTCCGATCATCCGCCAGCCCCTCTGCTATGCCCGCCGGGCTGTCAGTGTGGTGAGCGATGATGGCGTGAATGTCGGCGACCGGTTCGTCCAGCGCAAAGCGCCGCACCGTACCCGCGCCCGAATAGGCCGCCGCCGCGCTGGCGAGCAGGCTGGCTCCGGGCATGCCGCCGCCGACGACAGCCACCATGCCCCGGCTATATTTATGCGCCTCCGGCCCCGGCCGGTGCAGGCGTGGAGGGGTGAGGCTGTGCGCGTCGCTCGGCAGGGCGATGCCCAGATCGACCAGATGAACCTGCCCCACATGATCCGCCGCCGGCTGCAAGAGATGCGCCGGCTTGAGCGCCCCCATGGCGAGGGTGAGGCCAAAACGCGGCACGTCCGACAATAGCGCACCATCATCGGTGCGCACGCCGCTCGGCAAGTCCAGTGCATAGCTGTAGCTTGCCTGGCTCACCAACTGGCACAGGACCGCCGCCATGGCATCGTCCAGCCCGCGCCGCAGCCCGATGCCGAACACGGCATCCACCAGCTGCGTCGCCGGCTCGGCCTCCAACAGCGATTCGACCGGACCATCCCAGGCCGCCCGTGCCCGCTGGCTCGACACGGTGCGGCTTTCCCCGAATGCCGCCACGCGCACCGGCACGCCACGCTCCCGCAGCAGACGGGCGATGACGAAGCCATCGCCGCCATTATTGCCCGGGCCGCACAGGATGAGCATGTCGCGCCGAAAACCCGCGCGCCAGATGATCTCCGCCGCCCCGGCGCCCGCCCGCTCCATCAGATCATAAGGATCGACGCCCCCGTCGAACGCCGCCTGCTCGGCCGCGCGCATCTGATCCGCTGTCAGGATCGGGGCGCCGCCTTTCACGGCGCGGCGCTCGCCATCTGGGCGGGCAGGCGGTAACGATCCTCACCCACCGCCACTTCGATATGTTTGGGATCGATGATGCGGATCTCGGCCGGTTCGGCGCCATCGGCGACGACCAATCCCTGTCCGTTGCGAACCACGTGGAAGCGTCGGAACCCGCCATCGGCATGGCGCATCACCAGAAGATCGCCCTGCCGGTCGACATGGCAGTCGCGCGACCAGGCCGCGCCGGCTCCCGATGCGCATTCCGCGCGCGTTTCTTCAGCAAGCAGAGGCCGGCGACTTCCGCCGTCGTCGCTCTTGGTTCCGCCCTCACAGGCGGCAAGAGCGAGGCATGCCAGCCCCGCTCCCGCCAGTCGTTCAGATATCCGCAAACACATGGGTCTCCGCCTTCGCTCCAGGGTGCGTCACTGCCCCCTGATAGGCCGGACCCACATTCTGTGCAAAGCGCCACAAAGCACCCGCCTGATAATCGTTCCGCCGGGGTGCCCAGGCAGCGCGCCGTTCGGCCAGCACGGCCTCATTCACCAGCAGGTCGACCGTGCCTGCTTCGGCGTCGATGGCGATCAGGTCGCCATTCTCGACCAGAGCGATCGGCCCGCCATCGGCCGCCTCGGGACCGACATGGCCGATGCAGAAGCCGCGCGTACCGCCCGAGAAACGCCCGTCGGTGATCAGCGCCACCTTCTCGCCTAGTCCCTGCCCATAGAGCGCGGCCGTGGTCGACAGCATCTCCCGCATGCCGGGACCGCCCTTTGGCCCTTCATAGCGTATGACGATGACGCTACCTTCCTCGATCCGGTTGCCCTCGACGGCGGCGAAGGCGTCCTCCTCCCGGTCGAACACCAATGCGGGGCCGGTGAACTGAAGCCGCTTCATCCCCGCGACCTTCACGATCGCGCCTTCGGGGGCGAGCGACCCCTTCAGCCCGACGACGCCGCCGGTCGGAGTGATCGGCGTCTTGGCGTCATAGATGACCTTCTGGTCGGGGTTCCACGTCACCTCTTCGATATTCTCCGCCAGCGTCTTGCCGGTGACGGTCATGCAGTCGCCATGCAGCAGCCCCTCGGCATGCAGCGTCTTCATCAGCATATAGATGCCGCCGGCATCATGCATGTCGCGCGCGACATAGCGGCCGCCGGGCTTGAGATCGGCGATATAGGGCGTGGTCTTGAAGATTTCGGCGACGTCGAACAGATCGAAGTCGATGCCGCATTCATTCGCCATGGCGGGCAGGTGCAGCGCACCATTAGTGGACCCGCCGGTGGCGGCAACGATGCGCGCGGCATTTTCGAACGCTTCGCGCGTGCAGATGTCCCGCGGGCGGATATTTTTGGCGATCAGCTCCATCACCTGACGACCGGCAGCCACGGCGATTTCTTCGCGGCTCTTATAAGGGGCCGGCGCCATGTTGCTGTTCGGCAAAGACAATCCGATCGCCTCACCGACGCAGGCCATGGTGTTGGCGGTATATTGGCCACCACAGGCGCCATGGCCGGGGCACGCGGCCTTCTCGATCGCGGTGACTTCCGACAGCGGGCAATTGCCGG
This sequence comes from Sphingobium sp., assembly GCA_032082785.1. GTDB lineage: Bacteria > Pseudomonadota > Alphaproteobacteria > Sphingomonadales > Sphingomonadaceae > Sphingobium. Next base: position 28,599 of record DAMDPH010000012.1, on the reverse strand, counting down.
CGGCATAGCGGCCAACCACTTCGAACACGTCGATGACAGTCAGGTCGCGTTCCTGATAGCGACCCGGCAGGATCGACCCGCCATAGACGAAGATCGAGGGCACATTGAGTCGCAGCATCGCCATCATCATGCCCGGCAGCGACTTGTCGCACCCGGCGAACGTTACCAGCGCATCATAACAATGGCCGCGGACCGACAGTTCGACCGAATCCGCGATGACTTCACGGCTCACCAGCGAGCTTTTCATCCCCTGATGACCCATGGCGATGCCATCGGTGACGGTGATGGTGTTGAACCGGCGCGGCATGCCGCCTGCTTCGTTGACGCCCTGCCGGCACCAGTCGGCCTGCGTGTCGAGCGTGGTGTTGCAGGGGGCGCTGTCATTGCCCGCCGACGCGATGCCTACGAAGGGCCGGCCAATCTCTTCTTCGGTGAGGCCCATCGCATAATAATAGCTGCGATGCGGCGCGCTCTCCACACCGACCGAGACATAGCGGCTCGGCAGCTTGGACTTGTCGAATTTCTGAGACATGCAAAACCTACCCTTCTGGAGGGCGCGCCTCTGCCAAAAAGATGGACGCTACGCAAGTCTGTTGCGGCATTCCATCACCACCGGACATAATATGTCTGCAAAGCGCTGCTGCCCAGCGGCGTCGCCGACGAGATCCTGCCGCATCTCGACACCCAGATAGGGGATGCCGTTGGCTTCGGCATGGCGGTTCATGGTCGCATTGAGCAGCCGCCCCGAATAGGGCAGCTGATCCCCCACCATCAGGCCGGCGGCTTCGAGCAGCGGAATGGCGATGCGGGCGGCGCGATCATCCTCATTGTAAAGAATGCCGATGTCCCAGGGCCGCTGCTGGTCGGGATCGCTGGCCAGATGCGGCGTGAAGCTATGCACCGACAGGATGAAAGGTGACGTCATGCCGCCAAGCAGTCGCTCGACCTGATGATGATAGGGATGATGAAAGCGGATCATCCGGTCGGCAAGATCGGCATGGCGATTGCCGGCTATGGCATGGCCATCGCTCATTACCGGCAGCAGGCCGGGCGCGTCATGTTCGCGGTTGAGATCGATCACCAGCCGCGAGACGCCGCCCAGCAAAGCCGTGCCGCCCAGCCGTTCCGCGATCAGCCGGCTCACCTCCGCCACGCCGATGTCGACGGCGATATGCGCGCGCAGCAGGGCGGGGTCGACCTGAAGATCGATATCGTCGGGCACATGGGCGGACGCATGATCGGCGAGGATCAGCAGGTCACTGTCGCCGCCGTCGATCTGCGTGAAGGCTTCGGTCATTGCGCTCTGATCCTCGTTTCCATCATCCACCAGCCCGGATAAGCCCGTCGCAGCTTCTCGGCCGCTTCGGTGCGGGCTGCCTCATCCTCATACAGGCCGAAGCAGGTCGCGCCCGAGCCGGACATGCGCGCCAACCGCGCATCGCTTTGCCGCAGCGCGCCGAGCACCTCGGCAATCACCGGCGCGATCCGCAGCGCCGGCGCTTCCAGATCATTGCGGCCCGCGTCGATCAGCGTTCGCAAATCGTCGGCCGCCAGCGCACCGCGATCGATACCGTCCCAACCGGCGAAGACCTCCGCCGTTGATATGCCCACGCGCGGATTGACCAGCAGCATGGGGCAGCCCTCCACATCGCTGAGCGCATGCCGCGCGAGCCGCTCCCCCCGGCCACGCACCAGCTGGCTTACGCTGGCAAGGCAGGCCGGAACGTCCGAGCCCAGTTCCAGCGCCAGCGCTTCCAATTCTGACGGCTCGATTAAAACATCCCACAGCCGCAGCAGCAGCCGCAACGCCGCCGCCGCATCGGCGGACCCGCCACCAATGCCCGATGCCACCGGCACCCGCTTGTCCAGATGCAGGGCCGCACCCCGCTTCATGCCGAGCCGCTGCCGCAGCGCTTTGGCCGCGCGCATCACCAGATTATCCGGCCCCGCCTCCAGCCCCGCGCCACAGGGGCCGCCGACCGTCAGGCTCAACCGATCGCCTTCCGCTGCCTCAGCGGTCAGCAGGTCGCCATGTTCGGCAAAGACGAACAGGCTTTCCAGCTCATGAAAGCCATCATCTCGCCGCGCCCGCACATGGAGCGCAAGATTGACCTTTGCGTATGCAATTTCAGTAAGTTGCTGCATCATCTTCTTATTGGGTCGGAGCCAGGATCAGGGCGCGGCATGGTCGGGTGTCAACCCGTCCCGGCGCTTTGCCGCCAGCCGCTCCACCGCAGGCCCTTCCGCGAACGGTGCCGCCGCCGCCCAGGCATAGCGCGCCTCGAAACGGCGTCCTGCCATCCACAACGCGTCGCCCAGATGCTCGTTGATCGTCGGGTCGGACGGCGCCGCCGCTGCCGCGCGCTCCAGCACCGGCACCGCCGCTTTCACATCGCCGGTCACGAAGTGCGCCCAGCCGAGCGAGTCGGTGATGGACGCATCATTGGGCTTGAGCGCGCTAGCCCGTTGCAGCAGGGCGAGCGCCGCCTCGACATTCTGCCGCCGCTCAATCTGCGCATAGCCCAGATAATTCAGCACCACCGGCTCGTCCGGCGCCAATTTGGCTGCCCGTTCCAACACCGCCTGCGCCTGCTCCCAGCGCTTGCCCTGCTCCAGCGCGCTGCCTTCGAACAGCAGCAACGCCCAGGGAATATTGTCGACCGCATAGCCGGCCTGCGCGGCCTTGAAGGCGGCCGCTGCGCCGTCATAATCCTTGACCCCGGCGAGCAGCCGGCCAAGCCGCAATTGCCGCTCGACCCCCGGCTCCTCTGCCAGCTGCCGCGCGAGCGTTACCGCCGCGTCCATCTCGTCCGACGCGGCCAGTGCGTCGACAAGCTCTGCCTGCGCCAGCGCGCCATACCAGTTCTTTACCGGGATCATGCGTGCTTCCTGCGCGGCAAAGCGCGCATGGCCGCTTGCCGTCAGCAGACGGGCGGCAATGATATGCACTTCCTCGCTGTTGGGATCGGCAAAGACGGCCATGCGCGCCAGCCGAACGCCCAGCCTCGTCCCCGCCTCATCCGCCGATATGTCGACAGCCAGCCGTGCCAGCAGCCGCCCGAAGCCCTGCGCCGGGTCCAGCGCCGTGCGTTTGGCCGAGGGGCGTCGCCCCCGCCCTATATCAGAGCGGGCGCGGGCATAGTCGGCGTCGCCCTCCGGCAACAGTGCCAGCGCTTCCGTCTTGGCGCGTCGGGACGCGAGCAGCTTGGCGAAGCTCAGCCGCATCGTGGCCACGCCGCTGCCACGGATTGCCAGCGCCTTGCCGATGAGGGGGAGCGCGGTGGGCACATCTCCCCGGCTCAGCGCCTGCAAGGCGACATGCTCGTCAATATAGCGCTGCGCCAGCGCCGACATGCGATCGTCCGTGACGATAGTGGGCTGCGTATAGTCACCCTCACCCAGCGCGATCCAGCTGGTGATGATCGGCGCCAGAAAGGCGAAATTGCCCTCCGTCACCAGCCGTTCCGTCATGTCCTGCGCGCCCGGCCAATCTTTCCGCGTCAGCGCATCGCAGATCAGCAGCAGCGTCCCGTCGCGCGACAGCATCGCCTGCTGGTCCAGCAGCTTCGCGGACCGCAGCGCCAGCGCCATGTCGCCGCTCTCCAGCGCCTGCGCATAGGAGCGGCGAGCGATGTCGATATTGCCCGGATCGGCGGTCAGCGCGTCGCGATAGCTTTGCACCGCCAGCGCCAGCGCGCCATCGCCATCGGCCAGCCGCGCCCGCACATAGGCGTGAAGCGCGCCGTCCGGCTCCACCGACGCCTGCGCCGTGGCCGGCAGCGCCAGCAGAAGGACAGGGATCAGCCGCTTACATATTGGGATAATTGGGTCCTCCACCGCCTTCGGGCACAACCCAGTTGATATTCTGGGTCGGGTCCTTGATGTCGCAGGTCTTGCAGTGGACGCAATTCTGCGCGTTGATCTGAAAGCGCGGATCGCCCTCGTCCAGCCCCACCACCTCATAGACGCCGGCCGGGCAATAGCGTTGCGCCGGTTCGTCATAGAGCGGCAGATTATAGTCGATCGGGACCGCCGGATCCTTCAGTTGCAAATGGACCGGCTGATCCTCCTCATGATTGGTGTTCGAGAGGAAAACGGACGAGAGCCGGTCGAAGCTGATGACGCCATCGGCCTTGGGATAGTCGATCCGGGGGCAGGCATCCTTGCGCCATAATTTCTCATGATCGGCCTTATGCTTCATGCTGATGGGCAGCCCGATCTTCAGCGTGCGCATCCACATGTCGACGCCGGCGAGAAGCGTGCCCAGCGTATTGCCGAACTTGGCAAGCAGCGGCTCGGCATTTTTGACCAGTTGCAGCTCGGTCGCAATCCAACTCGACCGCAGCTGCTCCTCATAGGCGCTGAGCGTGTCGCTCGACCGCTGCGCCTGGATCGCCTCGAACGCGGCTTCGGCCGCCAGCATGCCCGACTTCATCGCCGTATGCGTGCCCTTGATGCGCGGCACATTGACGAAGCCCGCCGAGCAGCCGATCAGCGCGCCGCCGGGGAAGGCGAGCGTCGGCACCGACTGCCAGCCGCCCTCATTGATGACGCGCGCGCCATAGGAAACACGGCGGCCGCCTTCGAGGAATTTACGGATTTCAGGATGCTGCTTCCAGCGCTGGAATTCCTCGAACGGGTAGAGATGCGGATTGCGATAGCCCAGCCCGACGACAAAGCCCAACGCCACCTGACCATTGGCCTGATGGTAGAGGAAGCCGCCGCCATAGGCATCGGTCAGCGGCCAGCCCTGTGAGTGGATGACGAGGCCGGGCTTATGCTTGGCGGGATCGATATCCCACAATTCCTTCATGCCAAGGCCATAGACCTGCGGCTCGCAATCGGCGTCCAGCGCGAACTGCCGCTTGACGATCTTGGTGAGGTGCCCGCGCGCGCCTTCTGCAAAGAAGGTATATTTGGCGTGCAGTTCCAGGCCGGGCTGATAATCGGCCTTGCGCTCGCCATCGCGGGCGATGCCCATGTCGCCGGTCGCCACGCCCTTCACGCTGCCATCCTCATGATAAAGGATTTCGGCCGCCGCGAAGCCGGGGAAGATCTCGACGCCAAGCCCCTCCGCCTGTTCGGCCAGCCAGCGGCAGAGATTGCCGAGCGATCCGGTATAGGTGCCCTTATTGTGCATCCAGCCCGGCGTGGCGATATGCGGCACGTTGAACTTGCCGCTCTTCGTCAGGAACCAGTGCTGATTGCCGGTAACGGGCGTATCCGCCAGGCTGCACCCCATGTTGCGCCAGTCGGGCAGCAACTCGTCCAGCGCCTTGGGATCGATGACCGCGCCGGACAGGATATGCGCGCCGATTTCCGATCCTTTTTCCAGCACGCATACCGAAAGTTCGGCACCGGCCGCTTCGGCCTGCTGCTTCAGCCGGATCGCCGCTGACAGGCCCGCCGGTCCCCCTCCGACGATGACCACATCATAGGGCATCGATTCCCGTTCGCTCATAAATCCTCCACCCGTGCGTGCCGTAGGGGCCTTACCCTCTCCCATCCGGTCGCCGCGTCCTGACAACATTCTGACACAGCTGGCGATGAAGATTCTTGACCCGCGCGTCAACCTCTGGCCCTAATCGGCCGGATGCGGGGAATGGTTCAGGACAATATGGCCCTGGCCGCCGATGCCTATCTGGCATGGTGGTCGCTTGCCGGCGTGAATGACGCCATAGCCGAGGGGCCGGTCGACTGGTTGCGGCCGGTGGCCCCTGCGGTTCGCCCTGCTCCCTCTCCGCCGCGCGCCGACGCGCCGGTCGCGAATCCGATTGCACCTCCGGCTCCATCCTCGCTTGAGACGCCCGGCACACTCGCTTTGTTCCAGCGCTGGCTGGCGGACGATGCGGGGCAGCCGGAACGACGCTGGCCTGGCCCCGTCATCCTGCCCCGGGGAGAAGCGGGCGCGCGGCTGATGGTCATCACCGACCTGCCCGACCCCGCCGACCTTGCTGCCGGCACATTACTCGCCGACCGCGCGGGGCAGTTGTTCGACGCCATGCTGGCCGCCATCGGCCTAAGCCGTGACCGGATCTATCTCGCCTCCCTCTTTTCTGCCCGTCCGCCCGGCGGCATGGTGGAGAGCGCCGATCTGAATATGGCGGCGCGCCGCATGCGGGCGCATGTCGCGCTGGCCAAACCGGCCCGGTTGCTGCTGCTGGGCGATCGGACGGCGCGCTCGCTCTTGCCGTCGGACGACGATAGCCCTAGCCAGGGTTTACGAAGCTTTAACCTCGATGGCGGCACAATGCCCGCTATCGCCACATTGCATCCACGTCTTCTGCTAGGCCACCCATCGGCCAAGGCAGAATGCTGGCATGCCCTGCAAAGCCTGATCGAGGAAGACTGCCCGTGATCCGCCTAGCAAGTCGTTTATCCTGCCTTGCCCTCATGCTCGGGGGCGCCGCCGCTGCCCTGCCCGCCCATGCCGACAGCAGCACACCGCTGGCGCTGCCGGTCAGCCGGGAGGGCGCGTCGCCGCTGGCCCTCTCCGACAGCGACAAGGCGCGATACACGGCGATCTTTTCGGCGCTCTCGGGACAGAAATGGACCGAAGCCAAGGCGTTGATCGACACGCTGGACAAGGATGACGCGATGCGTCCGGTCGCCTTGTCAGAGCTTTACCTCGCAAAGAACAGCCCCCGCGTCGAACTGTTCGACCTGCTCGACATCATCAACAAGGCGCCCTGGCTGCCGCGTGCCGAACAATTGTCGCGACTGGCGCAGCGGCGCGGCGCGACCATATTGCCGGACCTGCCGCAGGTGCAGAAGATGGTGTGGCTGGGCGCAGCGCCCCGCCGCCAATATGTGCAGTCGGTGAAGAGCGATCCGCTGGCGCAAGCGTTGGCCGGCCAGATCCAGACCTTCGTCAATGCAGACAATCCGGCAGGAGCCGAAGCCTTGCTGGCGGGCGGCGAAAGCGGGCTCAGCCCCGACGGTCTTGCCGAAGTGCGGCAGCGGGTCGCCTGGGCCTATTATATCGAAAATGACGATGCGAGCGCGCGCCGTCTTGCCGCCAAGGCGCTGGAAGCGCGCGTCGGCGGCGACTGGACGGTGCAGGCCTATTGGACAACCGGCCTTGCATCCTGGCGGCAGAATGACTGCCGCGCCGCCGCGCCTGCCTTCGCCAATGTCGCGGCCATGGCCGGTGACGCCGACATGCGGGCTGCGGGTGCCTATTGGGCGAGCCGGGCCTATATGGTCTGCGGCGAGGCCGAGAAGGTCCAGAATTATCTGAAGATCGCCTCTCGCGCCGGAGAGACTTTCTACGGCCTTCTCGCCCGCGACGCGCTTGGAATGCCGCTCGGCGGCGCTCCTGTCGGCGCCAGCTTCGGCGCGGCCGACTGGCAACAGCTAAAGGCCAACCCCAATGCCCGCGCCGCCATCGCGCTGGCGGCAATCGGTGAGCAGGCCAAGGCGGATGAAGCGCTGCGTTTTCAGGCCAAGATCGGCGGTGCCCCCCAATATGAGGCGCTGCTGCGGCTCGCCGGCGCGCTTAATCTGCCCCAGACTCAGCTCTGGCTCGCGCATAATGGCCCGGCCGGCAAGCAGCCGGACAGTTTCGCCCGCTATCCCGCCCCCAATTGGGCGCCCGATGGCGGCTGGCGCGTCGATCCGTCATTGATTTTTGCGCACACGCTACAGGAATCCGGGTTCCGCACCGACGCGGTCAGCAGCGCCGGCGCGCGCGGGCTGATGCAGGTGCGGCCGGGCACCGGCAGCGACATGGGCCTCGCCTCGGCCGCGCAGCTGTTCGTGCCGTCCACCAATATGGAGTTTGGTCAACGCTATCTGGAAGCGCTGCGGGACATGCATGCCACCGGCGGGCTGCTGCCCAAGGTGATGGCAGCCTATAATGCCGGCCCCGTTCCGGTCGAGCGCTGGAACAGCGAAGTGCGCGACAATGGCGACCCGCTGCTGTTCATTGAATCGCTGCCCTATTATGAAACCCGCGCTTATGTGAACATCGTGATGCGCAATTACTGGATGTATCAGATCCAGGCGAAGGGCGGTGCCGAAGGGCTGACGGGCATGGTGCAGGGCCTGTGGCCGACCTTCCCCGGCACCAAGGGCGCCAAGCTGGTTCGCCTGTCGCGCGCGGATGGTCGGTCGGCGATCGCCGGCGGCTCGGATTAATGCCGATCGATGAGAGCCGCACCTTCTTGCCGGTGCGGATCGCGATTCTGACAGTTTCGGATAGCCGGACGATGGCGGACGACCGCTCCGGCGATGCGCTGGAAGAGCGGATCCTTGCGGCCGGTCACATAATCGCCGCGCGCTACCTCGAAAAGGATGACAAAAGCGCCATCGTCGCCCGGCTGCATGCCTGGATCGACGATCCGCAGGTGGACTGCATCATCACCACCGGCGGCACCGGCGTCACGGGCCGTGACGTCACGCCCGAAGCGCTGGCGCAGGTGCAGGACAAGGAGATACCCGGGTTCGGCGAACTGTTCCGCTGGCTCAGCTATCAGAGCATCGGCACCTCCACCATCCAGTCCCGCGCCACCGCCTGCGTCGCGCGCGGCACCTATATCTTCGCGCTACCCGGTTCGACAGGGGCGGTGAAGGACGGGTGGGACGGCATCTTGCAAAGCCAGCTGGACAGCCGCTTCCGTCCCTGCAACTTCGTGGAACTGATGCCCCGGCTGACTGAACGCTGAGCACGCCAGCCTCTGCTCATTGACTAAGTGTTCCCTTTATGTTCTGATTGCCGCATGGCAGTCGAAAAGGGACGTGGCGCTACATTGAACGGTGAAAGCCGGCGCTTCGCCTTGCCCGAGCGGCTCGCCGACGGCGACTGGCTGGATTCGCTCGAAGCCATTGACGGCGCGGCTCGCCCGCGGCGGACGAGCGTCACCATCGAGCAAGCACGCACCATCCTCACCCGCAATGCCTCGCCCGACATCGCCTTCACCCAGTCGATCAACGCCTATCGGGGCTGCGAACATGGCTGCATCTATTGTTTCGCACGGCCGACCCATGCCTTTCATGACCTCTCGCCCGGTCTGAATTTCGAGACAAAGCTGTTCGCGAAGCCGGATGCGGCGGCCCTGCTCCGCACGGCGCTGGCGAAACCCGCTTATCAGGTCGAGCCGATCGCCATAGGGACGAATACCGATCCCTATCAGCCAATCGAGAAGGACTGGCGGATTACGCGGCAGTTGCTCGAACTGCTGCTCGAATGCCGACATCCGGTTTTCATCACCACCAAGTCGGACCGCATCCTGCGCGACACCGACCTGCTCGCCGCACTGGCGCAGGAGCGGCTGGTCGCGGTCATGCTCTCGGTAACGAGCCTCGATCCGGCCGTCGCCCGAACGCTGGAGCCGCGCGCGCCCCATCCCCGGCGCAGACTGGAGGCGATCCGCCAACTGACCGACGCCGGCGTGCCGGTGACGGCGAGCATATCGCCGGTGATCCCCGCCATCACCGATCATGAGATAGAGGCGCTGGTCGCTGCCGTGGCTTCGGCGGGCGCGCGCGATGCGCATTATATTCCCGTCCGCCTGCCCCACGAGGTCGCGCCGCTCTTCCGCGCCTGGCTCGACGCCCATTACCCCGACCGCGCCGCAAAGGTGATGGCGATCATCCGCAACATGCGCGGCGGACGTGACAATGATCCCAATTTCGGCAGCCGGATGCGGGGCCAGGGCGTGTGGGCGGACCTCATCCGCACCCGGTTCAGTAAGGCTCGCCGCCGCGCCGGCTTCACCGGCGAGCGGCTGCATCTGCGCACCGATCTGTTCCGCCCGCCCGAAGGCGCGCAGATGCGGCTATTCTGACCGCACGCGGCGCACTTCAGCCTACGAGCCGCAGCCCCGCGCGCCGGTTGCGCGCGCGATAGCCATCCTGCTTCACCTCCATGCGCGTGAAGGCATGAACGGCGATGCCCCCGATGGTCGAGATCGCATCCACCTGATCCGCGCCCAGCGTGAAATCGTCGCCCAGGAAGATCCGCACGGCCTGCCCGCCGCCAACCTCCGCGCGCAGGAAAATCTCGCTGCGCCCGTCGCGACTGCTCTGCAACAGCGCCGCCAGCGCCTTCACCGCCGCTGGATCATGCACGTCGATCACCAGCTCCATGCGGGAGGCGTTCGCCAGTTGCCGAAAGGCTTCGACCTTGCGGATGGTGACGCGCGGCGTTTCCTCACCCGGCAGCCGGTCCAGCTCGACATAGAGCAGCGCGCAATCGCCGTCGCGAGCCAGTTCCTCGATCTGGCGGCAGGCATCCTCCTCGAAACAGCTCGCCTGAAACTGGCCGCTGCTGTCGGAGAAGGTGGCGGCGGCATAGCGCCCGCCCCGGCGCGTCTCGCGCCAGCGCACATCCTCGACCATCGCCGCCATGACGCCATTGGCGCGCCCTTCGCCGCCCATGGGTTGCGAACAGATGGCGCCATAGCTTTTCGCCCCGCGCGCATCGGCCAGATGGCGGTAGCGGTCGACGGGGTGGGCGGAGAAGTAGAAACCGAACGCGTCCTTCTCCTGGGCCATCCGGTCGGCGACCGACCAGGCCTGATGCGGCGGGATGCGGACATCGGCATGCGGCGTTTCAACATCGCCGAACAGGCCGCCCTGCCCGCTCTCCCGCGCGTCCGCCGCACTGGCCGCGACGCTCAGGATCGTTTCGGCTGCCGCATGGACGCCGGCTCGGTCCGCATGGACACCATCGAACGCCCCGGCCGCTGCAAGGCTTTCCAGCTGCCGGCGGTTGAGCAGGCGCGGCTCGATCCGGTCGGCGAAATCATCCAGCGTCTTGAACGATCCGCCCGCATCGCGCTCCGCGACCAACTGCTCCATCGCCTTCTCGCCCACGCCCTTGAGGCCGCCGAGCGCATAGCGGACGGCAAATCCGAGGCGCGGGTCTTCGCCCTCGAACGGCACCGGCTCCACGGAGAAGTCGGCAAGGCTGCGATTAATGTCGGGCGCAAGGCAGGTCAGCCCCATGCGGCGCATATCGTCGACGAAGATGGTGAGCTTGTCGGTCAGATGGATGTCGAACGCCATGGAGGCGGCGTAGAATTCCGCCGGATAATGCGCCTTGAGCCAGGCGGTCTGGTAGGCGAGCAGCGCATAGGCGGCGGCGTGCGATTTGTTGAAGCCATAGCCGGCGAACTTGTCGATCAAGTCGAACAGCTCATTGGCCTTGGCGGCGGCGATGTCGCTTTTCGCGCAGCCTTCGACGAAGCGGGCGCGCTGCGCGTCCATCTCCGCCTTGATCTTCTTGCCCATGGCGCGGCGCAGAAGGTCGGCGTCGCCCAGGCTGTAGCCGGCAAGAATCTGCGCGGCCTGCATCACCTGTTCCTGATAGACGAAGATGCCATAGGTTTCTTCGAGGATCGGTTTCAGGAGAATATGAGGATATTCAATATCTTCCTGCCCGTTCTTGCGACGGCCGAACATCGGAATATTGTCCATCGGCCCGGGACGGTAGAGCGAGACGAGGGCAATGATGTCGCCGAAATTGGTCGGCCGCACGGCCGCCAGCGTCTTGCGCATCCCCTCCGATTCCAGCTGGAACACGCCCACCGTATCGCCGCGTTGCAGCAGGTCGTAGACCGCGCTGTCGTCCCAGGACAGCGACTCCAGATCGACGCTGACGCCCCGCGCCGCCAGCAGTTGCACCGCCTTCTGTAACACCGACAGCGTCTTGAGGCCGAGAAAGTCGAACTTCACCAGCCCGGCCCCTTCGACATATTTCATGTCGAATTGGGTCACCGGCATGTCGGATCGCGGATCGCGATAGAGCGGGACAAGCTGGCTCAGCGGTCGGTCGCCGATCACGACGCCGGCGGCATGGGTCGAGCTGTGGCGCGGAAAGCCTTCCAGCTTCATCGCGTAGTCGATCAGGCGGCGAACCTGATTGTCATTGTCATATTCAGCGCGGAATTCGGATACGCCATTCAGCGACCGCTCCAGCGTCCACGGATCGGTCGGATGATTGGGCACCAGCTTGGCGAGGCGGTCGACCTGCCCATAGCTCATCTGCAGCACGCGCCCGGTATCCTTGAGCACGGCCCGCGCCTTGAGCTTACCGAAAGTGATGATCTGCGCAACATGGTCGGCGCCATATTTCTGCTGGACGTAGCGGATCACCTCGCCACGCCGCGTTTCGCAAAAGTCGATGTCGAAGTCGGGCATGGACACGCGTTCGGGGTTCAGAAAGCGTTCGAACAGCAGGCCCAGCTGCAACGGATCGAGATCGGTGATAGTCAGCGCCCAGGCGACCAGCGACCCCGCGCCCGAGCCACGGCCCGGCCCCACCGGAATATCATGCGTCTTCGCCCATTTGATGAAGTCGGCAACGATGAGGAAATAGCCGGGAAAACCCATCTGAACGATGATGTCGGTCTCGAACTTCAGTCGCTCGAAATAGGGACGACGCGCCTCATCGGACAGGATGCCGGCTTTCTCCAGCCGTGCCTCCAGCCCGGCGGTGGCCTGGTCCCGCAGCATCCGTTCCTCGCCCTCCCGGTCGCCGGCCAGGCTGGGGAGGATGGGCTTGCGCTTGGGTGCGGCGACGGCGCAGCGCTGCGCGACGACGAGGGTGTTGGCGAGCGCTTCGGGCAAGTCGGCGAACAGGCGCGCCATCTCGGCGGCCGGCTTCATCCAGGCATCAGGCGAGCTGGTCCGGCGGTCCGGCGTTTCGACATAGGCGCTGTCGGCGATGCACAGCATCACATCATGCGCTTCATGAAAATGCGGCTCGGCAAAGCAGGTCGGATTGGTCGCGACCAGCGGCAGCTCCCGCTCATAGGCGAGCGCCAGCAGCGCCTCCTCCGCCTTGCCCTCCACCGCATCGTCGCGGCGGCAGATTTCGACATAGAGCCGGTCGGGAAAGAGCACCCGCAGCCGTTCGGCATAGGCATAAGCGGCGTCGGGCTGATCTTCGGCAAAGAGCCGGGCGAGTGCGCCTTCGCCACCGGCGGTCAGCGCGATCAGGCCATCGGTCCGCCCCACCAGTGCCTCGATCGTGACATGCGGCACTTCCTCGACCGGCCGGTCGAGATGCGCCATCGACGCGAGCGCGCACAGATTGTCATAGCCCACCTCATCCTGCGCATAGAGGGCGAGCCAGTCGTGAACCGGCGCGGAATTGGCGGGACGCCCCGGCCGCAACAGGCCCAGCATCGCACCGATGATCGGCTGCACCCCTTCGCCCTTGCACGCATCGGAAAAGGCCATCGATCCGTACAGGCCGTTGCGATCGGTGATGGCTGCCGCCGGGAAATGCAGCGCCTTGGCCTGCTTTGCGATCTTCTTGGGATCGATCGCCCCTTCCAGCATGGTGTAGGAGGAGAAAATGCGCAGCGGAACGAAGGAAGCATGACCCATCGCGCCATCTAGCCGCGACGCCCGATTCGATGCCAGCCCTGCGCGCAAGAAAGCTGTGGGTAAGGCGCCGACCGGCTTAAGTAATTACCAACCACTCGCCGCTATGCTGATCCGATGCGGCTATCGACCATAACCAACTGGGCCTATGGCGCCACGGTTGCCCTGACCTTTCTCTCGGGTACGACGATGCTGCTGGCGTCGAGCGCCGAGCAGCGGGAACGGGCGGCGGTGGCGCAACGCCTGACGTTCGACCAGCTCACCGCCCGGATGGAGGAGGATATATACCGCCTCTCCGAACATGCGCGCGGCTTCATCATCACCGGCAATGACAGCCACCTGATCGCCTTCAACCGCGAAAAAGCCGCGCTTGAGTCGGTGGAGAACCGCATCCGCCATCTGCGCGACGCCGGCGCCGACCATAGCGAATTGGCCGCACTGCGCGATGCGCTGCAAGGCTCCGACGCGCTGGTCGACGAGCAGGAAGTCGCCATCGACGCGGCTCGGAAGGGCGACAGGGAGACGGCACGCGAAATCATCTTTGGCGATGCCTATGGGCGCGAGATGGACCGGATCGCCGGGCAAGTCAGCCGCTTCCAATATATGCTTGGCGAACGGACCGAGCAGGCGGTGAAGACGGCGACGCTGAGCGCGCGCCAGTGGCGCACAATGTCCGAAATCGGACTGGGCATCACCGCGCTTCTGTTTCTGTGCGTCCTCTACTTCATCCTGAAACAGCGCATCCTGCACCCCGTGGTCCGGCTGAGCGATGTGGTGACGCGCCTTGCCGCGCAGGATTATGACGCCATTCCGCCCGACTTCCGGCAAGTGGACGAGATCGGCGACATGGCGCAGGCAATCCGCGTGTTCCGGGAAAATGGGCTGGAGCGGTTGCGGCTGGAGCAGGAGCGCGACGCCGATCGTGCGATGCGCGACCTCCTGGCGCGGCTGATGCAGCGACTTCAGGAATGCGACACGATGCGCGATCTGGTGGAGGTGGTCCGCCGTTTCGCCCCGGAAATCGCGCCGGGTTTCGCCGGCCGGCTCTACATCCTCGATGCCGAGCGCAACAAGATGGTGGAGGCCTGCGCCTGGCTTTCGCCCACCCGGTCACGGCCCGAATTCATGCCCACGGCCTGCTGGGGACTGCGACGCGCCCAGACGCATCGGCCGCAGGGCATGACGATCGACATCAGCTGCGATCATCTGGGTGACGGCGAACCGGTTGCGACGCTGTGCATCCCGCTGATTGCGCAGGGAAAGAGTATCGGGCTTCTCTATGTCGAAGCGTCCGGCGACAGCATGGCCGGGCAGGAGCAGGCAGAGCAATATCTGGAGATGCTGGCGGAGAATATCGGCCTCGCCCTCGTCAACCTGCAACTGCGCGACGCGCTGCGCGACATGGCGATGACCGATGCGCTGACGGCGCTCCCCAACCGGCGCCAGTTCGATATCATCCTGCGGCAGCGGATAGACGATGCGGAGCGGGACGGGACTTCGCTCTGCTGCCTGATGATCGATATCGACTGGTTCAAGCGGTTCAACGACAGTCACGGCCATGATGCGGGCGATGACGTGCTGCGCGCGGTGGGCCGTGTGCTGAGCGATTCGCTGCGCGAACATGGCCATGCCTTCCGCCTGGGCGGAGAGGAATTTGTCGTCCTGATGCCCGGCTTCACAATCGAGCAGGCGCTGGCCCGCGCCACCTCTATTCAGGAGCGCATACGGGCGCTGCGGGTCGAATTTCGCGGTACGCCGCTTGGGCCGATCACCGCCTCTTTCGGGCTTGCCGCCTTTCCCGAACATGGGCCGGCCGACCGCCTGCTTCAGGCAGCCGACGCTACCCTGCTGCGAGCCAAGGCGGAGGGGCGCGACCGCATATTGGTCGCCACGACGCGCGGCGCCCGGTCAAGCGTCGCCTGACATTTCCTCCAACAGTCCTTCATGCAGGCGGACCACCCGGTCCATCTTGCGCGCCAGCCGCTCATTATGCGTCGCGACCAGCGCCGCCGATCCTTCGCCGCGCACGAGCCGGAGGAATTCGGCCAGCACGATGTCGGCGGTCCGCTCGTCCAGATTGCCGGTAGGCTCATCCGCCAGCACCAGCGCCGGTTGGTTGGCAAGCGCGCGGGCCACCGCGACCCGCTGCTGCTCGCCGCCGGAAAGCTGGCTCGGCCGGTGGTCGAGCCGGTGGCCAAGACCGAGCGACGTCAGCAACGCTTCCGCGCGGCCCCGGGCCGCTCCCGGTTCGATGTCGCGGATCACCTGCGGCAACATGACATTTTCCGTCGCGTTGAAGTCCGGCAGCAGATGATGGAATTGATAGACGAAGCCGAGCGCGTCCCGACGCAGCCGAGTGCGGCCGTCATTGTCGAGCCTCGCGGCCTCTTCTCCGCCAATGCGGATCGACCCTTCGAAACCGCCCTCCAGCAGGCCGACCGCCTGCAACAGCGTCGACTTGCCCGATCCTGAGGGGCCGAGCAGGGCGACAATCTCCCCTTCGCCCACGCGAAGATCGATGCCGCGCAGCACGTCGATGGTGACGCCGCCCTGCGTAAAGCTGCGCGACAGGCCGCTGACATTCAGAACATCATTCATAACGCAGCACCTGCACAGGATCGGTATTGGCGGCCTTGAAGGCCGGATAGAGCGTCGCGAGGAAGCTGAACAGCAACGCCATGACGCAGATGGCCGTGATCTCGACCGGATCGGCCTGCGCCGGCAGTTCGGTCAGGAATCGGATCGAGGGATCCCACAGATTTTGGCCGGTCAGAAGCTGAATGCCGTTCACCACATCCTGCCGGAAGAAGAGGAAGGTGAAGCCCAGCACCATGCCCGCGACCATACCCAGCGCGCCGATGGTGACGCCGACCGTCATGAAAATGCGGACCAGACCCGCCCGGCTCGCCCCCATGGTTCGCAATATCGCAATGTCGCGCGTCTTGGCCCTCACCAGCATGATGAGCGAAGACAGGATGTTGAATACGGCGACCAGCACGATGATCGACAACACCACGAACATCGCAACCCGCTCGACCGCGAGCGCTTCGAACAGGCTGGCGTTCATCTGCCGCCAGTCGGTCACTGCCGCGCGGCCCGCGACCTTAGCGGCGAGCGGCTCCAATATCTGACCCACCCGGTCCGCGTCGACGGTCGTCACCTCGATCATGCCGACCACATCGCCCAGCAGCAGCAGCGTCTGCGCATCCTCCATGGGCATGACGATGAACGCCTTGTCATAATCATAGATGCCGACTTCAAAAATGGCGGCGACCTGATACGCGACCTGTCGCGGCACGGTGCCGAATGGGGTGGAGCGTCCCGCCGGGTTGATGACGGTAATGCTGTCGCCCAACTGGATGCCCAGATTTTCCGCGAGGCGCGATCCGATCCCGACCTTCGCGCCGTTGGGCGTCAAAGCGTCGAGGCTGCCGGCCAGCACCTTGGCCTTGAGCGTCTTGTTGGTGCGGATATCGTTGACGGTCATGCCGCGCACCAGCACCGCCTCGACCCGACCCTGATATTGGGCGAGCAGAGGCTGGTCGATCAGCGGCGTCGCATCGGTCACGCCGGGCGTCGCGCGCGCCTGCTTCAGCACCGACTGCCAGTCGGGCAGCCGCCCGCCATAGCCCTGCACCACCGCATGGCCGTTCAGGCCGACGATCTTGTCGAACAGCTCCGCGCGAAACCCGTTCATCACGCTCATCACGATGATCAGCGCAGCAACGCCAAGCATCACCGCAACCAGGCTGATGCCGGCCACCAGGAAGATGAAGCCCTCCCCCTTGCCCGGCAGCAAATAGCGTTTGGCGATCATGCGTTCGTAGCGGGATAGAATCATCACGTCGCGCGCGGCCCTTTTTCCGACAAGTTGAGCCGACCGTCTAGCAGGGTCGGCAGGCACGGCAAGCATCTGCCTGATGTTGCATCGTCGCCACAGTCAGACATCAAAAATTACAGAATGCTGAATTGTCCCGTGACTCGAGCGCCCCGCGCTCATAGCAAGACATTTGAAGCACAGGTAAAAGGCCGTGGTTCAGGGATACTGCATCCCGCTTCAAGCTTAGGGGGCTGAGAAGCGGTAGAGGCAGGCCAAGGGGGAGACGAGTGATCGTCTATCAAGTGCCCGGATCGGTGTTTCGATCCGGGCACTTTTTCTTTCAACGGCTTAGCATCGGCTTCCGCAGCGCCTCACAGCGGCGTGACAATCGCGCCACATGACCGCCCCTGCCCCCTCTTGAACACCCGCATTTCGCAACCATATCCTGCTCGTCCGGCCGCCATCAGGGGCCGGGCAGACTGAAGCCGGACGCCGAATTCGGGTCCGGCACTGATCATTTTGCTCTTTAGGAGATTATGACAATGCGTGGTTTCGACCTTACCCCTTATCGCCGCTCGACCGTGGGCTTCGATCGTCTGTTCGACCTGATCGAGAATAATGCCCGGTTGCAGCAGGGCGACAATTATCCCCCGTTCAACATTGAGCGCCTGTCGGAAGACCGCTACCGCGTCACACTGGCCGTGGCTGGATTTCGCACTGACGAGATCGACATCACCGCGCAGCAGAATCTGCTGCAGGTGACCGGCCGCAAGGAAGAAACGCAGCCGAGCGATCGCGCGAAGTTCGTCCATATCGGCATCGCCAACCGCAGCTTTGAGCGGCGGTTCGAGCTGGCCGATTTCGTCCGCGTCGAAAAGGCCGATCTGGCTGACGGGCTGCTGACGATCGAGCTGCTGCGCGAAGTGCCCGAAGCGATGAAGCCGAAGAAGATCGCCATCAACGGCGGTCAGCTGGTGGAGATCAACGGGCAAGACCGCGACGCCGCCTGATCGACAGTGTAGACGAATGACATGGGGCGCGGCCTTTCAGGGGCCGCGCCCTTTTCTATATCTCCACCTGACTGCCCAGTTCGACCACGCGGTTGGTGGGCAGGCGGAAAAACTCCATCGCGCTTTCCGCATTGCGCAGCATCCAGGCGAAGATCTTCTCACGCCATAGCGGCATGCCCGGCTTGTCCGAAGGCAGCAGCGTCTGCCGCGCGAGGAAAAAACTAGTGTCCATCATCCGGAATGCCTGGCCGCAGCCGGTGACATTTTTGAGCGCCGCCGGCACGTCCGGCTCCTGCATGAAGCCATATTGAAGCACCAGGCGGAAAAAGCCCCGGCCCAGATCCTCCAGCTTGCACCGGCCATCATCCTCGACCACGGGCACATCCTTGATCTTGACCGTCAGCAGGATCACCCGCTCGTGCAGAACCTTGTTATGCTTGAGGTTGTGCAGCAGCGCATGCGGCACGCCGTCCGAGGTGGAGGTCATGAACACCGCCGTGCCGGGCACCCGAACCGCGCTGTTGGCGGCCGAGGCGACGAACACCGGGATCGGCATGGCGCTTTCCCGCAGCCGGTCCTGCACCAGCCGTCGCCCGCGCGACCAGGTGGTAAGCAAGGTGAACACCACGAAACCGATCAGCAGCGGGAACCAGCCGCCATCGGGCACCTTGGTCAGATTGGCGGCCAGATAAGCGCCATCGACGAGGTAGAAGACCGCCAGCAGCGGCGCCGCCTGATACCATTTCCAGTGCCACAGCCGGAACACCACCACGGTCAGCAACACATTGTCGATGAACATGGCGCCCGTCACCGCGATGCCATAAGCGGCGGTGAGGTTGGACGATGTCTTGAACACCAGCACCAGCAGGATCACCATCACCATCAGCCCCCAGTTGATGAGGGGGATGTAGATCTGCCCTGCGGTCGATGCGCTCGTATGGGAAATGCGCAGGCGCGGCATGAAGCCCAGCTGGATCGCCTGTTGCGTGACCGAGAATGCGCCGGAAATCACCGCCTGCGACGCGATGATCGCCGCCATCGTCGCTAGTCCGACCAGCGGCAGCTGCGCCCATTGCGGCGCCAGATTATAGAAGGGACTGTGCAGCGCGGCAGCGCCTTCGCGGAACAGCAGCGCGCCTTGCCCCATATAGTTGAGCATCAGCGCCGGCAGCACGAAGAACAGCCAGGACACACGGATGGGATTGCGACCGAAATGGCCCATATCGGCGTAGAGCGCCTCCGCGCCCGTCACCGCCAGCACCACCGACCCGAGCGCCAGAAACGCCGGAAGCGGGTCCGTCATGAAGAACATGAACGCCCAATAGGGATTGAAGGCATAGAGGATGCCGGGCGTCTTCACGATGCTGAGCACGCCCAGCGACGCGATGGTGACGAAATAGAGCAGCATCACCGGCCCGAACAGCGTCGCCACCTTATTGGTGCCGAACCCCTGAATCCAGAACAGGCCAAGCAGAATGATGACCGCGACCGGCAGGATCGCCGGGCCGAGATGAGGATTATACACCGCCAGACCTTCGACCGCCGACAGCACCGACACAGCCGGCGTAATCATCGAGTCGCCGTAGAAGAGCGCCGTCGCGAACACGCCCAGCAGGATGATGCCGCGCGACCAACGCTGCGTCTTGGTCTGGCCGTTGATAAGGGCGAGCAGCGCCAGGCTGCCGCCCTCTCCCTTATTGTCGGCGCGCATGATGATGCTGACATATTTCAGCGTCACCACCAGCATCATCGACCAGAACATCAGGCTGATGACGCCCAGAATATGATCCGGGTCGAGTTCCAGATGATGATGGCCGGCGAAGGTTTCGCGGAAGGCGTAGAGCGGGCTGGTGCCAATATCGCCGAAGACGATGCCGATGGCGCCGACGACCAGTTTCGCGGTCGCCTTCTGCCGGGCATGACCATGGCCGCCCTCGCCGTCCTGCGGCGAAGCGCCGTCATCCTTGGTCGTCAGATCAGTCATGAAGGCTAAGCCGGATGGTCATTTTCTAAAGACACCCATTGAGGGTCGGAGCGGCTTTCCGCTGCCCCCGGTAAACGGCCGCGCCCTATCACGGCTGAATACAGGGTGCAATCGCAGCGCCCCGCCTATCGACGTCCACCCGCTAACAGCATGTCGATACGCGCAATATTCTCTTCTAGTTCCGCCTTCACCTTGCTGTCGGCCGGGGCGGATGCCGCCAGCGGCGCCCATTGCGCCCGCGCCTGCACCAGCTGCCCGGATTGCGCCAAGGCCAGGCCGTAGAAATAGCGCGGCGCCGGCCCTTCGGGGTCGAGCTGCAAGGCGCGCCGGAATGCATAGTCCGCTCCCGGCGACAACATGCCGTCATGGGCAACGAGCGCATTGCCGAGGCCGAGCCAGAGATTGGCATCACCGGGTGTATTCTTGATCCCCGACACAAGCACATTGGCGGCCTGCTGCGTCTGGCCACGCCGGGCGAAGCCATCGGACAATATGAACCACTGGCTCGCCGGCCCGAACCGCTCCGCCATCCCGCGCCGCCGCTCGACCAGTGCCTCGTCGAAGGCGGGTTCCGCCTGCTTCTCCCGGAGCTGCGGCGCGCCTGCAAGGTCCGGCCGCCCCTGCCAGGCATAGCCGGCAAGGCCCAGCAACAGCGCCGCCGCGCAGATTTCCCGCGCCCCCTTCGCCACGCGCCCGACGAGAAGAAGCGCCGCCAGCACCGCAAAGGCGAGCAGGATGGCCAGCAACCAGCCGCTCATGACACGCGCCGCCTGATACGGCTGCGAACCAGCAGCCCGCCCAGCGCCAGCAGCAGCAAGGGCGCCGCCCATAAGGGCCACAGGATGGGCGCGGCGGTCGGCTCATAGCTCACCCAATCGCCATAGCGTTCGACCAGCCAGGCGCGGATATGCTCCGGCTTCTCACCCGCCATGATCCGCTCGCGGATCTGGGAGCGCATGTCGGCGGCCATGCTGGCGTCGCTGTCGGCGATCGACTGGCTCTGGCAGGTCAGGCAGCGGATCGTCTCCATGAGCTTGCGGGCCTGCCGCTCCTGCTCCGGGTCCGCAAGCTGTCGGTCGGCATAGGGCGCCGGCGGCAAAGCGGTCTGGGCCATCACCGGCACGCCGATCAGCAGCAGGCAGACGGTAAGCAGATATTTCATCGCGCCGCCTTCAGTCGTTCGAGGATCACCGGCACATCGTCCGCACGAATGTCGCCGATATGCTGATGCAGAATGCGCCCCTTGCCGTCGATCAGGAAGGTTTCCGGCACGCCCGAAGATCCGAGCGCGATCTGCACACTGCTGCGCGCGTCCAGGCCGATGCGGGCATAGGGATTGCCATAGCGGGAGAGGAAGGCGTCGACGTCGGGACGCGCGTCGCGAATGGCGATGGCGTCGATCTCCACGTCCGCTTGCTTGAGCGCCATCAGCTGCGGCGCCTCCGCCGCGCAGGGCACGCACCAGCTGGCGAAAATATTGAGCAGGCGCGGCTTGCCGGTCGCCAGCTGCACGCTGGTCAGGCCGAGCCGATCGCTGGCGGCCGCCGGCAGGTCAAAGGCCGGCAACGGCTTGCCCACCAGCTTGGAACGGATGACATGATCGTCAGGCTGGTTGAGGCCGATGGCGAATAGCGCGAGCAGGCCGAGGAACAGCGCCATCGGCAACCATATCCACAAGCGTTTCACGCCCATTCTCCCCGCCGCCGCCATTTGCGCATCCATCCGCGCTTTTCCCGCCCGAGCAGCGCCATAAGGCCGCCCAGCGCAATCATGATCCCGCCGATCCAGATCAGCGTCACCAGCGGCTTCCACCAGATACGCAGCTGCCATCGGCCGTCCTGCGCTTCCTGCCCCAGAACAATATATAGCTGCCCCAGCCGGTGCGTCAGCAAGGCTGCCTCGCTCGTGGGGGTAGGCGGGGTAGCGAAAAAGCGCGCTTGCGGGTGAAGCGCCACCCGCGTGGCGCCGCCGTCGCGGCTGACGATCATGTCCGCCTGCAACGCCGACCAATTATCGCCGGCGATCGGCAGGACGCGCTGAAACTCCACGTCCCAGCCTGCGGTGCGGATCGTCTCGCCGGGACGTGCGGCCACCAGCGTTTCCGTCGTGAAGGCCGACTCGCTCGCCATGCCGGCCAGGCTGACGGCGCAGCCAAGATGCGCGATCACCATGCCCCAGACGAACAGCGGCGTGCGCCACGGCTTTCGCTTGATGAGCGGCAGCAGGCTGGCGACACCAATTCCGCCCGCCACCACCAGGCCGAGGAAGGGCAGAATGCCGATCCGTCCGGCCGCATAATAGCCGAGCAGCAGCGCCACGATCAGCGCCAGTGCCGCCGGAAGGATCAGTCGCCGACCGACCACGGCTGCGCGATCCCGTCGCCAGCGCGTCAGCGGCCCCGCCCCCATGAAGATGAGGAGCAGCAAGGCGATCGGCCCGGCAACGCGGTTGAAATAGGGCGGCCCCACCGACACCTTATGACCGAAAGCCTCGGTGAGCAGCGGATAGAGCGTGCCGATCAGCACCAGCCCCAGCAGCACCGAAAGCAGCAGATTATTGACCACCAGCAGCGCTTCACGACTAACCGGCTCGAAATGCGCGCCCTCCCGCACACGGCCGATGCGCCAGCCGAACAGAGCCAGCGCACCCCCGATATAGAGGGCGAGCAGGGCCAGGATGAAGCTGCCCCGCGCCGGATCGACGGCAAAAGCGTGAACGCTGGTCAGGATACCCGACCGCACGAGGAAGGTGCCGACCATGGACATGGAAAAAGCCACCACCGCGAGCATCAGCGTCCAGGCGCGCAGGGAGTCGCGATTGGCCAGCACCGTGACGCTGTGCAGCAGCGCCGTCGCCGCCAGCCACGGCATGAGCGAGGCATTTTCGACCGGGTCCCAGAACCACCAGCCGCCCCAGCCCAGCTCATAATAAGCCCAATAGCTTCCCGCCGTGATCCCCAGCGTCAGCAGCACCCAGGCGCCAAGCACCCAGGGCCGCATCGCGCGCGCGAACACGGCATCGGCCCGCCCGGTAATCAGCGCGCCTACCGCAAAGGAGAAGGCGACCGACAGGCCGACATAGCCCAGATAGAGCGTCGGCGGGTGGAAGGCGAGGCCGGGGTCCTGCAACAGCGGATTGAGCCCCTGCCCCTGCGGCGCCGGCGGGTCGAGCCGGGCGAAGGGATTGGAAGCAAAAAGCAGGAAGGCATAGAAGCCGAGCGAGATCGCCGCCTGCGCGCCGAGTGTCGCCATATGCGACGCGCGGTCCAGCGTCCGCTCGAACAAGGCAACCGCCGCGCCGGCCATGCCCATCACCATGACCCAGAGCAGCATCGATCCTTCATGATTGCCCCAGGTGCCGGCGAGCTTGTACAGCCAGGGCTTGTCGGCATGGCTGTTGGTCGCGACCAGCAGCACCGACATATCCGATCGCAGGAACAGCCACACGAGCAGTCCGAAGGCCAGCGCCGCCAGCGCCCCTTGCGCCACCGCCGCGGGTCGTGCTGCGTCAAGCAGCTCCGGCTTGGCCGCCCGAAGACCCAAGCCCACCAGCAGCAATTGCAGCAGCGCCAACGCCGCGGCCAACCACAGCGCCGCCAGACCAGCTTCCGCGATCATGCGCCGCCTCCGACGCTCGAAACCAAGATCCTGTTCGAGGCGATCAGACCGTCTTCAGCTCTCACGGCGCCGCCTTCACTTCATGCGTCTCTTCGTCATAGCGTATCCCCTCCAACTCGCGGGGCATGTAGCGTTCGTCATGCTTGGCCAGCAAATTGGTCGCGACGAACATGCCGTCGGGAGCGAAGCTGCCTTCGGCCACCACGCCGCTGCCTTCCTTGAACAGATCGGGAGCGATGCCGCTGAAACGGGCGGGCACGGTCGCCTTGCCGTCGCTCACCACGAAGCGCAGCGTCACGCCGTCGGCCGCGCGTCGCAGGCTGCCCTTCACCACCATGCCGCCCAGCCGGATCGCCCGCCCCGGTTCGACGCCCTTGGTCTGCACATCATGCGGCGTATAGAAATAGGCCGCCTCGTCGCGCAGCGCCGACGCCGCCA
Organism: Sphingobium sp.; assembly: GCA_032082785.1. Taxonomy (GTDB): domain Bacteria; phylum Pseudomonadota; class Alphaproteobacteria; order Sphingomonadales; family Sphingomonadaceae; genus Sphingobium. The sequence goes on along the minus strand of DAMDPH010000012.1, from coordinate 4,395 downwards.
ACAGGCCGGCGCCGAGCAGCGCGGCGAGCGCGAGCAGCGCCAGGATCAGCCGTTGATGCTTGGCCTTCATCATCTTGTCAGGCGCGCTCCGCCGGACGGGCGGCCTGATGCTCCGCCTGCCGTTCGGCCGCACGCATCGCCCGCCAACTCAGCAGCGTCACACCGACCGTGCCGGCCAGCCCCACGCCATAGGCGGCGATCACGAAAGCCCATTGGTTCATCGCCTCAGCCTCGCGCCAGCCGCTGCATGCGCGCTTCGACCTTGGTCTGCGCCAAGATGGTCCGCATCCGCATCAGAACGATGGCCGCGAACAGCAATGTGAAGCCTGTAAGCGTCAGCCCCAGCGGCCAGAGCAGCGCCCCGTCGATGCTCGATCCGCGCAGCGTAATGCTCGGCCCCTGATGCAGGCTGTTCCACCAGACCACCGACCGGTTGATGATCGGCAGGTTGACGGCGCCGACCAGCCCGAAAATTGCAGCGACCGGGCTGACCCCGCCCTGCGACTGGCGCAGGCTGGCATTGGCGAGCGCGATATAACCCAGATAGAGGAAGAAGAGGACCAGCATGGAGGTCATCCGCCCGTCCCATTCCCACCAGGTGCCCCAGGTCGGTCGCCCCCAGATGGAGCCGGTCAGCAGGCAGATGGCGGTGAACAGCGCGCCCGGCACGGCAATGGCGCGCCCCGCAACGCTCGCCAGCGGATGCCGCCACACAAGCTGCATTAGCGCCGCAACCGTGATCCCGCCCCAGCCGGCCATGCCCAGCCAGGCCGCCGGCACATGGATATAGAGAATGCGCACCGTCTGCCCCTGAAGATAGTCCGCCGGCGTCACGAACAGCCCGCAGCCGCAACCGATGGCCAGCAGCAACACGCCCGGCCAGAACAGCCAGCCGGTCAGGGGCCTCGCGATTTTGAGGAAGCGGGCGGGATTGGCGAAACGATGCATCTGCGTGCACCTTTAACCTGCCCCGGTGCCGAGCGCCAGTAGGCGAAACGACGCGTCGCAGCGCCCGCCAAGGGTCGCAATGAGAGCGTCAAGAAAATCTGTCTCATGCTTTTTTATGACAGGAGGGCGACAAACGCGGCCATAGCCACTATATGCCCGCCAGCAGCGCTCCTCCGGCAGGAGCAGGAACGGCAATGGATCCGGTCGCACCCATGTTTACGACAAACCCTTTCGACGACGATAAGTTGCGCGAGGAATGTGGCATTTTTGGCGTTTCCCGTGCGGAAACGGCATCTGCCATCGTCGCGCTAGGCCTTCATGCGCTTCAGCATCGCGGTCAGGAGGCCGCGGGCATCACCAGCTGGGACGGGCATGATTTCCACACCCACCGGGCGATGGGCCATGTGGCCGGCAATTTCGACCGCGACGAAGTGATTCGGGGCCTGCCCGGCGACGCCGCCTGTGGCCATGTGCGCTACTCCACCACCGGCGAAACGTCGCTGCGCAATGTGCAGCCGCTCTATGCCGAGCTGAATTCGGGCGGCTTCGCCGTCGCGCATAATGGCAATATCTCGAACGCCATGAAGCTGCGCCGTGAGCTGATTCGCCGTGGTTCGATCTTCCAGTCCACCTCGGACACCGAAGTCATCATTCATCTGGTCGCCACGTCCAGCTACCGGACGCTGCTCGACAAGTTCATCGACGCGCTCAAGCAGATCGAAGGCGCCTATTCGCTGATCGTGATGACGCCCGAAGGCATGATCGCCTGCCGCGATCCGCTGGGCATTCGTCCGCTGGTGATGGGCAAGCTCGGCGACTCGGTCATCTTCGCGTCCGAGACGGTCGCCTTCGACGTGGTCGGCGCCGACTATATCCGTTCGATCGAGCCGGGCGAACTGGTGATCGTCACCCATGACGGTCAGGTGCGCAGCCATCGCCCCTTTGGCGAGACGCATTCGCGCCCCTGCATTTTCGAACATGTCTATTTCAGCCGCCCCGACTCGATCGTCGACGGCTCGAGCGTCTATTCGGTCCGCAAGGCGATCGGCGCGCAGCTTGCCATCGAAAATCCGGTCGAGGCCGATTATGTCATTCCGGTGCCCGACAGCGGCGTGCCGGCGGCGATCGGCTATGCGCAGCAATCGGGCATTCCCTTCGAACTGGGGATCATCCGGTCGCATTATATCGGCCGCACCTTCATCCAGCCGGGGGACAAGGTCCGCCATCTGGGCGTGAAGCTCAAACATAATGCCAATCGCGCGCTGATCGAAGGCAAGCGGATCGTGCTGATCGACGATTCGATCGTGCGCGGCACCACTTCGCTCAAGATCGTGCAGATGATGCGCGAAGCCGGCGCGGCCGAAGTGCATATGCGCATCGCCAGCCCGCCGACCAAGCATAGCTGCTTCTACGGCGTCGACACGCCGGAGCGGACGAAGCTGCTGGCGCATCGGCTGGATATTGGCGGCATGCAGGATTTCATCCACGCCGACAGCCTGTCCTTCATCTCGATCGACGGCCTGTACAAGGCGCTGGGCGAGGCCAAGCGCGCCGACATCCGGCCGCAATATTGCGACGCCTGCTTCACCGGCGATTATCCCACCACCCTCACCGATCAGGATGATGCGGTGGTGCAGAACCAGCTCGAACTGCTGGCCGAACGCGTCGTCTGAGGGCGGCGGCCAAGGCCGCGCTTTCATTTGTCGCCGGTCCCGGCTAGCCAATCAGCCCCGCCGACGCGCTTCGGCGGGGCTTATCTTTTCGGCATATAAGGAGATGATATGAGCGCAGGCGGCCTCCCCCTTTCCGGCAAACTGGCCCTCGTCACCGGCGCGAGCCGGGGAATTGGTGCGGCGACGGCGCTGGCGCTTGGCCGCGCCGGTGCGCATGTCATCCTGACCGCGCGGACCAGCGGCGGACTGGAAGAGGTGGAAGAGCAGATCCATGCCGATGGCGGCAGCGCCACCATCGCGCCGCTGGACCTCACCGACGGGGAAAGCATCGGCCGCCTGGCGCAGGCGATTTCCGGCCGCTGGCAGGCGCTGGACGTGATGGTGCTGAATGCCGCCACGCTCGGCTCGCTCGCCGCCGTGCCCGCTATCGATCCCAAGGAATTTGCGCGGCTGCTGACGCTCAACATCACCGCGCAGCAGGCGCTGATCGCCGCTTTCGATCCGATGCTGCGTGCCAGCGCGGACGCGCGCCTGATCGCCCTCACCTCCTCCGTCGCGGCCCAGCCCCGCGCCTATTGGGGCGGCTATGGCGCGTCCAAGGCGGCGCTGGAAACGTTGATCTGCGCCTATGGCGAGGAAGTGAAGAATATCTCCGCCATCCGCACCCATATCGTCGATCCCGGTGCAACCCGCACGGCAATGCGCGCGCGCGCCTTTCCCGGCGAAGATCCCGCGACCCTCAAGGGGCCGGAGACAGTGGCCGACGCGATCCTGGCGCTGCTCCAGTCGGACGCCCCGAACGGCCACCGGCTGCGCGTCGAGGGCTGAGGCCTCAGGCGGCTTTCGCCAGCGTCACCTGCGCGACGTCGATGGTGCCACCGCGAAAGCCGCCTTCGCAATATTGAAGATAATAGCGCCACAGCCCGACGAAATGCGCGTCGAAGCTGGGCGGCAGCCGGCCTTCCTCGATGGCGCGGTCGAACGCCTCGCGCCAGCGGCGCAAAGTCTCGGCATAATGTGGCCCGAAGCGGTGGACATCCTGCCACGCCAGCCCCTGCGCTTCCGCCAGCGCGCGGAAACGGCTCTCCGAAATCAGCATGCCGCCGGGAAAGATATAGGTCTGGATGAAATCGGCGCCGCGCGCATAATCCTCGAAAATGGCGTCGTCGATGCAGATATATTGGATCGCGGCGCGGCCGCCGGGCTTGAGCAGCCGGGCGATGGCGGCGAGATAGTCGGGCCAGTAGCGCTGTCCCACCGCCTCTACCATCTCAACGCTGGCGATGGCGTCATATTGCCCGTGCGTATCGCGATAATCCTGCAACAGGATGCGCGCCCCTTGCCCCAGCCGGTCGCGGGCATAGGCCGCCTGCTCGGTCGAGAGCGTCAGGCCGTCATAGCGCAGCGCATGGCGCTCCATCGCCTGCTGCGCCAGCCCGCCCCAGCCACAGCCAATTTCCAGCATCGCCGCGCCATCGGCCAGCGGCAGCCGGTCCAGCACCGCATCGACCTTGCGCCGCTGCGCCTGTTCCAGCGGCTCGGTGCAGTCTTCGGGATCGGCAAACAGCGCGCTGCTATAATGCATGTCCGCGTCGAGCCAGAGCCGGTAGAAATCATTCCCCAGATCATAATGATAGGCGATGTTCCGCCGCGCGCCCCTGCGGCTGTTGCGGCGGATCGCGTGCAGCAGGCGTCCGGCCCAGCGCACCGGCCCGCTCGGCCGCGCCACATTGCCCAGCGCCACCGCATTGCGCATGAAGAGGGCGAAGAGCGG